>NZ_JAVBXD010000020.1 GCF_030756675.1 Bacillus multifaciens
ATGAAATATTACAATCACGACAGATGCCAATGGAATTTAAAAAAGATGAGCCCTATTCAATTCAGGAATCATCTTCTTAAAACTGCCTAGGCTTTTTTTTAAATGTCCTTTACAAAGGGTACACTTTATACTGGTATCGGGGCTTTTTTTATGGATAAAATACTTTTTAAATGCAATGCCTTTTGAAGGGAATATAATGTTTTGTAGATTAAGTTAGTAATACATAAAAAAAGAAGCCCCGGGGTATACGGGACTTCTTAGGGTACTTAGTCAAGTAATGGCACACTTGACTAAGTAAATTTAACATAAACTTTTGAAAAATAATATTGGTAAATGTGTCCAAATGTAAGTGGATAAAGGGGGCTTAAGTTTTGTACAATTTGAATGTTATTTAGGAAAGTCAACTAGTGGTGTTATTATCAATATAATTACAAAACGTTCTACTTATGATGTTTTATTATTGTTATGGGAACTGAATTTATGTGACAGGTAAGTGTGTTTTGATGAGGAATATGTAAGTTGGCTTAGATAACCAACAAAAAGCCCTGATGAAGTAGGGCATCAGGACTTTTTGTTGTTGTTTGACAAGATGACAGTTTCTTAATCAAACATTTTAATTCTTTAGGTTATGACATTACAAATACAAAAGTAGATATATATTACGATATAAAGATAACATAATATTAAAGGTAGATAATATGCAATTTTGCATATTGATATTTTGATATTATTTTCCCAGTTTTACAGCATGGTGTGAGAGTGTCTAAAAGGTTAGGTTATATTCAGAATGCGATCAATATATGACTCTTTATTAAGGGGGGAATCCTTGATACTACAGGTATCGGGGCTTCTTAGGGTACTTAGTCAAGTAATGGCACACTTGACTAAGTAAAATTAACATAAATTTCCGAAAAATAATATTGGTAAATGTGTCTAAATATAGGTAAATAAAGGGGTTTTATAAATAGTGACTTTTGGAATATATAAAATAATTTGTTTAGAGAAATTATGATTTAATAATGAGAAAGTTAACGAGATAAAGGAGCAGGACTTGAAAGAACGTTTCCTAATTTAATAGGAAGGGATCGTGTACCGCTATTTGGTGTGGTTGACGGCTATTCTAATGATGTAAAGAGAATTAGGTCTTGAATGGGGGAAGGAAAAGGCAATGCAGATTCCTTTTTTCTGCATAGTAGTAATCTATATGTCGAAAAATCAAAATGGATTTATATAGATTGTTATTTGGAGCTTTCGTAGAAGAATTATTAGTATGAAAAGAGGTTTTATTAATTTCAGAACAACAATATTGAATAGTAATGGAAAAGAATAAGAATCTGTATAAGAGGGAGAAGTCTATATAGAATATTTATGTTGACTTGTTCTGTATAAAGAACTAAAATTTATTTTAAATAGAACACTTGTGTTTTATTAAGCGATGGTTTTATGCATAATAAACTGTGCATAAAAATGATTTATGAGTGAATTTGGATTAAAAGGTCAAATTCATTTATAAAAAATGTAGGGGGAAACCATGGAAAAGGAAATAAATCTTAAAAATTTATTTGCTGTGATAAGAAGACGAAAATGGGTAATTATTGTAGTTACACTAACGATTATGTTAGTGGGAGCGATTTATAGTATCTTCTTAAAAACTCCAGTATACACATCTTCGACTAGAATACTTATTCAAGCAAATAATGAATCTATGAATACACTAAAAGTATTAGTAAATGAACCTGTTGTGATGGAGAAAGTCGCTGCAGAATTAAATATTAATAGACCAGCAAGTGCGTTAAGTGGACAAATAAGCACTGAAAATGTACAAGGTTCGCAAGTTGTGAAGATCAATGTGGTTGATAAGGATCCAGTAATGGCTGCTAAAATTGCAAATGTTACAGCGGCTGTTTATAAAAAAGAGGCTGCAAGTATATTAAATTTTAATAGTGTTAGCATTTTAACAGAAGCAACAGAACATAAATACTCTGTACCAATAAACATAAATCATATTAAAACGATAATGACTGCCTTCATTGTTGGTTTGTTATTAAGTGTTGGTTTTGTTTTTTTACTAGATTCCTTGGATGATACGATTAAGTCAGAACGAGCTATTGAAAAATTATTAGATATCCCTACTTTAGGAAGCATTTCTAAAATAAATGAGAGAAGTATGATAGATAAATACAGTGAAAAGAAATTTATATCACTAGGGAGGTTAGGCAAATGGTTTTCAAATACAGAAGAAAAAGAGACGAAAGAAAGAAAGAAAGCCTAGTTACTAATACTGTGCCAAATTCCAAAATTGCTGAAGAATATCGTACAATTCGTACCAATCTTCAGTTTTCATCTATCAATGGTAAAGATAAAACCATAGTTATTACCTCTCCAAGATTTGGGGAAGGAAAATCAACTATTGCAGCGAATTTGGCTGTTTCCATAGCTCAACAAGGTGAAAAGGTATTAGTAATTGATGCTGATTTACGAAAGCCAACAATTCATGAAATATTCCAGCTTGAAAATACAATTGGGTTAACAAGTGTTTTGGGTGGAAAAAAAGTAATGGAGGGGGCTGTAAAGAAAACGGGAATTGGAAGACTACATGTATTAACAAGTGGTCCAGTTCCACTTAATCCCGCTGAGTTGCTTGGTTCGGTGGTAATGGAGAATTTAATTCAAAAAGTAATGGATCAGTATGACATCATATTAATTGACTCTCCTCCGATTTTAGAGGTAGCAGATACAAGTATTTTAGCTGATCGATGTGACGGGGCACTATTAGTAGTAAACTATAACCGTACTATGAATGAGGATGCGATTGAAGCTAAAAGATTACTAAGTTTTACAAAAGGAAAATTAGTAGGAGCTATATTAAACAATAAGAGATAAATTTTTTTGTATATAGATATATGAATTAAAAAGACAAAAAACCATTCTTTTTTAGGCAGGGGAGAGCACTGGCTATGCATCGTAGCAGTTGGAGCTTTTTTCTACTACAACATAGTGGAAATTAGAGAGAAAAGCAAGTGCAGGTCACTTTTTCTGCATAGTAGAGACTTGTATATTGAAAAATCAAAATGAGATTATATAAGTTGAATGAAATGTCTTTTACAAGTCACTCATCGGCAAATTCTATAAAATACAGTATCTTATAAAGGAAATTCGAATGATAATTAGTTGCTCAATTGAGAAGTGTAAAAATGAATGTTAACTAATATATAAGAGTATCCTGTAAATATAAAGATTATTTGTTTAACGAGATAAAAAGATTTCACATCATCTTGTTCTTTATAAAGTACAAGATGGTTCTTTTGAAAGGTTAAATATGGTGATGTCTCCTTACCAATATCAATGGAGGTACTCGGCTATACTGTGGGTTGAAATAAACCTTAGATGCTAGTCGTCAAGAGTGTGGTGTGAGGGTGGGTTAAATGCCCAAATTTTATTAAAGGTTTTAACTATGGGGTTTTTGAAAAGATCTCATAGTTAAAAGTTTTAATTTTTTTAAGTAATGATTAAAAAGGTGGGAATTATATGACGTACCGGCAAAGGCTGCCGTTATTGCTTTTGATGGATTCACTTATAGTGTTGAGTGCGATATTTTTTAGTTATTTTTTTGTAAATGGTAGTTTTCGAGTTATTACATTAACATCTGTAATTAGTTCAATAACTTTACTCTTTAGCCATCATTTTTTTGCTTTTATTTATAAGTTGTATAAAAAGGCATGGGAATATGCAAGTATAGGGGAATTATTAATTATTTTTAAAGCTATTACATTTTCTGTAGTTACTACAGCTTTGGTACAAAAAGTAGTGATACACGAAGTCTATTTTCGATTACTTGCTATAACTTGGATGATACATATTTTGTTAATTGGCGGGTCCCGTTTTATTTGGCGGATGTTTCGGGATGCGTATTTTAAAAATGGTGATATGAAAAAGAGAACCTTAATTATTGGAGCTGGTTCTGCTGGGACAATGGTTGTAAGACAATTGCTACAGAACAATGATACAGAATTATTACCTGTTGCATTTATTGATGATAATGTGAAGAAGCATAACCTTGATATTCTAGGAATTCCAGTCGTTGGGGGAGTAAATCAAATTGAGCGCGTTGTTCAAGAACTTAATATTGAGAGTATTATAATTGCGATCCCTTCGCTTAGAAAAAAAGGATTGAACGCCATTTTTAAAGAGTGCTCAAAAACAAAAGCAAAGACGCAAATCCTTCCTATGCTAGAAGATTTAGTAACAGGGAAAGTTTCAGTTAATGAATTCCGAGATGTTCAAGTGGAAGACTTGTTAGGACGTAGTCTGGTTGAACTGGATATGAATAGCATTTCTGAATACATTACTGACAAAGTGATTTTAGTGACTGGTGCTGGTGGTTCAATTGGTTCAGAGATTTGTAGACAAGTGGCGAAATTTAATCCAAAGCAGTTGATTTTATTAGGCCATGGTGAAAATAGCATTTACTCCATTGAAATGGAGCTGAGAGAGCTATATGGCAATACGGAGATTACATTTATTCCGGAAATTGCGGATATACAAGATAGTAAGAAAATGATGTCAGTGATGAATAAATATCGTCCACATGTTGTCTATCACGCTGCTGCACATAAACATGTCCCATTAATGGAATATAATCCAGAAGAAGCTGTAAAAAATAACTTGATGGGAACGATGAATGTTGCAAAAGCAGCAAGTTGGCACGATATTGAGACGTTTGTTATGATTTCTTCTGATAAAGCAGTAAATCCAACAAATGTCATGGGAGCAACGAAAAGATTGGCTGAAATGATTGTTCAATATACAAATAAAATAAGTCAAACAAAGTTTGTTGCCGTTCGCTTTGGAAATGTATTAGGAAGTAGAGGTAGTGTAATCCCATTATTCAAGAAGCAAATTCAAAATGGCGGACCAGTTACAGTTACGCATCCTGATATGGTTCGTTACTTTATGACCATTCCAGAAGCATCAAGACTAGTTATGCAGGCGGGAGCATTAGCTAAGGGCGGAGAAATTTTCGTATTAGATATGGGAGAACCAGTAAAAATTGTCGATTTGGCAAAAAATTTAATTAAGTTATCAGGAAATTCTGTTGAAGAAGTTGGAATAGAATTTACCGGAATGAGACCGGGAGAAAAGCTTTTTGAAGAGCTATTAAAAGATGATGAAATGATTGAACAACAAATTTATCCGAGAATTTATGTAGGAAAAGAAACTAATATTTATATAGAAGAAATCGAAAAGATTATCTCTACACACTCTAATTTGGATAAAGAAGAATTACGAAACATATTATTAGATCTGGCTAATAGACATAACGCTTCGAAAGTATTAGTGCCAACATTGAATTAACGATTTGAAGAAGCTGTACTTGAATCAAAAATATAGTTAAATGGGTGTGTGATTGAATTGCCTAAGAAAGTGTTGTTTTGTGCAACAGTAGATTACCATTTTAAAGCATTTCATTTACCATATATGAAATGGTTTGCAGAGCAGGGATGGGAGGTACATGTTGCTGCAAGTGGTAACATGCACCTTCCATACGTACATAAAAAATATGATATTCCTATTCAGAGATCACCTTTTAAACTGCAAAATTTCGAGGCATATAAGAAGCTTTCATCAATTATCAATAAAAATAAGTACAGCATTATTCATTGTCATACACCTATGGGAGGAGTTCTTGCCCGCTTAGCTGCAAGAAAAGCAAGAAGACAAGGAACAAAGGTGATTTACACAGCTCATGGATTTCATTTTTGTAAGGGCGCTCCCCTTATAAATTGGCTTGCATATTATCCAATTGAAAGAGGATTAGCTTCTTATACAGATTGTCTCATAACAATCAATACGGAAGATTACAATCTTGCAGTGAAACATCGATTTAAAGCAAATTGCATTGAACATGTTCATGGAATAGGTGTAGATACAAAACAATTTAAATTGGTACAAGAAGAATATAAACAAGATTTAAAGATGAAATTTGGTTACAAACCAAATGATTTCCTAATGTTTTATGCTGCTGAATTTAACACAAATAAAAATCAGCAATTTTTACTTCATTCGTTAGCCCTACTAAAGGATGAGGCACCTAATGCAAAGCTCTTACTTGCGGGAAATGGTCCATTAATGGAAGATTGTAAGAACTTGGCTATTGAGCTTGGAATTGCTGAGATGGTTCATTTTCTTGGATATCGAACAGATATTGCTAAATTATTACCAATATGTGATGTTGCTGTTGCATCTAGTCTTCGAGAAGGTTTGCCTGTTAACATTATGGAAGCTATGGCTTGCGGTCTTCCAGTTATAGCTACTTATAATAGAGGGCATAGGGAGCTTATAATGGATACAATAAATGGTTATCTTGTATCACCTACAGAGGTAGAGCTTTTTGCCTCACGAATACTAGAGTGTATTCATTCAAGGGCACTGCGTGAAAAGATTGGGATTGAAAATGTAAATGGAGTAAAAAAATACTCGATCGACCAAGTAAGTAATGAATTGAATAATATTTATACACAATATATGTTGAGGGATGTAGATGAAACCAAAAATAAGTGTGATAGTTCCTATATATAATGTTGAACAATACTTAAGTAGATGTTTGGATAGTTTATTATCACAAAATTTTAATGATATAGAAATTATAGCTGTAAATGATGGTTCAACAGACGGAAGTGCAAAAATACTTTATGATTATGCAAAAAAAGATAGTCGTATTGTGACGATAGACAAGAAAAATGGAGGAGTTTCTTCAGCTAGGAATGAGGGGATACGCGCGGCAAACGGGGAATATATTGGTTTTGTTGATCCAGATGATTGGGTAGATAAAGATATGTATGAGTCAATGTATAAAAGCGCTGTTGATGAAAAAGCTGATATTGTTATGTGTACATATGTTCGAGAGTTTGGTAGTCATTCAAAGATAAAAGAGTTCAACCTTCCTGAAAAGGTGTGTTATCACAATAAAGAAGTTCAATTAAAAGTTATGAGACGTTTGATTGGTCCTTTAAATGAAGAAATAGCAAATCCAGAACTTCTCGATGCATGGGGAACAGTGTGGTCAAAGCTATATCGCTTAGATATTCTTAAAGAAAATAATCTTGAATTTGTAGATCTTAGCAAAATAGGGACTAATGAGGATTCTCTCTTTAATATATACGCTTTTTATTATGCAAACACTTTTGTTTTTATAAATAAACCTTATTATCATTATTGGAGGGTAAACACTACATCAGTTACATCGTCTTATAAGCCTAATTTAATGAATCAGTGGTTTAATCTTTACGGTATAATTGAAAGCTTCTTAGATAATAAAGAAATGGAAAAAGATTTTTATATAGCCTTAAATAATCGCATATGTCTTAGTACATTAGGGCTTGGCTTAAACACAATAAGCAAAGAAAATAAGGGATCTACTTTGATGAAAATCAGTAGGTTACATTCAATATTAAAGGATAAACGCATCAAACAATCCTTTAGGCAATTTGAAATTAAATATTTTTCAATTGCTTGGAGGGTATTTTATTTTTGTGCAAAATTCCGATTCACGCTAGGATTTTATTTTATTTTAGTAGTAATTGATAAACTTAGAAAAATAGTTAGATAAGGGGGAGAATATTGGAACCTAATCGTATATTGCAAGTAGTAACAATCATGAATCGTGGCGGGCTTGAAACGATGTTAATGAATTATTATCGAAAGCTTGATCGCAATAAGATACAGTTTGATTTCATGGTACATAGAGAAGAAAAAGGGCATTATGATGATGAGATATTGAGTCTTGGTGGAAGAATTTATCGAATGCCGCAAATAAGGCCTGGTAATTATCGTTTATATTTCAAATTACTCGATAAATTCTTTCTTGCTCATCCTGAATATAAAGTAGTACATTCTCACATTAACGAAAATAGTAGTTTTGTACTTGGAGCAGCCAAACGTGCGGGTGTTCCTTGCCGTATTGCGCATAGTCATTTAAGTGATTTGGGTATAGATATAAAGCTACCTTTTCGTTTGTATGCGAGATTTTCTATGAAGGATAATCCTACCAAGTATTTTGCATGTTCAAAAAATGCAGGACAATGGTTATTTGGACGAAAGGTATGTGAATCTGAGGAAGTAACCGTTCTGAACAATGCAGTTAATGTAGAGGAGTTTAAATATGATGAAGAAATTAGGGAGCAAATAAGGCAAGAAATAGGTGCAGAAGATAAATTAGTATTAGGACATATCGGAAGATTTAATAAGCAAAAAAATCATGATTTCCTAATTGATGTGTTTAAAGCTGTGCACGATAAGAATCCTAATTCCCTGCTTGTTATGGTAGGGGATGGTCAATTACGACCATTGATAGAAAAGAAGGTGGCTGCCTTAGGTTTATCGTCTCATGTGAGGTTCTTAGGGGTTAGAGGAGATATATCGTACCTTATGCAAGGGTTCGATTTATTTCTGTTTCCTTCGCTTTTTGAAGGGTTACCTGTTGTATTGGTTGAAGCGCAGGCTGCCGGCTTAAAATGTGTTGCATCCGATTCGATAACAGATGAAACAGATGTGTCAGGTCGAATAGAATTTGTAAGTTTAAAGGAAACGCCAGAAGTGTGGGCAAAAAAAATTCTTACTTCATCATATGAACATGAAGATACATCTGATTTATTAAGTAAAAACGGATATGATACCGCTACGATGGCGAAATGGCTAACGGATTATTATTTAATTCATAGTTAAATGTAAAACAAACTTAGATTTCTGGAGGTTTTTTTGATGGGTCCTACTTTAACGGTCTTTACACCTACGTTTAATCGTGCATATACACTACATCTATGTTATGACAGTTTGAAAAGACAGACTTCTAAAGACTTTATTTGGTTAATCATTGATGATGGATCTACAGATAACACAAAAGAACTTGTGGAAAAGTGGATTTCAGAGGACTTAGTTCCAATTCGTTATCACTATCAAGAAAATCAAGGAATGCACGGGGCTCACAATACAGCTTATGAATTAATTAACACAGAACTAAATGTTTGTATAGACTCTGATGATTATATGGCTGATGATGCTGTGGAGAAAATTCTTTCGTTTTGGGAACAAAACGGAAGTGATCGTTATGCTGGTATAGTTGGATTGGATGCAAATCAGAATGGAAATATTATTGGAACAAAGATGCCGTCTGATTTAAGAACATCTAAACTTTCAGATTTATATGTGAAACATAAAGTAAAAGGTGATAAAAAACTTGTATATCGATCCGAACTTACACGTAACTCCCCGCCTTATCCAATATTTCCAGGGGAAAAGTATTGTCCACTTAGTTATAAGTATATTGTTATTGATCAAGAATGTCCTTTACTTATTATGAATGAAGTGTTGTGCTTTGTAGAATATTTAGATGATGGATCAAGTATGAACATTATTAAGCAGTATAAGAAAAATCCACGTGGTTTTTCTTTTTTTAGAAAAATTGCTATGCGATATGCACCTTCATTTAAAGACAGGTTTCGAGAGTGTATGCATTATGTGTCTAGTAATTTGATAATAAAAAACTATAGGTTTTTAAAAGAGTCACCGTGTAAATGGACTACTTTTCTAGCAACGCCATTTGGTTTTTTACTTTATTGTTATATTCTGAACACAGATAGAGCTACTGTTTTGAAGAGTAAATAAAACAAAGAGAAGTATAAATAAAAAGAATAGGAATGTAGTAATATATGCTTAAGATGTGGAAGTGATTGGTAAATGAAAGTGTTATGGGTGAATCTTGCTTTAGTTTATTTTTTCTCTTTTTTTGCAAGGTATTTTTCTAGACCGGCTGTTACGGTAGAATCTTTTGTCCAACCGAATAAATTTTTAGCATTTTGCGCTACGACAATTTTAATATTAGTATCTGGTCTTCGTAATAATATTGGAGATACTTTTGCCTATATGCATTCATATGCTACTTTGAATTTTAGCTGGGAAACTATTAAGTCGGAAAAGGACATTGGATTTAATATTTATCAAATGTTTTTACAAAATTTTTCCCATGATCCGCAACTTCTGATTTTTGTAACAGCATTAATTACAAATGTATTAATCGTGCTTGTTTTATATAAATATGCAAGAATGTTTGAGTTAAGTTTATATGTCTATGTAACAGGTGGTATGTATTTAACTTCAATGAATGGGATAAGGCAATTTTTGGCAGCTGCAATTGTATTTGCTGCAACAAAATATATATTTGAAGGTAATTGGAAAAAGTATATTTTAATTATCCTACTTGCATCAACTGTACACCAGACTGCACTTATCCTCATTCCTATTTATTTTATAGTTAGGAAAGAAGCCTGGTCAAAGCAAACGTATATTCTTCTCGTTTGTGCGGTACTTATCGTAATAGGATTTAATCAATTTATGGATGCTTTATTTACGGTTATAGAAAATAGTCAATATAGTGAGTATAAAAACTTTTCTGAGGGCGGTGCCAATATAGTCAGGGTTATTGTTTATGCTGCACCAATTCTTCTCGCTTACTTAGGGAAAGAAAGATTAAGAGAGTTGTTTCCCGAAAGTGATGCTGTTGTAAATATGTCTATATTAGGGCTTGTCTTTATGATTATCTCAACACAAAACTGGATATTTGCTAGATTTTCTATTTATTTTGGATTGTATCAATTAATATTGATTTCTTGGGTTGTAAAATTATTTACGAAAAAAGATCAAAAGCTTATTTATTATGCTATTTTATTATTCTATCTTATGTATTTCTACTATGAATGTGTAGTAAGCCTTACAGGCGTTGGATATGGAAGTAATTTCATAAAACTTTAGAATTATATTCGAATAAGTATAACAAATGGAGCATAAAAAAGGGGACTTCCTACTTTAAAGAGGAGGCTTTAAAGTGAAAAAACTTAAAAAAATACCAAGGACTATACATTATTGCTGGTTTGGAGGAAAAGACAAACCTGATATTGTCAAAAGATGTATAAAGAGTTGGAAAAAGAATCTACCAGAATATGAAATAATAGAATGGAATGAAGATAATTTTGATATAAACTGTAATTTATATGTAAAAGAGGCATACAAAGCTGGCAAATTTGCATTTGTAAGTGATTATGTTAGAGTGCATGCTTTATATTCTTATGGCGGTATTTATTTGGATACTGATGTGGAGGTATTTAAATCTTTTAATGATCTATTATATCTTGATTCATTTTGGGGATTTGAACAAGAAAATTACATAGCTACAAGCACAATAGGAGCGGCTAAAGAAAATAAGCTTATAAAAACATTTCTAGATTCATATGAAGAGAAGGACTTTATTAAAGAGGATGGTAGCTATGATGATTTGACGAATGTAGCTATTGTGACAAAGATATTAAAAAATCTAGGATTAGAAACAAACGGAGAGTATCAAGAAATAGAAGGGATGGGAACTTTCTACCCACAAACATATTTCTCACCATATGACTATATTAATTGCAGAAAATTTATAACGGAAAATACATATGCTATGCATCATTTTTATAAGAGCTGGTTACCACCTAAAGCGCGGATGAAGAGTAAAATAAAATTAATTTTAGCAAAAATCATAGGTGGGGATAATATTGCTAAGTTAAGAAAACATGTGGGGCAAAAAGAAGTTTTTAAGGAGAAAATGCATGATTAATATACTTAAAAAAATATTCCAGACGCTAGTTACAGAAAGTCGTAACAGAGGGTTATACTTTGCGGTGTTAATGAATATTTCACACTTAATCGGTGTATTAAGAGGCGCTTTCTATAAGTTAATATACTTCCGTAATATAAATTGCTCAATCTTTGCACTCCAAACCAAAAGTAGGATAGAGATTTTTAATAAGCATTCAAAAATTAATATTGGAAAATTTGTGTTTGTTCGAAGAAATACGAGTATTCGTATTGATTTTAATGGGGTACTAGATATAGGTGAGAAAGTATTCATTAATGATAACTGTAACATTAATTGTATAAATAAAATATCAATTGGAAGAAATACAAAGATAGCTCCAAATGTAAGTATTAATGACCATGATCATAATTATAAGAACATTGAAGATAGTCACTTAATAAAAGGTGAAGTAAAGATTGGAGAGAATGTGTGGATTGGTTCTAATGTAGTTATATTGAGAGATACGTTTATAGGTGATAATACTGTGATAGCCGCTGGAAGTGTTGTAAAAGGACAGATTCCTTCAAATACACTGTTTGTAAATAAACGAGAAAACGTATGTATCAATCGCACTAGTTGAAGCGGTTCATGTGAAAGTGTCGTCTATAAAATTTCATAATGTATAATGATTTCACTCATATAAAGAACAAAATATGAACGCGGGGAATTACATGAAGAAAAATATTTTAATTTCTATTTATGATATGGAAATTGGCGGTGCGGAAAGAAGCTTAATTAATATGCTAGAAACCTTTGACTACAACACATATAACGTAGATTTACTAATATTAAATCACACAGGAGATTTCATTCATTTAATCCCTGATAAAGTTAATGTGTTACCGCAAATAGGTAAATACACCGTATTTAGAAAATCCATTAGGCAATGTATACAAGAAGGTTATTTTTTAGCATCAATTATAAGAATAGTAAGCAAGTATATCGCAGGTAGAAAATCAAAACAAAGGCAATTAAAAGAAGGATCCGGATACATTCAGATGCAGCTTGTTTCAAAATATGTATCATACTTCTTGCCTAAACAGAAAAAAAAGTATGACTTTGCAATTAGTTATGCATGGCCACACGATATTTTAGCTGATAATGTAAATGCTGATAAAAAGATAGCTTGGATCCATACAGATTACAGTACGTTAGAAATTGATAATGAAATAGATCTTACTATGTGGAGTAAGTTTGATTATATTGCATCTATATCAGATGAATGCACAAAAGCGTTCTTGACTGTATATCCATCATTGAAAGAGAAAATCTTGATTATAGAAAATATTACTTCACCAGAGTTTATTCGGAAAATGGCTACTAATGTTGTAGATTTTAATAAGGAAGATAATTGTACTTTTAATATCGTATCGGTTGGAAGATTATCGTATGCCAAAGGGTTTGATCGTGCTATAAAAGCACTTAGAATGTTACATGATAAGGGATTTAATAATATAAAGTGGTATGTGATAGGATATGGCTCAGATGAAGCTACTCTTAAAGAACTAATAGAAAAGAACAATTTAGAAGATAGCTTTATATTATTAGGCAAGCAAACCAATCCATATCCGTATATGAAGGCATGCGATTTATACGTACAACCGTCTAGATATGAGGGAAAAGCAGTTACAGTTACAGAGGCTAAAATACTTGAGAGACCTATATTGATTACGAATTATCCTACTGCAGCTAGTCAGTTAGAAGATGGGGTTGAAGGTGTAATATGTGATTCAAGTATTGAAGGGTTAGTTAAAGGAATTGAAACTCTATATAAAGATGATAAACTCAGAAATACATTGATTCATCATTTAAAAAGTAGGGATTATAGTAATAGTTATGAGTTAAATAAGTTATATAAAGTTATAGAAACCTAAAACAAATTATTTAGGAGATAATAATTTGTTATTATAATGCAGGGTTTCCTGATAGAGGCGGGATTTAGGCATGAGCATAAAAGTAAGTGTAATAATACCGGTTTATAATGCAGGAAAATATATTACACAATGTGTAGAATCACTTTTAAATCAAACACTTCAACAGTGTGAATTTATATTTATTAATGATGGTTCGAAGGACAATAGTAGAGAAGTTATTGAGAGTTATAAAGAACTAGATCATAGAATAATACTTATAAATCAAGAAAATCAGGGTGTAAGTATTGCAAGGAATAAAGGGTTGAGTGTAGCAACTGGGGAATATGTTGGATTTGTTGATGCTGATGATTACATAGAGAGAGAGATGTATGAAATATTGTATAACTCTGCAAAGCAAGATGATTGTGATGTAGTTATTTCAAATATTAACGGCGAAATGGAAGGACATAAGGTAGCAATAAAATATCCATTTCCGGTAGATACTGTTCTTAAAAATGAATATATAGATCAAGAGCTATTGCCTTATTTTCTTAAGACAGATCATTTAAATACTGCTGTGAATAAAATTTATAAAAATAAAATAATAAATGAAAATGATGTGAAATTTCCGGAGAAAGTTACATTAGGAGAAGACGGAATGTTTAACATTGAATTCTTTAGTAATGCAACTAGTATGAAATATATAAATTATGCTGGATACCATTATAGAGAGGTAACAGGCAGTGCTACTAGAAACATAGTAGAAAAAGATTATTTTAAGAGAGCTCTAGAAGTGTATACTATGGAATTGCCGAGGGTGTATATTGATAAAATTGACAAGTTAAAGGTACGTCAACTGAAATCAATAAAGTTTATAAACAGTGTACTTTCCTACATCTATATTTATTTTGAACCATCTAAAGATATGAGTTTTAGCAAGAGATATAAATACGTAAAAAGTATGATACGAAATAAATATGTTAGAGAAGCATTACCACTATACTGTGAGGCAGTTTATGATACTCTCGGAAGATATGAGAAATTTTTAATACGTATGATTAAAAGAAAATTTATTATAGGATTATACGTTGTAACTTTTTATAGTAGATTTAGAAATAGATAAAATTGGAGGAATTTAGTGTGAAGATTATGATGTTTGCTCATGGTGGCAGCCTAAATAGAGGATGTGAAGCGATTGTTCGATCTTCTACGAATATTATAAAAGAAAAAATAGATGGGGTGAAAGTGTATTTAGCATCAGATAGACCTGAAACAGACAAGATAATAAATAAACTAGATAGTATATATGATGGCTCTAGCCGCAGCTTGAAAAAGTATTCATATGATTGGTTGGTATCATCATTGAAAGTAAAGTTTTTCAATGATGAGTCTTATGCATTAGGAAAAATCCATCATAGCATTATAAAGCATATAGAGGATACAGATGTATGTTTGTCTATAGGCGGGGATAACTATTGTTATGGGGAACAACCGGGAATGTATGAGATTGATAAAAGAATAAAAACGCAGGGGAAGAAGCTTGTATTATGGGGATGTTCTATAGGTGAAGAGGATATGTCTGAACGAAAGTTGGAAGATTTAAAACTGTTCGATTTAATACTGGCACGTGAAAGTCTTACATATCATATGTTGAAAAATAAGGGCTTGAATAATGTTAAATTATGTGCAGATCCTGCCTTTACAATGGAAAAAGAGGAATTAGAATTACCTCATGGATGGCAAGAAGGGAACACAATAGGTCTCAACTTTAGTCCGCTTATCTGGAATAGAAATAAAGATTCCCAAGTTGCTGTAAGAGAGTTAATGAATCACATCTTAAATACCACAGATATGACAATTGCCCTCACCCCTCATGTTATTGAAGCTGGGAACAATGATTACGAAGTTCTTTCCAAATATTATGAAGAATTTAAGGATACCGGCAGAGTTATTCTGTTACCGGATAACTTAAACGCGATCCAATATAAGGGATATATAGCTAGAATGCGTTTCTTCATAGGAGCTAGAACGCATGCAACGATAGCAGCTTACTCTAACTTCGTTCCGACTATGGTATTAGGGTATAGTGTAAAATCGAAAGGAATAGCTAAAGATTTATTTGGAGAAGAGAAATTGGTTTTAGGTATAAAAGAAATATCTGATAGCAATAAATTAAAAGCGAAATTTGATGAAATGGTTAGAGAAGAAAAGGAATTAAGACATACATTACAACAATCTATCCCAAATATAAAACAGATGTCTTATAAAGCAGTAGAATATTTAAAAGAATTGGATAAGTAATTTGAGGTACATTATGAAAAAAAATCTACTGTTTGTTATGCCTAGTTTATCTGCTGGTGGTGGGGAAAAAAGCTTAGTAAATTTGCTATCTCAAATAGACTACAGTTTGTATAATGTGGATTTATTTCTATTCAGTAAAACAGGGATATTTATAAATTCACTACCGAAGGAAGTAACTATATTAGATCTGCCAAGTGATTATCAGATATTTGCACGTGGATTCCAACATTCAATAGGGAACTTCTTAAAGAATGGAAAAGTTAACTTGGCGTATGCAAGATTGATGTTCGCTATTAAGAATAGATTAATAAAGGAAGCTGCCATTTCAGAACAGTATACGTGGAAATATCAAAGCAAATCATTTGGAACTTTAGAAAAAGAGTATGATGCAGCAATAGGATATCTTGAAAAATCCTCCATATATTTTGTGATTGATAAAGTGCGGGCCAAAAAGAAAATCGGATGGATTCATACAAACTATTCAGATTCAGGAATGGATTATAAATTTGATACTGCCTATTTTGAACGACTTGATCATATCATAACAGTTTCAGATGAGTGTGCAAAATCATTACAAGACAATTTTCCACATCTGACAAATAAAATTGCGGTTATACACAATATAGTAGCACCCCAGATGATACACAATTTATCTAAAAGGGCTACAAAAGATGATGGCTTATTTGATAACAATTATACAAGCATAATAACTGTTGCCAGATTAAGCCGCGAAAAAGGCATAGATTTAGCAGTGAAATCTTGTAAGCTACTTCTTGATAAAGGGTACAGGATTAAATGGTATGTGCTAGGAGACGGGGATGACCGGGATATATTAGAAAGGTTGATAGAAGACTATCATTTATCAAATCATTTTAAGCTATTAGGAGTTAAAGAAAATCCATATCCTTATATAAGAAAAGCAGATATATATGTACAACCATCTAGATATGAAGGGAAGTCTATTGCAATCGATGAAGCAAAAATACTGCATAAACCAATAGTAGTAACTAAATTTGAAACTGCAAAAGATCAAATTCATCATGGAATTAATGGAATCATTGCTCATATGTCCGAGGAAGGGATAGCAACTGAAATTGAAAATCTCATTAAAAACATAGAATTGCGAGAAAGACTCATAAACTATTTATCTACAGAAACATTAGGGACCGAAACAGAAATAAACAAGCTCTACGGAATTCTATAAAAGGTGATTAGCATGAAAAAAGACATATTATTTGTTATTAATAATTTGAACTGCGGTGGAGCTGAGAAGTCGTTAATTTCTCTATTGAATACGATTGATTACTCTCGTTATAATGTAGATTTATTTCTATTTAAGCACGAAGGTTTATTCTTTAATAAAATACCTACCCAAGTAAATATATTAGAAGAACCTTCTGAGTATCGGTTGTTTGATATGTCCATAAAAGCAGCTACTATGCAATGCTTGCGGCAAGGGAAAATCAATATCGCCTTATCGAGGGTTTGTGCAGGCTACATATTTAAAAGTGAGAAAAACAGTGCTCGTTGCGAACAAAGGGTCTGGCGTTATTTATCCCAATCTTTGCAAACTCTTCATAAAACATATGATGTAGCAATTGGGTACTTAGAAAAGAACCCCGTTTACTTTTGTGTAGATAAGGTAAAGGCAAACAAAAAAATTGGCTTTATCCATACCGACTATGATAAGTTCGGAATGGATTCTAACCTTGACATGCAGTATTTTCGTTCATTAGATCATATCGTAACAGTGTCAGAAGAATGCGCGAATGTTTTAAAACAAAGATTTCCTATATACAAGGATAAGATTGGTGTTATTCATAACATAGTATCTCCAAGTATGATTTATAAAATGTCGCAAGAAAAAGCAGCTATAAAGCATAAGGGGATAAAACTTGTTTCTGTAGGGAGGTTAAGCAATGAAAAAGGATTCGATTTTGCTGTAAAGGCATGTAAGAATCTTGTTCAAAATGGATATGAAATAAAGTGGTATATCATTGGCGAAGGCGAGGAACGGAATAAGCTAGCAAGAATGATAGAAGAGAACCATCTCCAAGAGCATTTTTTTCTGTTAGGAATGAAAGAAAATCCATATCCATATATAAAAGAAGCCGATATATATGTTCAATCATCTAGATTTGAAGGGAAATCGATTGCAATAGACGAAGCAAAAATACTACATAAACCAATAGTGGTAACAAACTTCAGTACAGCTAAAGATCAAATAAAACATGAAGAAAACGGGATTATAGTAGAGATGAACGGTAATGCAATTGCAGAAGGAATTCAAAAATTGATACATGATGAAAAGTTAAGGAATAAGTTAATACAGAATTTATCAAATGAAGAGCTGGGAACCGAGTCGGAGATAGAAAAATTATACACATTATTGAAGTAGTATAGAAAGGGCATAATCATATGATTATACAAGCAGTAGCTTTTACATTACTTGTTGTAATAGCAATTATCATATTGATTGATTTAGTTCCTATATGTAAAGCTTGGATAAGCAGAATAAAAATAGGAAGATATACGAATCAAAATGTATGGAATCAATCAATTACTAATATAGGTGTGAAATGGCTAAATAAAACGCCAAAAATTAAAGTAACGGATAATACGAGATTAATAGCCATTGATATGCTGAAAGGGAACTATACAGAACGTGCTATACAGCACTGGCAAGAAGCAGCTTTACTACTGGGATTGGCAGAATATTTGAAGTGTAACGACGATAAAGAAGTGAAGCATGAAATTACGAAATTTTTAGATTCGAAATTCGATCGTAATGGGCAATGGATAAATAAGCCTCAATATGTAGATGGTGCAATACTTGCCTATGCTGTTATGAAACTGAATTTTGTAGACATAGATACATACAAACAAGCATTAGATACTGTTTGGGAAATGATCCAAGGCCATATAGGAGAAGACGGCACTGTACAATATAGAAAGTTCATGAAGCATTATAGATATGTAGATACTATCGGTTTCATATGCCCGTTTTTAGTTTCTTATGGTGTCCGATATAAAAAAGCTGAATGTATAAACTTAGCAGTAAAGCAGATTAAGGAGTATGAACAGTACGGTATGTTGAAGCAATATAATATACCGTGTCATGCTTATGATCTGAAGAGTAAAACGCCTCTTGGATTATATGGGTGGGGAAGAGGGCTTGGTTGGTTTGCTATAGGTCTTATCGATGCTTGGAATGAACTTCCAGAAAATAGTGAGTACAAATACGAGCTAGAAGAAAGCGTCAAACGATTTGCCAAAGCTGCCCAGGGTTTTCAGCAAAATAACGGAAACTGGAACTGGATGGTAACGAGGGCAGAATGTACACCAGATTCTTCTACAACAGCAACATTATGCTGGTTTATGCTTCAGGCAGCAAAAATAGAAGAGATTTCAGAAGAATGCTTAAAAAGTGGAGAAAAGGCTATTCATTATTTAATGAAAGTGACGAGAAGGAATGGAGCAGTAGATTTTTCACAAGGCGACACAAAGGACATAGGTGTATATTCTATGCGGTTTGATATACTTCCCTTTACGCAAGGGTTCTGTATTAGAATGATAAATTCATCTAACAATTCTAAGGTTGTGTGATTGAGTATGATAAAAAGACTGGTCAATTTTTTAAAGGCTAGATTGAAAAAGTTTGTACTAGATGAAATATGGTTAGAAGATTATATAAAGCTGGGAATGAAGATAGGAAATAATTGTTCTATCCAACCAGGAGTAATATTTGACTACTCTCATTGCTGGTTAATAAGGATAGGTAACAATGTTACTATAGCACCACAAGCGTATTTATTAGCCCATGATGCTAGTACAAAAAGATTAAATGGTTATACGAAAGTCGCTAGTATTACTATAGAAGATAATGTGTTTATTGGTGCAAGAGCTTTAATTATGCCAGGGGTTACTGTAGGTAAGAACTCAATAGTTGCAGCTGGAAGTATAGTAACAAAATCCGTACCAGAAGGAAGTATAGTAGCTGGCAATCCGGCAAAAGTCATATCTACGGTAGAGAGCTACATAGAAAAGAATAGAACATTAAGTAGTGTTGCTAAAATTTATGATAGCAGCTTCACTATTCAAGGGAATATATCCCATTCTGATAAGGAAAAAATGTATGAAGAACTAGTGAATGGCATAGGCTTTATCGAATAAGGACCTTTCGCAAAAGGTTATTTTTATAAGGAATTTTGGGATGGAAACGTGTAGCTTACTATGTGTATAGCAGAGCTACTCTTTTTTTCGTCCTATTTTAATATACATGGTAGAGCAGGTGCAAGCGGAATGTATTAAGAATATGAATTTACAAAATAGATCTGATTTAGTGGAAAGTATTTTTTTAGAGAGGGAGAAATCATGATAAAACGTTATAAAGAGCTAGACTCTCTTAGGGGCATTGCTGCAGCAAATAATAGAATTGTTATTCCATGGAGAAAAAAGGTCAGTTGAAGAATAGAAAATAATGAAGAGAACTACCTAACCTAAGGATAGCAGGAGAAAAATTATTTTATGGACTATCCAATTGAAGGAAATACTTAGAAGGGGGTTCGGTATGGGACAAATAAAGGTAAAAAGCACGTTGGTTTTTGTTTGGAACACATTGGTTGATATAAAAATTCAAGGCTTGAATAGAGCGCTTATTATGAAAGATTGGTTTATGAAAAAATTGTTTAGACCGCCTATCATTCAGTCTATAGACGACACTCTAGCCAAAATAATTTATAATAAGGCTTCTATAGCTAGGTACGGTGATGGTGAGTTTAAATTAATTCAGAATCGAGATATAACATTTCAACAAGCTGATCATTTGTTGTCCAAAAGGTTAAGAGAAATATTGTTAAGCGAAGATCATCATTTCTTAGTTTGTTTGCCAGATGTCTTTCAAGACCTAACAAAATATGCAGATGAACCAAGGGATTATTGGAGTCTCCATATCGCGAAATTTAGATTAAAGTGGTACAAAAATTTTAAAAAAGGAAAAATATATTACAATTCTTTTATATCGAGAATTTATTATCCTTTCCGTGATAAATCAAAATGTAAAGATTGGTTTATGTTATTAAAATTAATATGGAAGGACAGAGATGTAGTTGTAATAGAAGGAAATAAGAGTAGATTAGGTGTTGGAAATAACTTGTTTGATAATGTTAAATCGCTTGAAAGAATTTTAGTACCAGAGGAACATGCATTTTCACATTATAATAAAATCTTAACAGCAGCTAAACAAACTGATCCATCTAAATTAATTCTATTAGCAGTTGGACCTACCGCCACTGTATTGGCATACGATTTATATAAGGCGGGATATCAAGCCGTCGATATAGGACATGTAGATATTGAATACGAATGGTTTTTAAGACAAGCAAAAACAAAAATTAAAATTGAAAATAAATACGTATGCGAAGCAGGGGCCGGACAAGGTGTAGGAGATATTCAAGATGAAAAATATTTGAGTGAAATTAAAGCTGTAATAAGATAAGCATAAAGGATGTAGCAGATGGGAGTAATGTAGAGGTGAAAAGATTGTGCGAATTAATAAGTGTGATTGTTCCCATATACAATGTGGAAAAATGGCTACCTCGATGTATTGAAGGCATTTTAAATCAGCCGTTTACCAATATTGAATTAATTCTTGTTAATGATGGTTCGTCAGATAAATGTGGTAAAATATGCGAGGAATATGCAAAAAAAGATAATAGAATTAAAGTAATACATAAAGAAAACAAAGGGGTGAGCAGCGCAAGAAATGCAGGGATTGAAGTTGCCACAGGAAAGTATATAGTGTTTATTGATCCTGACGATGAGATAAGTAAAAGCTATTTTACTAAATTATATAGCACTGCGGAAAATTATAACTGTGATGCGGTAATATGCGGATACGAAACAATTCCTAACCATAGTATAATCACTCCTAATTTTAAGTTAAATACTGTTATGAATGGGAGGGACTTTGTATTAAGTTCTTCAAATATTCATTCTAGTAATGATCTGTGTTTCTCATGGAGATATATGTATAATTTAAGCACTATAAAAGACAAAAACATCAGATTCAATGAACAAGTGTTTATTGGAGAAGATGTTATTTTTAATTTGGAGTTTCTACTGAAGTCACAAAGAGTATGTGCGCTATCAGAAATTCTATATTTTTATAATGTAAATAATGTAAATAGTTTAATGAGAGCTCCGTTTAAACCAAATTTAGAGGGAAGTTTAGTTTTACAATATAAAATAAGAAAACAGCTTTCCAAAGAATTTAGTTTATTACAAGAGAAACATTTTAGAAAAGATATGGCAAATTACTATATAAACAACATATATAGGCTATTAATTAATAATTTAAAAAGCGATCCTTATGCGAATGTGAATAGTGCGTTTCGTAGGATTGTAAATTATGAGATGTTCTCTGATAGTTTCAAGGAAATCGGCTTTTCATATCAATGTAATAATTTTAAAGAGTATCTTTATTATTTAGCTTTAAAATTTAAGGTGTACCCATTAATTATTCAAGCATATAAAAGAGAAATGATATAAATCGCAATTAAAAACATGATATAAAGATTTTGGAAGAAAAGCCTAGATAGCTGTGTATAGAGGCATTCAACTGTAATCCAAAAGGAGAGAGCGGGTGCAGGTCGTTATTTATTCTACATAGCAGCAGCGACTTGTATGTCGGAAAATTAAAATAGCTTTATAGAGATAGTATCTTTCAATGAAAAGTGGTTCTATATTTTTGGAAGCAGGGGGAAAAATGAGAGTTAGAAATTCAATTATCAATATATCAGCCGGCATAGGTAGTCAAGTTATTATTACAATATTAAGTTTTGTCTCAAGAACAATGTTCATTACTTACTTAGGAGTTGAGTACTTAGGGGTAAATGGACTATTTACAAATGTATTAGGAATGTTATCTTTAGCTGAGGCAGGAATAGGATCTGCTATTATATATAATCTTTATAAACCAGTAGCAGATAATGATGAAGAAAGAATCAATGTGCTAATGAAATTTTATAAAAAGGCATATATGGTAATCGCCTTAATCGTCTTACTGTTGGGATTAGCGCTTCTTCCTTTTCTTGGATATATTGCTAAAGATGCAAAAGTTGAAAATATTCATGTGATTTACATCATTTTTTTACTGAATACGGCTTCGTCGTATTTATTTTCTTATAAAAGCTCATTTTTAAATGTTTGTCAAAAGGGATATATTGTTACAGGAGTTTACTCTATTTCATCCATTGTGTCTACTTGTATTAAGCTGGGAATTTTATATTTTACACACAGTTATATTTTATATCTCATAATAGATATTGTGATAACAATTACTACCGCTGCAGGTTTGGCAGTGATGGTAGATAAAATGTACCCATTCTTAAAAAACAAAACAGCAAGTAAATTAGATGATGAAACAAAAAGTAATATTGTAAAAAATGTAAAAGCCTTAATATTACATAATATAGGTGGATACGCTGTTTTTGGTACTGATAACATGTTGATTGCTTTTTTTGTCAGTGTGAAAGCTGTCGGTTTGTATTCTAATTATTATATGTTAATCAATATTTGCAGGACGTTTATAAATCAAGTTTTTGATAATATGAATCATAGTGTAGGAAACTTAGTAGCAAAAGAAAGCGATGATAAAATTTATAGCGTATTTAAGGTTACTATGTTTTGTAACTTTTGGATCTACTCATTCTTTACGATATCTTTGTATGTTCTAATGGAACCATTCATTACCTTGTGGATTGGTTCAAAATTTATAATGGATACAAGTGTATTGATAATATTGATAATTAATTTTTATGTGTCAGGAATGAGACGTTCTATATCTATGGTGAAAACAACATCCGGAATTTTTCATGAAGACCGATACGCTCCCTTTTTAGAGGCTACTGTGAATCTTGGTATTTCTATTATTTTAGTTCAATATATGGGCATAACAGGTGTTTTCATCGGAACGCTTATAAGCACCTTGGCAGTTCCATTTTGGATTGCACCTTATTTAGTATATAAAAAGGTATTTCATCAACCAGTAAGGAATTACTTTTTAAAATATGCGTATTATGCAGCAATAGGAATTGGAACCTGTCTGATAACAAGTTTTGTATGTAGTCTCATTTCATATGGGGGTTTTTTACAATTAATCGTAAGAGTGGTTGTTTGTTTAATTATTCCAAATATACTGTATACACTTATTTTTTATAAAACAGATGAGTTTAAATATTTATTTGGAATTGTAAAAAAAATAATAGGAATGCTTATTGGTAAATTAGGAATAAACAAGAAAATCACCTTTTAACCTAGATAATATAATTTTACAATATCGTTAACATATCCAATCCCTTGCCTTTATATAGCATAATATATAGAAAAATGAAAAGGTGTGATTGGATGGAGACATATGTAATAGAGTTAGATAGGTGGAATATTAAAAACAATGGGACAAATTCCTTTGCTACTACAAAGGGAATAAATGATGCGTTAGTGTGGGCTAAATCTGAAGGCTATAATCATATTATATTACCAGGCGGCACATATAAGTTAAAAATCGACAGTACAACTTTTTCATGTATTGTTATGCAAAGTAATATGCATTTTGAAATGGCGGATGGATGTATATTGCAGTTAGAAGCGAATTCATCGCCTTGGTATAGGATATTTGAAGTCAAAGGAATTAAAAATACAAAGATTAGCGGTGGGAAAATAGCTGGAGATAAAAACATACACATATATGAATTAGGAGTAAAATTTGTAAGAGGAGGCGTCAATGCTGACGGTTCATTGAATAATCAATCAAACTTTATTCGCAGTGAAATAATAGATAGATATAAAGATCCAGGATTGTTGAAATCTTTTAGACTATGGTCTATTTCGGGTTTGGCTGCCAAAGTATATAGTTTTTATCAGTATAAAGATACGGTTTCTGCTAGTACGCTGGCCGGTTTTAGAACAAATGTACAATTTGCCCCGACGGAGTCAACAGGAAGAGGGTGGTTTGCACCAATAGCCAATGCTAATAAGATGGTTTTTGTGATTGACATTACCTCAACGCCGTTAAGTGATACTCAAATTGCTCAACTTACTGCTACAGTTACTAGTGAAAACTATACCCATGAGTGGGGACAAGGCATAGAAATAACTGGTTCAAATAATATTGAGATAAATAATGTAGAGGTATGCGAATGTACTGGGGATGCTATTTCTACGGGATGGCTGCAATATAGAGTTAACCCGGATGAGTATACGCAAGAAGAAATGGGGTCACATATCTATATTAACGATTGTGATCTTCATCATTGCAGAAGACAAGGAATTACCCTTGGTGGCTCAAATGATATTTATATTTATAATAATAAAATACATCATATCGGAAAAGCGAGTGATAATGTTTCATCGGATTTTCGTAATGGGACTGCTCCAATGTTCGGGATAGATATTGAGTCTCTGGTCAGTGAAAGCAATATACCATATAAATCTCCTTACTACGGAAAAGATGGATTAGAATTAAATTTTAGAATCTATATTTACAAAAACTATATTTATAATAACGAAAGAGGACATTTTGTAAACGCAGACGGTAACAATATAACAATAGAAGATAATACTTTTGAGAGTCGCAATGTTGGAGGCATTAGTTCGTATCCGACAAATATGTATGTAAAATATCTTAATAATATTTTTATTAGATGCGAGCTTTGGGTTGAGGGAGATAATTTTGTTAACGGGGTAATTGGAAACAATGCAAACGTAAAACTAGCCGACATAAGAGGAGCCACAATACAAAATGTTCGCTTAAAAGACGGGATATTTTATGGCAATGGTAGTTATGGATACTTGGGAACACCTGCTGTAGATGTTGAAAACAGCACATTTTCTTTTAAAACGGCTCATGGTATGGGGAATTCTGCTCAAATATGTTTTGAAGAATGGGTAGGCAAAGTTCCTGCTGGAATTAGTGTAGATAAAGTATATTATGTAGTAAATCGAACGGACTATAGCTTCCGGGTTTCTGAAAAGATAAATGGTGAACCTGTAGCGATTTATGATTCAGGAGAATGGGGATTTAATGTAAGTAGATATAATTACGGGAGATGCTATATCTCAGATGTTGTAGTGGAAAGAGATTGGAATAATGACAGTTCACCAGGGTTTTCCCCTATTCTGACAGGGGGGGTTATGAAGAATGTCGTAGTTAAGAATTACAATGTAGATATTAAGCCATTTGATAATTATGTGGGAAGACCGAATATAATAGACGGTTTAACTATAGTGGGAGCAGGCGGTAATATAAGTTCCTGCAATATAAGCGATAGTAAATTTATAACAGGAACGTATCGAGATATTACGCTAGGTTCTACGCAAAATCCTTATGTAGGTGTCTATGCAGAGAGTTGTTTATTTGAAAACATGGGTGTAAATCTTATTAACGCCGTCTTAAGTAATAGTAAGTTTATTAATAATTGTACAGTTTATAAAAGCGATAATGTTCTACAGGCAATGTTAACTAATAGTTATTTAGAAAATAGTAAAATATTTCTTCACTGGCTGAGTTTACAAAAGGGAGTGCTCATAGCAAAATGTCTATTTAATAATGTAACTACGGACGTTAGTCCAAATACGATTATGATAGATAACTTAGATATAACTAACTCTTTAGCTGACTTGAAAGCGCCTGTTGTTACAGCTACTCCAGGTGGAGGTGTATTTAGCGCTTCTCAAAAAGTAACACTAACTACGAATGAACCAGCTAACATGTATTATACCCTTGATGGAACAACACCTACCACATCCAGTGCTTTATATACGGGAGGATTGACAATTTCACAATCCACTACATTAAAAGTTCTTGCAGTTGATAACGCAGGAAATCAAAGTAAGGTAAAAGCATTTAGATATATAATTAAAACGGCTGCTCCGGCTGATGTCACAAATTTAATTGTTTCTGCTGTAAGGAATTCTAGTATTGATTTATCATGGACGAAAAGTACGTCTAAGGATGTTGTGATATACGATGTTTATAAAGGGGCAACTTTGTTAGGAAGTGTTACAGGAACAACATATACTGCTACAGGGCTTGCTCCAGCAACTCTGTATACATTTACTGTAAAAGCGGTAGATAAGTTCGGGGTTGCTTCAAGCGGTGTATCAGTAACAGCTACTACTACTAATGACAATACTCCGCCAAGTGATATAACAAATCTAGTTGCAAGCAGCATTTCAGTTAATACAGTTGGTTTAACTTGGACAAAGAGCGTATCCTCTAATGTTCAGTCATACGAGGTGTATCAAGGAGCTACTTTAATCAATTCTGTTACGACGCCTTACTATATTGTACCAGGATTGAAAGCTGCTACGGAATATTCGTTCACTGTTAAAACAAAAGATCTAAATGGTAACCTTTCAAGCGGTGTAAATGTAAAGGTAATAACACAGACAACAGCAGCAAATTATGTAACAGACGGACTTCTTTTATACCAAGAAAATCCTGTGAACAATTCAACTATTTTAAATCCGGACAGTTATTTTATAACAAATAAGCCATTTACAATTTCTCTCACAGTTCAATGTCCTATATCATCTTCTTTATTAAGAAGATTTGGCGGTTCAGATAATAAGTTTAAAATTGAACGAAATACGAATAACCAATTTGCAGCACAGTTTTGGGCTAAAAATATAAATACGGGCAGTAATGATTATCCTTCAGTTAGTTCAAGTGTTTATACTGATGAAACAGCCTATTATCAGGTGGTTGTCTTGCGAAATAGCGCAAATCTTATTATGTATGTTAATAATGTAGAAGCAGCTAGGTATATGATGGGAAGTGATAAGGTGATTAACGAATCCACACTGCCAATGCTTTTAGGTACAAGTGCAAAAACAATAGTATTTAAGAATATTGCTTATTATATCCGAGCGTTAACAACTGCTGAATTAACGCAAAATTATAATGCTTTAAAATAGGAACCAATCGTTAAATGGAATAAGGGAATAGAAAAAGCATCTCAATTTGTTATGTTAGAACAACGAACTGGTGTGCTTTTTTTTATGTTTTGTGTAAAAAGACATATGATAACAAGGAGGAAAAAACACATGAAAATTTTAGTGACAGGCGGAGCAGGGTATATTGGAACTCATACGTGTGTAGAATTATTAAATGCCGGATATGAGATAATTGTCGTTGATAATTTTTCAAATAGTAAACCAGAAGCTTTAAAACGTGTTCGTGAAATCACAGGGAAAGATTTTACATTTTATCAGGCAGATATATTAGATAAAGAGATGTTAGATAGCATTTTTAATGAAAATCAGATTGATGCTGTTATTCATTTTGCAGGACTAAAGGCGGTGGGCGAGTCGGTTGCGTTACCACTTTGGTATTATCATAATAACATTACAGGTACACTTGTATTATGCGAAGTCATGAAAAAGCATGGTGTAAAGAAAATGGTCTTTAGTTCTTCAGCGACAGTATATGGAATGGCGGAACAAGTACCGATTTCCGAGAGTTTTGCACTTGGGGCAACGAATCCTTATGGACGCACAAAACAAATAATTGAAGAAATATTACGTGATTTGTATATGTCTGACCATGAGTGGAGCATTTCTCTTTTACGTTATTTTAATCCAATTGGAGCACATAAAAGCGGGCGAATTGGAGAGGATCCAAAAGGCATTCCAAATAATCTTATTCCGTACATTACGCAAGTAGCTGTTGGAAAGCTAAGTGAATTAAGCGTTTTTGGGAATGACTATCCAACACAAGATGGTACAGCTATGAGAGATTATATACATGTTACAGATCTTGCGATGGGACATTTAAAAGCACTTGAAAAGATATCGAGATCTCAAGGGGTAGAAGCGTATAATTTAGGGACAGGATGTGGTTATAGCGTATTGGAAATGGCAGCCGCTTTTGAAAAAGCATCCGGTAGGAAAATTCCTTATAAAATTGTAAATCGTCGTCCGGGTGATGTAGCTATTTGTTATGCGAATGCAACAAAAGCTAAATTAGAGTTAGGATGGGTTGCTAAAAGAGGAATGAAAGAGATGTGTGAAGATTCATGGAGATGGCAGTTCAATAATCCAAATGGTTATGAGGAAAAAAATTATATATTATAAGAGATGTAAGTGAGTAAAAAATTGTTGGTAATAGAGTAGAAAATAATACAAATTTTACTTAAAATAGCTAGAATTTGTATATGGAAACAGATTTCCTAAAAGAGGGTTTAAACATGAACATTTCTGAAAGAATAACTCAGCAGCAATTTAAAGAGATACTCCTATATATACACAGGAGAGGTCATGAATCAAAAAATGTGGAAGTAAACCATTTAATAGAGGAAATTAAACAATACCTCATTTCGATTATGTATACATCTAAAAAATAAATAGAGATAAAAAATTGATTCTAAGATTTATTGTGAAATGATATTTATATAAATACGAATTGAAAATCGACATAAAACCGTTCTTTATAATGAACTAGCACCTGTTCATGTGTAGATATGATCAGTACTTTTTCTGACACGTTCAAAGTGAAACAAAAGAGAGAAAACAAGTATAGGTTCTTTTTTTCTGCATAACGGCAACTTATATGTTGAAAAATCAAAAAGATTTATATATAACGAAAGCCTTTCATACTATCGTTCTGTGAAAAGGTACTCACAAAAATCTTGGATAGGAGTATGATTATTAATGAAAAGAACTTTTGATTTATTGATTTCTTTGTTTTTGTTATTGTGTTTATCTTTTGTCATCTTTGTAGTAGCCATTTTGGTTAGATTGAAGTTAGGATCACCTATCATATTTAAACAACAACGTCCAGGACTATATGGCAAACCATTTTATCTTTACAAATTTCGCACAATGACTGATGAAAAAGATAATAAGGGTAATCCTTTGTCTGATCAAGTAAGATTAACTACATTTGGTAAGTTTCTTAGGAAATATAGTTTAGATGAATTGCCACAACTAATAAATGTTGTGAAAGGTGATATAAGTTTAGTAGGACCGAGACCATTGTTAATGGAATACTTACCTTTATATACTAGTGAACAAGCTAAAAGACATCATGTAAAACCTGGAATTACTGGCTGGGCACAAGTGAATGGGAGGAACGCAATTACCTGGGAAGAAAAATTTGAATTAGATGTATGGTATGTAAATAATCAATCTTTCTTAATTGATATGAAAATATTATTTCTTACACTAATAAAAGTGTTTAAATCAGAAGGAATAAATCAGGATGGTCATGTAACAATGGAACGTTTTAGGGGGATAAGATAGACTGTGAGGGAAGGTAACAAATGAAAATTATAATGATTGGACAAGGTGGTCACAGTAAAGTTATAAAGGATATTATTTTGTCAAACAAGACATATGAAATTGTTGGATATTTAGATGATCAATATGAAGATATAACTATAGTAGATAATACTTATTTCGGCCCGATTTCAAGTGTAGATGAAATGATTAAAGATTTTAAGCAAGCAAAATTTGTTATTGCCATAGGAAATAATAAAGTTAGAAAAAAAATCGCCGAGAAATTGAATCTGCCTGACAATTGTTATGTCACGCTAATACATAAAACAGCCGTTATAAGTCCGAATGCTAAGATAGGGAACGGTACAGTTGTTATGCCCCGTGCAGTGATTAATGCTGATACTCAAATTGGCAATCATTCTATTATCAATACAGGTTCTGTTGTTGAACATGACAATGTACTAGGTGATTTTGTCCATATTTCTCCACATGCCACACTTACAGGTTCTATCATCATTGAAAAAGGGGCGCATATAGGGGCAGCGGCTACTCTGATTCCAAGTGTTAAAATTGGAGAATGGTCTGTTATTGGAGCGGGAGCGGTTGTGATAAAGGACATTCCCCCTAAGTGTACAGCCGTTGGAATTCCTGCCAAAGTAATTAATAAATTGAACTAATAGGAGTGATAAACATGGTAATAACACAACAGAAAAAACGAATCTATCTCTCTACTCCGCATATGAGTGGCAATGAGCAAAAATATATACAAGATGCATTTGATACAAACTGGATTGCTCCTCTTGGTCCAAATGTAGACGCTTTTGAAAAAGAACTCGCATCATTTGTTGGAGCTAGAGATGCTGCAGCAGTTAGTTCTGGTACTGCAGCTATTCACTTAGCTCTTCGGTTATTAGGGGTTCAAAAAGGGGATAAAGTGTTTTGTTCAAGTCTTACTTTTATAGCAAGTGCTAATCCAATTGTTTACCTAGGGGCTGAACCAGTATTTATCGATTCAGAGCCAGAAACATGGAACATGTCGCCGCAGGCTTTAGAACGTGCGTTAATTAATGCTCATAAAAAAGATAAATTGCCAAAAGCTATTATCACTGTTAACTTATATGGACAGAGCGCAAAAATGGATGAGATCTGCTCTTTATCTAATCAATATAATGTTCCTATTATTGAGGATGCAGCAGAATCTTTAGGTTCTACATATAAAGGAAAAGCTAGTGGTACATTTGGTAAATTTGGTATTTATTCATTTAATGGAAACAAAATTATTACAACTTCGGGTGGAGGAATGCTTATTTCTGATGACGTTGAGGCATTAGAGAAAGCACGTTTTTTTGCAACCCAAGCAAGGGATGTAGCACCTCATTATCAGCATAGCGAGACGGGATATAATTATCGAATGAGTAATATATTAGCTGGTATTGGAAGAGCCCAATTAGAAGTGTTAGAAGGTAGAGTGAAGGCTAGAAGATTAATATTTGAACGGTATTATCAAGAATTATCTAGTATACCAGGGTTTTATTTTATGCCTGAATTAGAAAATACTCATTCAAATCGTTGGCTCACAACTTTAACAATTGATGAAAAAGAAACAGGCATATCTATTCAATCGTTATTGAAGGCTCTAGCTGAAGAAAATATTGAATCTCGTCCTGTGTGGAAGCCGCTTCATATGCAACCGGTTTTTGATGGAGTAGAATATTATTCTCATAGTGAAAATCACAATGTGTCTGAACAATTATTTAAAACAGGTATATGTCTTCCCTCTAGTTCAAATATGACAGAGACGGATCAGCAAAAGGTTATTCAATGTATTAAAAATGCTTTTTAAAATTAAAGAGCCTTCTGAATGAGACATGTAAATTCAGAAGGTTCTTTTTATTTGTAAGGAGCTTAAATACAAGAAAAAGTAGATGAATCCATTTTATTTCGCAATATTTCCATTTTTTTGTAGAATTTTTCTTTTAATTGAATATCAAGGCAATCCCTATAGAGAATATAATTATATGTATATATAGTTTTGTAGAAATTATTCTTTGACTTTTTATATGCACGTGTTAAAAGTAAAAACATAATGCCAAACCGACCCCCTAATTAAATTGTGTAGGTACAAAGAAGTGTATAATGATATGTAACGCATTATTTATTTTGCATGACTGAGACTTTGGAATTTTAACTATTATGATTATACGATATTATGAGGAATATATAAATACAAGTTGATAAATTGACATGAAACTTTCATTAAGGGGGAGAAAGTATCTGACTATGTATAGAATGAGAGCCTGTTTCTGTCACGTGCGTAGCTAAAACTAAGAAGAGCACGTGAGTGTAGATTGCTCATTTTTCTACATAATCTGCATGTTAAAAAATCAAAACGAATTTCTATCCCTGTATAGAGAAATATATGATATAGAAAATAGAACTAAGGAACATTTATAAAGGGAGGGCCATAAACGGGTGATTGGGAGAAATATTTATCAAATTCGAAAGAAAAAGGGGTTTACTTTATCTGAATTAGCAGAGAGAGCCGGAATTTCAAAATCCTATTTAAGTAATATTGAAAGAAGTATAAATCAGAATCCGTCTATCCAAGTGCTAGAAAAGATAGCATCCGTATTAGAATCAGATCTCAATACGTTACTCGAAGCGAAAACAAATACAGGAACAAAACAGCAGATCGAAAAAGAGTGGATTGATTTTGTTTATGAATTAAAAAAGGCAGGTATACATACAGAAAAGCTTGGGGATTACAAAATATTAATTGATTTTATTAGGTGGCAGAACTCTAGGACGAGATAAGTAAGAGAAAGTATGAAATGTGTTAAGTAGTTTATCCTTGTTTAGAAATTGTACATAAAAAGATTGATTCCTCTTCATTTTCTAATGTGCTCACTTTATAGAGAAATCAAGACTACCACCATGATCACACAAATTTGTTGTTAGCGTACATTTTAATTATCTTTTCACCTCCATCATTCAGATTAACTATAATATATTTTATTTCATTTCATCTAGAATTGTAAGCGTTTTTACAAAACGTAACAGTAATACCCTACATCTTGAAGTTCGACAAAAAATAAAAAGTTATGCAAGAGATAAACTTCTGGTACATTTTTATATAGATATCATTAAGATCCTGTTGAAAAAAGCTTCAGTGCATATTTATCACTCAATACTGTAAAATAGGGAATTTATTTATGGTATTGAATCTATAATAAAAAATGAAGGAACTAAAGATAAAATTCTAAAAATTATATATAGAAAGTAAAGATTCTCAACATTCAAATTACAAAGAGGAAGAATATATCTCTATCCATAAATATTTCAAATTATATAAAAAAACATTTACAAACTGAATATCATTATATAAAATGAAAGCAAGTTCGTTATACAGAACGTTAATAAACTTAAATGTTTACTTTAAGGGAATATGTTTATTTGAATAGTGAAATGTATAATCTTAATTCAATGTAGATTCATTAGGTTTGGAAATGGATAAAATATACTTTTTCCATTAAAATTCTCTATAAAGAACTTCAAGGGGAAAACTTTTAAAGTTGAAAATACGCGATATTATATTGACATAATAAAATAAGGATGCTAATTTATATTTTGCGTTTGTTCTATTTATAGAACAAAATAGTGATATAAGAAATTATATGTATACAATGATTCGTAGATTTTATCTGTTATTTTTGTCAAACAATACAGATTCGTTCTTTAAAGAGAATGGATAGAATGAATAGTATAGAGAGTTTATTACATATTAGCGGTTATTTATCCTGTATTAACGATTAGTAACCCTTACTTTCAGATTCTGAGGAATTAAGAGAAAATAGGTGAAGAAAACCTCTTTGATAATCGTGTCACTTTATCTGATTGGATATGACTTATTTGCTGCAAAACGGGAGGGAAAAATGAGTGCTATAACTGGAATTTTACATTTTAACAATGAGTCAATACCGATTGAATACGGTATTAGATTAATGAATGATTTGCAAAAATATCCTGCTAATGATATTCAAATATGGCACAAAGAGAACGTTTTCCTCGGCTGTCACGCGCAATGGGTCACACCTGAGTCTGTTGGTGAACAATTACCTTTTTATGATAACGAAAGAAAATTGGCGATTACAGCAGATGCTATTATCGATAATCGTGAAGAGTTATTTGAGAGGTTGCAAGTCGATTATGCTGATAGGAAAAGGATAACAGATAGTCAGTTAATTTTGCTCTCCTATCAAAAATGGGGTGAAGAAAGCCCTAAATATTTGGTAGGCGATTTTACCTTTATGATTTGGGATGAAAAAAACCAAAAATTATTTGGAGCAAGGGACTTTTCTGGGAGTCGAACTCTATATTATTGTTGTAATCAACAGCAATTAGCTTTTTGTACGACAATACAACCATTGCTGTCATTACCTTATGTTCGAAAGCAATTAAATGAACAGTGGCTTGCTGAATACTTAGCGATATGTGGAATGGTTGATGTAGCCGATACCACTATAACGCCTTATAAAAATATAGAACAAGTACCACCATCTCATAGCATTAGGGTAGTTGGGAATAAAGTAACGCTTTCTAGATATTGTACGTTAGTTCCAGAAAGAAAGCTTCGCTTAAAGTCAAATGAAGAATATGTAGAAGCATTTCAAGAGGTTTTTCAAGAGGCTGTTACATCTCGAGTACGAACTTACCGACAAGTTGGAGCACAGCTAAGTGGAGGATTGGATTCGGGTTCTATTGTGAGCTTTGCTGCCAAAGTTTTACGTGAAGAAAACAAACCATTACATACATTTAGCTACATACCAACAAATGATTTCGAGGATTTTACACCTAAACATTTAATGCCGAATGAGCGACCGCTTATTAAAGAAACGGTACGACATGTAGGAGGTATAGAAGACAATTATTTAGATTTTAAGGGAAGGGATTCCTTTTCTGAAATAACGGATTTCCTCGAAATTATGGAAATACCATATAAATTCTTTGAAAATTCTTTTTGGATGAAAGGAATGTTTGAGGAAGGGTACAAGGAAGACGTTGGAGTCCTTTTAAATGGTGGAAGAGGAAATCTATCTATATCATGGGGATCAGCTCTGGATTATTATGCTCTTCTTTTAAAAAGGCTAAAGTGGATTCGCCTAGCCCAAGAATTGCATCAATATAGTAAAAATGTAGGTGGAGCCAGGTTGCGGAGGTTACCATTCATTGCGAGGTTGGCATTTCCGTCTATTGATCGAGCGTTCTCATCAGGTACGCCGTATATATTTCCGATGGTAATTAATCCGGATTTTGCAAAAAAGATGGATGTGTTTAATAAACTTAGGGAATATGGAATTGATGAAACGGGATGGTTTTCTGCAGCGAACATATATGAACAAAGAAAAAGTCACTTTGAAGAGTTGTTTCACTGGAATGCAAGTAATACAGTGGCAACAAAATTATCATTGCACTACTCATTGTGGAAACGCGATCCAAGTAATGACATACGTGTGATTCGTTATTGTTTATCTGTACCAGAAGAGCAATATGTACAAAAAGGTGTGGATCGTGCGTTGATTCGTAGATCTACCGAAAAGTATTTGCCTGATAAAGTACGATTAAATCAACATATTCAAGGTGTACAAGGAGCGGATTGGGTTCATCGAATGAGTCCACACTGGAATATGTTTATAGAAGAGTTAGAGCAAATGAGTATAGACCAAAGAGCTTTAGAGTTTTTAGATGGTGAAGTAATAAAGCGAGCTCTTCTAAAAGCGAAAGAGGGGCCTCTTTCAGAACGTGCAATCGATCCTGATTATAAGATTTTAATGCGTAGCTTAATTGTTTATCGATTTATTCAACAATTTAATTGAAAGGAGGTGAGAACATGAAAAAGGAATGGCAACAACCTGTATTAGAAGTACTTGATGTTAACATGACAATGGCTTCAACAGTTTATGGTCCATATACTGACGAAGCATATAATCCTGGTACACCTGTTGATCCAAATAATCCAAATACTTGGGACCGTTTTACTAGCTGATTGCGAAGTAGCATATACAATTTTTCTTGCTGAATGTATATCTATGAAGCTATGTAAGATGTTCTTATTTTTAAGTTTGTATATGCTAAAAAGACCTTTATACTTTTTTATTGTATAAAGGTCTTTCATTTAATCATGGATATATTGGAGTGAAAATAATGCTAGAAACTGAAAAAAAGGTTATGTATAAAGCCTTTGATTTCAAAATTTCAAGTGAAATTCCTTTGCCGGAATTAAATCGAATAAATGAGCAAGAGGTTTCGATAGACATTGAAATTGAAATTGATAATATGTTAAGTTTTTCCTCTGAATTAGTAGATACACCATTTAAACATGTTGTTAAAGATGATCAAGTGATGTTTTATGTTCCTGATGTGGGCTTTTTTTCCGCTCAAGCGGGAAAAAGGATAGCAGTTTGCCCACTCGATGGTGCAGATGATAGTTTGGTCAGGCTATATATTCTTGGAACATGTATGGGTGTAGTATTGATGCAAAAAAAAATACTTCCTTTGCATGGTAGTGCTGTAGTAATTGATGGGAAAGCATATGCTTTTGTAGGTGATTCAGGTGCTGGAAAGTCGACGTTAGCTTCAGCGTTTTTGAAGAGAGGATATAAACTTGTAAGTGATGATGTAATAGCTGTATCACTTTCTAACGATAATGTTCCTATTGTAACACCATCATATCCGCAGCAAAAGTTATGGCAAGAGAGTCTTGAGAATTTTGGTATGGATAAAAGCCAATATAAATCAATATATGGTAGAGAAAATAAATACAGTGTGCCAGTTTCTTCTCATTATTTTTCTAAGCCAGTACCACTTGCGGGTGTATTTGAACTAGTAAAGACAGAGAATGAAATGATTGAATTACAACAAGTTGAAAAACTTGAGCGTTTACATACCCTCTTCCGTCAAACTTATCGTAATTTTCTCATTCCACGCTTAGGATTAATGGACTGGCACTTTCACATTTCTACAAATATGATAAACAACCTTGCTGTTTATCGATTATGTCGACCGTTGTCTGGATTTAGTGCTCCGCAACTAGTAGACCTAGTAATAAACACTATAAATAAAGGAGAATAAGTGATGTCGAAAAAGCAGGATATTTCATTAAATCAATTTATTGCACAAGTCCCAGGAAATATCGTAAGTGATATGGATGGAGAAAAAGTAATGTTAAGTATTTCTAATGGGAAATACTACAATCTAGGTGCAGTAGGTGGAATTATTTGGGCGCTTATAGAGAAACCAATATCGGTTACCAAAGTAGTTACTGAACTAATGCAAGAATATGACATTGATCAGTCTACATGTGAAAAGCAAGTTATTTCTTTTTTGGAGCTTTTGTTAGATGAAGCTTTGATTGAAATCGTAGAAGAGGCAGCCGAGTAATCTAGTATTTTATTCTAGATAAGAAGTAGGGAAGTGTGTATGAATATACTAAAAAAGATACGAACGTTTCTTTCATTAGATATGAAAACAATGTTTTTATTAATAGAGGCTTATATTTATTTGGGATGGGCTCGTATTCTTAAAGGTAGGCCATTCTCTAAGGTTGCTCCTACATTAGGTGTTCCAATGAATGAAACATCTTTAAGTTATAATGAGTCTAATAAATTTGTATTGAGAGATATTTCCGAAGCAATACATATTATGAGCCGTCATACCTTTTGGGAAAGTAAGTGTCTTGTAAGGGCAATAGCTGGAATGAAAATGCTAGAGAGACGACAAATGGAGAGTACACTATATTTAGGAACTGCGAAGGATGAGAACGGAAATATGATTGCTCATGCATGGTTGCGTAGCGGCCCTTTTTATATTACTGGAGCAGAAGAAATGAAGAGGTTCACTGTAGTTAGTAAATTTGCTAGAAAAATTGGTTAAAAAATCTTGAAGGAGAATATCATGCATAATAGTTTTGGGCTTGATTTAAGATGTGTGCCTAAGGAGCTCAAATTGCAGCTTGAAATCATGAAAAGAGAGACTGCTGCGGAGCTACAAGAAATCGATAAGGCTTGGTTTGAAAACATTGATTGGGATAAGTTTCTCGAACTAACAATTCATCACCGTGTGTATTCGTTTATTTATCCAAAGATGAAAGTGTTGGATGGGAATTTGGTTCCTGTACATGTCATGCAAACTTTACATCAATATTTTAAGATGAATACATTTCAAATGCTGCATTTAAGTGCAGAAATGGAACATGTGAGTAAATTGTTTGCTGAAAACGAAATTCGTCTCCTTGTATTAAAAGGTCCTGTACTTGCTGATGATCTTTATGGTGATATTTCTCTACGTACTTCGAGTGATTTGGATGTTCTCATTCCCTTACATAATCTCGATAGAGCGGAAGAACTTTTATTGAACCTTGGCTATGTTAAAGATGATTATATTGTTAGCGTTTTAAATGATTGGAAATGGAGACATCATCATATAACATATATTCATCCTCAGAAGAACATTAAGATCGAAATTCATTGGAGACTAAATCCTGGTCCAGGAAAGGAACCAAACTTTGAAGAACTATGGAAACGAAAGAGAATAAGTTCACTTACTAGTAACCCTGTTTACATTTTAGGTAGGGAAGATCTATTTTTATTTCTTGTTTCTCATGGTGCACGTCATGGTTGGTCAAGGCTGCGTTGGTTAGTAGACATTAATCAAATTGTAAAGCAACAACTTGATTGGGAAAAAATTATTAAGTTATTGAAGAAATATCATTACCTTCAAATAGGTAGTCAAGCATTGTTTTTAACTTCGCAGTTACTAAAAACTCCATTAATTGAAGAAGTGGAACCATTGTTATCTGGAAACCGTCCGAAGATGTTAGCACAAGAAGCAGTATTTTATTTAGAAAAAATGGTGAACTTACATACAGATCCTGTTCCAGATGACGTAGCGATGTACCATAGTCGTCACTTATTTTCATTAATGTCTTATCAGCAAAAGTTTTTATATCTTGTAAGCTGTCTTTATCCTTATCCAATTGATGCTGAAACATTGCCGTTACCTAAGCAACTTCATATGTTGTACTTTCCTTTACGTCCTATTTTATGCATCTGGAGAAAAGTAAGAAAGCACGAATTATCATGAGGAGGACAAAATAGTGGAACATCTCTTATATTTTGCAAAGAAGTTACATTCTTTTTCTGGGAAAATATTGTATATAAATCTATTAGGGATGGCCTTAGTCAGTCTTTTGGAGGGAATAGGAATTCTTTTATTAATTCCTACGATAAGTATCAGTGGAGTTGTAAAGGTAGATAATGGTTCAACCCCAGTTCCAGAGATGTTAAAATTTCTGCACAATATTCCTGAAACAATAAGTTTGTTGCTTATCTTAGGCATTTATATCTTTTTGGTAATAGCTCAGTCCCTCTTACAGCAAAATCTTACCCTTCGCAATACAAAAATTCTTATGAATTTTACAAACCATATAAGATTGGAAATTTATCGTGCTTTATTACAGGCGAATTGGGCTTTTTTTGTGAAAAAGAGGAAGTCTGATCTTATCAATGCGATGACTGAAGAATTAGGACGCGTTATAAATGGAACAAACTTATTTTTTCAGATGTTAACTGCCCTTATTTTTACACTAATACAGCTTGGAATCGCCTTATGGCTATCTGTAAAAATAACAATTTTTGTACTATTCGCTGGTTTAGTACTTGCCTATTTTTCTAGACATTTTATAAAAAAGTCAAGAGCGCTAGGAAATCAAACATCTGAGATAGCTAAAAGTTATCTAGGGGGTATAACAGACCATTTTAATGGAGTTAAAGATATTAAAAGTAATATGTTGGAAGAATCTAGATATACATGGTTGCACAATTGGTGCCAAAAGATAGAGCGAGAGCAATTGGCATTTATAAAATTGAAAAATGGCTCACAACTTTTTTATAAAGTTACATCGTCTATTCTAATTGCATTTCTTATTTTTACATCTGTAAAACTATTCCAAGCCCAGCCGGGACAATTAATATTAATTATCCTAATTTTTTCTAGGTTATGGCCGCGATTTACAAGTATTCAGTCTAACCTGGAACAACTTGCTGCAAGTGTTCCTGCTTTTAAGTCTTTAATCGAATTGCAGGAAGACTGTCACAAAGCCGCGGAACTGCAGGATATAGAACGACAATATAAAAATGTAAAGCCAATGTCTATAGAAAAGGGGATTGAATGTCGAAATATTTATTTTCGATACAATTCGAAGGAATCCTTATATGCTCTTCAAAATATCAATTTCCAGATACCTTCCAACTGTATGACAGCTATTGTCGGTCGTTCGGGAGCTGGAAAAAGTACCTTAATTGATATTTTAATGGGACTTATGCAACCAGAAAAAGGACATGTATTAATAGATGGTACTCCGCTCACAAGTGATAATTTATTGTCATTAAGAAAATCTATTAGCTATGTTCCACAAGATCCATTTTTATTTAATGCAAGCATAAGAGAAAATTTGTTGATGATTGAACCAAATGCAAGTGAAGAACAAATTTGGGAGGCATTGGAATTTTCGGCAGCTGCTGAATTTGTACGAAGACTTCCGCAAGGACTTGATACATTCATTGGAGATCGCGGAGTTAGGCTTTCTGGAGGAGAGCGACAACGGCTTGTACTAGCACGAGCTATTTTAAGAAAACCTTCGATTCTAGTGCTAGATGAAGCGACAAGTGCGTTAGATACGGAAAATGAAGCGAAAATTCAAACTGCTCTAGAAAGATTAAAAGGAAAGATGACCATTATCGTGATTGCCCATCGTTTATCAACGATACGTAATGCTGATCAAGTAATTGTATTAGATAAGGGAGAAATCGTTCAAAAAGGAGCCTTTGTCCAGTTGGCAAAAGAAAAAAGAGGTATGTTTAGTAAGCTGTTAGGAAATCAGGTAGAAGTTAGCGTATAGAGATAGTAGTGATTTGGAAACCTGCTGGCGGGATTTTCATCAGTAGAGAATGTTCTCTGCTGATGAAAATCTTCACTTTATTGTCTTTGCTTTGTAGTATTAAACATTTTCGGAAGAGTTACGAACCGTGCTCCATTAGATGTAAGATCAGGAATAAATCGGTCAAGAGCGTCTACGGAACCTTGTAATTTCCCTCCTGGTGCAGTGTGTTGTAAGAGGATACTTCCAGGAAAAGCATTCCCTAATACTTTGTTAGTAATTTCCTGGGCATTTAAGCCTTTCCAATCTAATGTATCTACACTCCATTGAATAATCATAAAGTTCTGTTCAGCAGCCCATTTCATTTGATTTTCATTTATAATCCCATAAGGAGGACGGAAGAATTTAGGGGAGTATCCGGTTAGTTTTTGTAATATTTTTTCTGTTTTTAACATCTGCTCATGATATTGCTTATCATCTATTTTATTTAAATTAGGATGATTATAAGTATGATTTCCTACGATATGTCCTTCGCTAACAATCCGTTTTACAACTTCAGGATATCTTTCAGCATTTTCTCCTAATAGAAAAAAAGTCGCCTTTACACCATGTTTTTTCAATTTATTTAATACTTGAGGGGTGTAAACGGGATCTGGACCATCATCGAATGTGAGAGCGACTTCGGCCTTATTATAAGGTCCTGCAAACGCATATGCGTATTTTTCTACCCATGAAAAAGGAGTCCATGAGCCTCTAAATGCCGGACTCGTTTGTAAGATAGGAAAGGTCTCCGCGTAATGTGCAGGATAAAATGTATTATGAACAAGCGGATAAGGAGTCTTAAAAGAGGAAATATCGCGTGGAATATTATAATAAGGAACATATTGAAAAGGAACTACTATTTGGGTTGGGTAAAAATCGTATATCATTAAAATACCCCCTTAGAAAAGATAACACTCTCTTTAAAACTTTTATATGTTAGTAATTGTAGTTTGGTTAGGAGAGAATGAAGAAGTCCTCAATGAGAAAAATTTTGTTTTAATTTGTAAAAATTGGAACAGTACCTTGTAATATTCAATACTGAATGATATATTATAATTAATAAGGTACCTTGTATTGAATAGTACTGGATAGAGAGGAGGATTGCCTTTGAATGTTCAATTTAAAAAAGGGGTATTGGAGCTTTGTGTTCTTGCGCTTGTAAAGAAACGAGATTGCTATGGCTATGAATTAGTTCAGCAAATTTCAAATAAATTTTTAATATCTGAGGGTTCAGTATATCCTTTGTTACGCCGTTTAACGAAAGAAGGGTACTTCCAGACGTATTTAAAAGAATCTTCGGAAGGGCCTCCGCGTAAATATTATCAGTTAACAAATCAAGGCGCGGAACAGCTCTATACACTTGTGACAGAGTGGCGTGATTTTGCAAGAGGCGTACAAGAAATTATTGAAGAGGTGTAGAGAATGACTAAAGAGAAATTTTTTCAAGAATTATCAGAACACCTTAGGAAACTACCAGAAGAAGAACGAAACGACATTTTATATGATTACGAGGAACATTTTCAATTCGGAATAGAAGAGGGAAAAACGGAGGAAGAAATTATAAAAGCGCTCGGTTCTCCGAAAGCAATAGCTAAGGAAACGTTAGCGTCTCATCACTTAGAGCTGGTGAAGCATAATCCAACTCCTTCTAACATAGCAAGAGCAATTGTAGCAATTATTGGACTTAGTTTTTTTAACTTAGTTGTTGTGCTAGGACCGCTCATAGCAATTGCGAGTCTTATTTTATCACTTTGGATAGTAAGTGCTGTATGTGTTTTCTCACCAATCCTTCTGTTAACAAAAATTGTTTTTGCCCAAATTTTTATTTTATCCGATGTATTTGTCGCTATTATACTCTTTGGTATTGGTTTACTTTTAGGGATTGCCGCGTATTATTGTACGATTTGGTTTAAAACGCTTTTTGTTAAGTACGCCATTTGGAATTTAAAAGTAATTAAAGGGGAGTAGAGAAGATGAGAAAAATGGTGTTGCTAGCAATTATTTGTATTGCAATTGGAGGAATCGGTTTATTTTTTACAAGTTCAGTCTTTTTTATGAAAACTGCAAATGGATCAGCAGAAACAAAGAAATTGGAACAGAAACAATTTAAAAATGAGCAAATTAAAAACATTCATGTTGACACAGATGTTGGAGATGTTGTGATTGAAAAAGGTAAGACTGATTTATTTGAAGTTCGGTATAGCGGCAATCAGGAAAAGCGAAAGTTAGATATAAATGAGAACGGTGAAATGCTACAAGTGGAAGTGAAATCAAAAAAGAAACATATATTTGACTTTTCTTTTTCACCATTTGACTTGAAAGATGAGAGCTTAACAGTTGTTGTGCCTGAACGTGTATACAATAAAATTGAAGCAGAGACGGCAGCAGGAACGATTCACGTGCAAAATATTCAAAGTGGAGATATACTTGCGCATTCAGCAGCGGGCGATGTTGAAATGAAGGAAATGAAAGCGCAGAATGTAAAAGTGTCATCTAGTGCGGGAAATATTGTTCTTTATAAAGTAGAAGGGAAAGTGCATGCAGAGGTGGCGGCAGGAAGTGTAGAGGTAACGCAGCATAATCCAGAGTATAGTATTGAGGCGGATTCGGCAGCAGGCGATGTTAGTATTCAGTTGCAGGAAATGCCGAAAGATGCTGTTGTGAAAGGATCTTCTCATGCAGGAGAGGTAAAGATTTTTGGAAAAGAAAATAAAGAAATTACGATAGGTAACGGAAAGGTGCAGATTAGCGGGGAAACAGCAGCAGGCTCTGTAAAAATCGAGGCGAATTAAAAAAACAGACCAAATTTGGTCTGTTTTTTTAATGTAAATGGCGATATACACCAATTACTTTTCCAATAACAGAAACGTTATCCAAAATAATAGGTTCTAAAGAAGAGTTTTCTGGCTGTAAGCGGAAATGATCTTTTTCTTTGTAAAAACGTTTTACCGTAGCTTCATTATCTTCTGTTAAAGCAACAACGATTTCACCATTGTATGCAGATTGCTGCTGGCGAACAACAACTAAGTCCCCGTCAAAAATACCTGCTTCAATCATACTGTCTCCAGAAATGCGTAACATAAATACTTGATCTGAACCTGAAACGAGATTCGCTGGAAGTGGAAAATGTTCTTCTACACTTTCAACTGCTGTAATTGGTAAGCCCGCTGTAACTTTTCCGACAATCGGTACGTGAACGACTGGTTGCGTATCACCTTGGATACTGTCGTCTCCTAAAATTTCAATTGCTCTCGGTTTTGTAGGATCGCGGCGAATGTATCCTTTTTCCTCTAAGCGAGATAAATGTCCGTGCACAGTAGAGCTAGAAGCAAGGCCGACTGCTTGACCGATTTCACGTACGGAAGGTGGATAACCTTTTTCTTGTACTTTTTGTTTAATGAAGTCGAGAATGTCTTGTTGTCGTTTCGTTAACTTCTCCATATTTTTTCACACCTCGTTTTCTACAAAATTTCTTGTTTTTATTATAACATGCAAGAATCTATTCTACAAACGTAAGTTCGAACAAAAGCTGGAATTATGTTACACTAAGATGTAAAAAGTGAGATAGAGAAGAGGGTATGGAATGAATGCGATTATTTATGCACGTGTGAGTACAACAAAAGAAGCGCAGGAAACATCGTTAACACGTCAAAAGGATGAGTTATTGCATTTAGCTAAGCAGTATGAAATGAATGTTGTAAGAGTAGTAGAGGAGAAGGCGAGCGGATATAGTATCGAACGTGATGGGATTTTAGAAGTGCTAGATGTCATTCGTGATGAACATGTTGATGTGCTCCTTATTCAAGATGAAACGCGTCTTGGGAGAGGGAATGCAAAAATCGCTTTAATGCATTGTTTGAATAAAGAAGGTGTAAAAGTATATACACATGCACATAATGGCGAATTACAGCTTTCTGATTCCGATTCAATGGTGCTTGATATTATTGGTATAGTAGAAGAATACCAGAGAAAGATTCATAATTTAAAGATTAAACGAGGAATGAAGCGAGCTGTAGAAAATGGCTTTCGTCCTGAAAAAAACTTAAAGAATCGACATTTAAGCACAGGTCGTGAGAAAAAGGAAGTACCTATTGAAGAGATTGCTCGTCTGCGCCGTAATGAGTTAACATTTGAAGAAATTGCAGCAACGCTCCGTGGTTTTGGGCATAATGTCTCAAAAGCGACGGTACATCGCCGATATGTGGAATATACGAAGCAATCGCTTGATAAACAAGAGTAACTATTGTATGATAATAATCAGTTTTTAGTAGAAAGGGGATTCGAGATGCTAAGTCACGAACTCATAGAACGCATTAATTTCTTAGCGAAAAAAGCAAAAACAGAAGGTTTAACAGAAGAAGAGCAACGTGAGCGTCAATCGCTCCGTGAACAATATTTAAAAGGTTTTCGTCAAAATATGTTAAACGAATTGAAATCAATCAAAGTCGTTAACGAAGAAGGTAAGGACGTTACGCCGAAGAAGTTAAAAGAATTAAAAAAGCAAGAGCAAGCAAAGTTAAATTAAAAGATGGGCGCAGCCCATCTTTTTCTAGTTTGTTAGGAAAATGCGTTATTTAACAACTTTCCAATTATAATTAGTCGTCGCTTTGATCGTTTTTCGTTCTAATATGTAATTTGCAATGAGCTCAGATATATCAATTTGTATATCTTTTATTATGGGCTTATTTTGAAACATAACATAATTTCCACCGCCACTTGCCCGATAATTGTTCATGACAACGTCGTACTCTTGATCCAAGTGAAGAGGAGCTTCTTCGTATTGCAAGGAAACAACTCTTTCCCCAACTGGTTTTGAAATGTTTAATATGTATGAAATTCCTTCCCACATATCGTAATGATAATGTTGCGGTTTTGGTTCGATATATGCAGGGTTTACAATGATATTTCCATCTGGATCTAACGAGAAATATTCAGCAGTTAACTCAAGTGCCTCTTTTATATCTTTTCCTGTAACACGAACAACTTTTAATGTATTTGGATAAATATAATTTGAAACAATATCCCTCATTGTAATTTCATTTGGAAAGCCGGAAGATTCATTATGAAACAAACTTGTACAAGAAATGTTGGCTCCAGTTACATCCGTCTGTACTTTGTTTATAAATTCAATAAAGGCGCAATCTCGCAAGCGAGTCTCCATCGCATCGTGAATCAGCATATCACCGGCAATGGTGCCGATTGGTTTATCTAACCATTCTTGCGTTTGTTGTTCATATGCTGATACGAGTGAAAGTACTGCCCTATCTGCTGGAATGCCTTCGATAGGCAGTAGTTCAGAATAACATTCTTTTATCATCCATTGATTTTGTTTCTTTATTAAAGTAACATGAACTTTCCCTAATGAACGGCCGTTGGATCCAGTTTGTAAAACTGTTACACTATTTACCTTTTCATGAGCAATATAGCGATGTTGATGCCCAGTTAATAATATATCAATTCCTTCAATTTCTTGACACATTGCATATCCTTGATTTTCCCCTGTTAAAATCTCTGTTGGTTCTCCAGTTTGTAAATCGCATTCAAAACCGCCGTGGTAGGCTACGATTAAAACATGTGGTTGTTCCTGTTCATGAATATAGGTTACCCATTGCCTTGTCGCTTCTAATGCATTTTCAAATAGTAAATCTTTAATATGATGCGGCTGTTCCCAATTCGGAATGTAGTGCGTTGTTACTCCTAAAACAGCAATTTTTATATCTGGATGTATATGTTTAATTATATATGGCTTCCCAAAGTAAGGTTTCTTAGTTTGTTTATTCATAATATTAGCAGCTAGATAAGGCATATTTGCATAAGCTACAGCTTTGTTTAATACGTCCATTCCGTAGTTAAATTCGTGATTTCCAATAATCGCTGCATCATAACCGATATGATTGGCGATAATCGACATTGGATTTTCTTCATTTCGCATATATTTGGCGTAGTAATAAGTAAACGGGGTTCCTTGTATGAAGTCACCGTTATCAATTACGAGTACATGGTCATTATTGGCACGTTCCTGTGCAATTTGCGTTGCAACCTTTGCTAGTCCTAGTTCTGCCTTTTCGTTATTTTGATAATGTATCGGATAAACCGCACCATGAATATCACTCGTTAATAAAATATTTACATTTACAATGTTATTTTGATTCAATGTTATCAACCTTCTTTTTATATAATCCATTCGTAAGTCATAGCACAGTTTGTTTACATATGTATTATCTACATTTGAATTAAACATATATGCAACTGCTGCTTTAGAAATTTTTTTCTTTTCATGTTGACTCTCACGTTACGTTATACTTTATTGTATGAACTAAGGGAGGGCGAAACAATGACAATGAAAGTGAAAGAAGTAGCAGATTTAGTCGGTATTAGTGTGCGTACGCTGCATCATTATGATGAAATTGGGTTATTAACCCCAGAGGAGACAACCGAATCTGGTTATCGCCTTTATTCTGATGATAATCTGGAGACTTTGCAACAAATTCTATTTTTTAAAGAACTTGGCTTCCCTTTAAAGAAAATTAAAGAAATTATCAATAAACCGTCATTTGATCGAAAAGAGGCGCTTGTTTTACATCGTAAAATGTTGCTTGAGAAGCGTTCTAGATTAGATAAAGTGATTGCGACAATTGATAAGACGATTCAATACTCGAAAGGGGAAATTCAAATGACAAACAAAGAAAAATTTGAGGGTTTTGATTTTAGTAAAAATCCGTATGAGCAAGAAGCGCGTGAAAGATGGGGAAATGAAGCGGTCGATAAGGCTAATAAAACAGCAGCAAACATGACGAAAGAAAAACAAGAAGAATATAATGCGATTTATAGAAAACTTGCAACACTTCGTCATGATTCTCCTGAATCAGAACAGGCTCAAGAAGCAATTCAAGAATGGTATCGCTATTTACAGAACTTTGGTCATTACTCATTAGATGCGTTCAAAGGTCTAGGACAAATGTATGTCGATGATGAGCGATTTACAAAAAATATTGATCAATTCGGTGAAGGATTAGCGAAGTTTATGCAGGTTACAATGGCTGTGTATGCTGATCGTAATAAGAAGTAAAATGAACGCTTGTAATTTAAAAGGCTCTATTCTTCATTTGGAGAATAGGGCCTTTTTCGTATTTCACGAAAAAGGTGGAGTGTGTAGTTGTGAGGCTGTTAATTATTACACAAATATTGTGTTCTAAACCATGAGCGAAGAAAGAGAGTATAATAAAATAAGAAGAGAAAGGGGGGTTATTATGGCGTTACAACATGAATTTGTATTTGTTTCACATGAAAAAGGAGAGTTAAGTTCTAAAGATTTTTCTTGGAATGACATGGAGTTTTCTTATAAAGACGGTACAGCTGTTGAAGAATACGTCATTTTAAGTGATGAGTTTATTTTATATATACTAGATTTCTTGCGTTGGATTCCAACTTATAACCCTTCTAGAAGAGAGAATGGATTTGGTCTTCATTATCATGGCATCACTAAAATTGAGAAAGAAGGAGCAAATATAGCAGTAAATTTATTTCGTTCACTAATTAATTTGTTTTCATTAGCACCTGAAACGATTGAACTTACAGGGGCATTTCAATGGACTTATAGTACAGATGATCCGAATGGTGAATATGAAAAACTCTCTTTCAATCGAGATATTCTTTGCGCGCAATTACAATCTTTAGTCACGTTATTTTATAAAGTGAGAAGTGAAAAAGGATATATTTTACATTTCGGAATTTAAATTATCTAAAATATTTGTATCATTTCAGACAGAATGTTTAAAGCTAATGAGGAATTATCAATGGCAAGTAATAAAGAAAGGTATAAGATAAACTTTGGAATGTAAAAAATGAAAAAAGTATAGCGGATTGAAACCCTATACATTGTGGAAAATAGTACGTTTTTTTGAACAAATACGAAAAAACATCAACATATTTGTCGATACATGTTGTATAATCTTGCAAGGAAAGCTATCATATAAAGGTGTAAAACGTTTACTTTAATATAAGCGAAGGGAAGAATAGCATGACACATTCAATCGAACAACTTTCTATCAACACGATTCGCACATTATCCATTGATGCGATTGAAAAATCAAACTCTGGTCATCCAGGAATGCCGATGGGCGCAGCACCAATGGCGTATACATTATGGACGAAATTTATGAAACATAATCCAAAGAACCCAACGTGGTTTAACCGTGATCGTTTCGTATTATCTGCAGGTCATGGTTCAATGTTACTATATAGCTTACTGCATTTAGCTGGTTATGATGTAACAATGGATGATTTAAAGAACTTCCGTCAATGGGGAAGTAAAACACCAGGTCACCCTGAGTTCGGTCATACACCAGGTGTAGACGCAACAACAGGTCCACTTGGACAAGGTATTGCAACAGCTGTAGGTATGGCGATGGCTGAAAGACACTTAGCAGCGAAATACAATCGTGATGAGTATAATCTTATTGATCACAATACATACGCAATTTGCGGTGACGGAGACTTAATGGAAGGCGTTTCTGCTGAAGCATCTTCATTAGCAGCTCATTTAGGATTAGGTCGTCTAGTTGTGCTTTATGATTCTAATGATATTTCATTAGATGGCGATTTAAATCGTTCTTTCTCTGAAAGTGTAGAAGATCGTTATAAAGCATATGGCTGGCAAGTAATCCGTGTTGAAGATGGAAACGATATCGAGGCAATCGCGAAAGCGCTTGAAGAAGCAAAAGCTGACGAAAAACGTCCAACATTAATCGAAGTAAGAACAACAATCGGATTTGGTTCACCAAACAAATCTGGAAAATCAGCTTCACATGGTTCTCCGCTTGGCGTAGAAGAAACGAAGTTAACAAAAGAAACATATGCTTGGGCATTTGAGCAAGACTTCCATGTACCAGAAGAAGTGTATGAAAACTTCCGTAAAACAGTACAAGATGCTGGTGAATCAGCACAAGCAGAGTGGAACAACATGCTTGATGCGTATGCGAAAGCGTATCCAGAATTAGCGGCTGAACTGCAAGCAGCAATGAAAGGTCTTCTTCCAGAAGGTTGGGATAAGAGCTTACCAACATACGAAATCGGTTCAAAAACAGCAACTCGTTCATCTTCTGGACAAATTATTAATGCAATTGCTGAATCTGTACCGTCATTCTTTGGTGGGTCTGCAGACCTTGCTGGTTCTAACAAAACATATATGAACAAAGAAAAAGACTTCACAAGAGAAGACTATAGCGGTAAAAATATTTGGTACGGTGTACGTGAGTTCGCAATGGGTGCAGCAATGAACGGTATCGCACTTCATGGCGGTTTAAAAACTTACGGTGGTACGTTCTTCGTATTCTCTGACTACTTACGTCCAGCAATTCGTCTTGCTGCGTTAATGCAACTGCCAGTAACATATGTATTCACGCATGATAGTATCGCAGTTGGAGAAGATGGACCAACGCATGAGCCAATCGAACAGCTTGCAGCTCTTCGTGCAATGCCAAATGTAGATGTTATTCGTCCTGCTGACGGTAACGAATCTGTTGCAGCTTGGAAGTTAGCGTTAGAATCTACAAAAACACCAACTGCATTAATCTTAACTCGTCAAGATCTTCCAACATTAGAAGGTGCAAAAGACGATACGTATGAAAAAGTTGCTAAAGGTGCATATGTAATTTCTCCAAGTAAGAAAACTACTTCTGATGTAATCTTACTTGCAGCTGGATCTGAAGTAAGCTTAGCAATTGAAGCGCAAACAGCATTAGCTAAAGATGGTATTGATGCATCTGTTGTAAGTATGCCGTCTATGGATCGCTATGAAGCGCAATCAGCTGAATATAAAGAATCTGTATTACCAAAAGCAGTAACGAAACGTTTCGCGATTGAAATGGGTGCTTCTTTCGGATGGCATCGTTACGTTGGTCTTGAAGGAGATGTATTAGGTATCGATACATTCGGTGCTTCTGCTCCTGGTGAAAAGATTATGGAAGAATACGGATTCACTGTAGAAAACGTTGTTCGCAAAGTAAAAGAAATGCTATAATGATTTTAGAAAAATCTCTCCAGCATGGAGGGATTTTTCTATGTAAATGAAATGATCCCGTTAGTTTGAGATAGTAAAATCTTACTGATGATGGAAGTTTCACTTTATTCGACAGAAAAAGTTTTTTCTTTCTCCGCAGTCAGACAATCATTGCGTATTTATTTCTATATAATGAAAGGAATAAAGTTGTCCAATGCGGGAGGGAAAATATGAGAACGTATGAACTATACTTAATTCGAGAAGATATTACGAAGGCGTATTTCGGTCGTGAGTTTTTATTGTTTGATTTGTTTGCTCGTTTTGCACAGTCTCGTTCCCTTTCAGAAAAGAAAGTGTTGTATAAACAAATGAAGTATATCACGTTGCCCTTACAAGTAATGAAATTACATCATAAAATGGAACAAGCGCTGCGGACATATGGGAAATACGAAAGAAATGGGTATATGCACATGGTGTCTAATGAAAATGCGTACGGAGAAGTGCGTATGAAATCACAGTATATCCGGATGCATACTTCTGAAAATGTTGAACTAGAAACAGCTATTTTTGAAGTGCTTAGAAGATGTGAATTGACATTTCTTGCGATGGATTATGAGAGTAAGCAGTATGGATGGTTAAATCCTCTCAAACAAGTGCGTACTTATATATAAAAAATGTCGAATACAATCTTGTCTTCTTGAAAATGTTTTAGTACACTGTAAGGTAGACAACATGAAGGAGGAAAATATATGTCAATTTGGGTAGTTGTTCTAGTGGGCGTATTAGCACTAGTAGCAGGCGTGGCATTAGGATTTTTTATCGCACGCAAATATATGATGAACTATTTACAAAAAAATCCACCAATTAACGAACAAATGTTAAAAATGATGATGATGCAAATGGGACAGAAACCATCCCAAAAGAAAATCAATCAAATGATGAGCGCAATGAATAAACAACAACTGAAATAAGCGCTAGAAAGGGCACTCCTATACGAGTGCCCTTTCATTTTGCTTCCTTTAAATGTTTTAAACTTTAAAAAATTCAGTAATTTTGATAAACTGAAAACATCGCTCATTTGGGATAGGAGGTATAAAATGAAAGTTTTTTTAGACTTAGCATGGTTTTTTAAACAAGAGAAGCGAGCATACATAATGGGGAGTTTTTTATTGTTAGGCGTTGCTCTTCTTGAACTCGTCCCACCTAAAATAATTGGGATCATTGTTGATGAAATTAGTAATCATTCTTTAACGACTCAGAAGTTATTACAATGGGTAGCAATTTTAGTTGGTGCCGGAGTATTCGTGTATATTTTGCGTTATGCATGGCGAATGATGATTTTTGGATCTTCTTTAAAGTTAGCTCGTCAATTACGCAGAAGACTGTATGAACACTTTACGAATATGAGTCCATCATTTTATCAAAAACATCGGACTGGTGATTTAATGGCTCACGCAACGAATGATATTCAAGCGGTACAGCAAACAGCTGGTTCTGGAGTATTAACGCTTGTTGATTCGTTAACAGTTGGCGGATGTGTTCTTTTGGCAATGGGATTTACAATTAGTTGGAAATTAACGCTGATCAGTTTAATTCCAATGCCAATCGTAGCAATCTCGACAAATTATTATGGGACTTTATTACATCGTCGCTTTCATAAAGCGCAGCAGGCTTTTTCAGAAATCAATGATAAAGTTCAGGAAAGTATGAGTGGAATGAAGGTAATTCGTTCACTTGGTCAAGAAAAGGAAGATTTACAATCATTTCGTAATAAATCGGAAGAAGTGGTACAGAAAAATATTCTCGTTGCCCGCATTGATTCGTTATTTGATCCAACAATTTCTTTAATTGTAGGTTTTTCTTTTTTAATTGCAGTATGTTACGGCTCTGTATTGGTTGTTCGGGGAGAGCTTACGATAGGAGAACTTATAACATTTACTACTTATTTAGGTACGCTCGTATGGCCGATGTTAGCGTTTGGATGGCTATTTAATATTATGGAGCGTGGCCGCGCGTCTTACGATCGTATTCAAAATTTATTTATGCAAGTGTCTGATGTGGTGAATAGAGAAGGGGCAAGTGAAGAAGTAGCAAGTGGTGACATCGAGTTTGATATTGACGCATTCTCATATAAGAAAAATGAAGTAGTAAATCTACAAGACATTCATTTTTCTTTAGGGAAAGGAGAAACTTTAGGGATTGTCGGACGTACGGGAGCAGGGAAAACGACATTATTAAAATGTTTAATTCGAGAATATGATCATTTTGATGGGAACATACGAGTTGGGGGAAATGATATTCGGGATTTGACATTACACGCTATTCGTTCCTCCATTTCATATGTACCACAAGATCATTTCTTATTTTCTGCAAGTATTGGTGAAAATATCGCATTTGGAAAACCTAGTGCTACATATAAAAATATTGCACATGCAGCTACTATTGCATGTATCCATGAAGATATTACTAAATTTCCAGAAGGATATGAAACGGTAGTTGGTGAACGCGGCGTTTCTTTATCTGGTGGTCAAAAGCAGCGGATTTCGATTGCACGTGCATTATTAACAAATGCTGAAATTTTAATTTTAGATGACTGCTTATCAGCGGTAGATGCAAAGACAGAAGAAACGATTTTGACATCATTAAAACGTGAACGTCAAAATAAAACGACTATTATCACAGCTCATCGCTTAAGTGCGATTCAACATGCAAATTTAATTCTTGTTATTGATGATGGAAAGATTGTGCAGCGTGGTACGCATGAAAGTTTAATGCAACAAGATGGTTGGTATAAGGACATGTTCGAAAGTCAGCAATTAGAAGCACTAGTTGAGAAAGGAGGAGTATGATGCAAGGGAAAAAGAAAAGTGATTTATGGCGTCTATTATCATATTTGAAGCCTTATAAAAAACTGCTCACTTTTGCATTTTTATTTTTAGTTGGTGCAACGGTTGCAGAAATGATGGGGCCTTTTTTAATTAAGGTATTTATCGATGAGCACTTAGTCCCAAAAAATTTTGAACAAAATGTGTTAGTAACGTTATTTATTGTTTATGTCGTGTTTCATTTATTAAAGGTGTTATTTACGTATTTAAATTTATTGTATTTCCAAAATATAGCCTTCAAAATTGTGCAAGATCTGCGCATAGAAGTATACGAACATGTACAAAGTTTATCGCTTAGCTTCTTTGATCGTACACCGATTGGAACGCTTGTTTCGCGAATAACGAACGACACAGAAGCAATTAAAGATTTCTTTGTAAGTGTACTATCTACCTTTGTAAAGAATATTGTATTTTTAATCGGTATTTTAATATCTATGTTTTTATTAGATGTGAAGCTTGCACTGTTTTCATTACTCCTTATTCCAATTATGATTGCCATCATGGCTCTTTATCGCCGGAAAAGCTCGGTTTTTTATTTAGAACTTCGCAATCAATTAAGTATTTTAAACGCAAAATTGAATGAATCGATTCAAGGGATGAACATTATTCAAGTATTCCGACAAGAGAGACGGATGCGTAAAGAATTTGAAGAAGTGAATAAAAAACATTATGGAGCGGGGCGCCGCAATTTGAAGTTAGATGCTTTGTTATTGCGGCCAGCAACCGATCTGGTTCATACTTTAGCAATTGTATTGGTGGTCACGTTGTTTGGGATTGATGCAATGCATAGCCCTGTTGAAGTGGGGGTATTATATGCATTTGTGAACTACATTCATCGTTTCTTTGAACCAGTAAATGAAATGATGATGAAATTGTCTTTCTTTCAGCAAGCGCTTGTATCTTCATCACGTGTGTTTCATTTAATGGATGAAAAGGATTTAGCACCAGTGCAACAAGGTAATGCAGCCCCAATAATGACGGAAGGGGAAATTGAGTTTAAAGATGTTACCTTTTCTTATGATGGAAAACGTGATGTGCTAAAAAATGTGTCTTTCCATGTGAAACCTGGGCAAAACGTTGCTTTCGTTGGGCATACAGGTAGTGGGAAAAGTACAATTATGAACTTATTGATGCGCTTTTACCATGTCAATAAAGGGGAAATTGTAATTGATGGGGCACGGTTAGAAAACTTTCAAGAGACGGAGATACGAAAACGTATCGGTCTTGTATTACAAGATGCTTTTTTATTTGCTGGAACAGTGAAGCAAAACATACGCATGTATGATGAAAGTATTACAGATAAAGAAGTAGAAGAGGCTGCAAAATTTGTGCAGGCAAATACATTTATTGAACAGCTACCAAATCAATACGATACAGAAGTAGTTGAGAGAGGAGCGGCGTTTTCAAGTGGTCAAAGACAGCTTGTAGCGTTTGCAAGAACGATTGCAACAAATCCGAAAGTATTAGTGTTAGATGAAGCAACGGCAAATATCGATACAGAAACAGAAGAAGCAATTCAAACAGCACTGCAGCATATGCGAAAAGGAAGAACAACTATCGCAATTGCACACCGCTTATCTACAATTCAAGATGCGGATCAAATCTTTGTAATGCATGACGGACAAATTGTTGAAAGGGGAACACATCAAGAATTACTGACTCAACAAGGGCTATATTACAATATGTATTTGTTGCAGAATAAAGGAAGCCTTCAACAAGCCTTGTGAGAACAAAGTTTGGAAGGCTTTTTCTTAAAAAAGTATAAATAACATGGTTATATGTAAATCCATTTTTATCTCTAGACATATAAATGGCTGCTATGCAGAATAAAACAGGGCCTGCACTTGCTCGCTCCCTTTGGTTTAAACCTAGCACATGGCAGGAAAAGGCTCTGACCACTTCTATGCATGGTCAGATGCTCTCGTCTTCCGCTAAAAGGAGAGGGTTTTTAATCTTAGGAATAAGAGATTAATATGTATTACATATTAATTATATATGTAATACATATTTCCGATATGAAGAAGATTAGTATATTATAATAGATGTAATGTTCGAATGTTTGATGTATTACCGGTAATATCCCTATCCCTTTTCTAAAAATGCGAACTAAACTTCCCTTTTTCTGGATGGTTTGTTGTAGATTATACAGAAAATATTGTTCGATATCCATTATGGAACGTACATAATGGAAAGATTCCGATCTCATAGAGGATGCCCCTAATCTTCATGTGATATATGTACGGAAAGAAAACGAAAATGTTTTCCCTGTGTATGATCGGAAAACAAAAAGCTGACCATTTTGGTCAGCTTTTTGTTGTTTCTGCTATAAACTCTTCTTTTATAACTTCTGTCTTTAATAATAATGCTTTCCCAAAACGTCGCTGACATTCTTCTGTTATTTTTTGAATTGCCAATGTGTTAGAAGAAGCAGCAATAGTTACAGTTGCTTGTCTTATTCCTCGATTTTTCTCACAAAATACACAATCCACAACATACTTAGAAATTTTCACAGAATCCTTCCTTTCTGTTTTTAGGAATGCGCTGTCAATGAAGTTGCTGGATATATTCGATAGATTATAAGTTTTTTCCTCTTTTTTCGAGGGAAAAGTAAGTGAAATACAGAATAGTATGTATGGGAGGGGAAAGTAGTGAAACGTTGGATTGGAGCAGCTGCAATTTGTATTAATGATAATAATGAAGTATTAATGGTACTACAAGGAAAGCCAGAAGAAGAAAAATTTTGGTCTGTACCTTCAGGTGGATTAGAATATGGAGAAACCCTAGAAGAGTGCTGCATCCGTGAAGTATGGGAAGAAACTGGCTATCGCATTGAAATTATTGAAAAGGTACATGAAAAAATAGGTGTTACGTTTAATGTCCCTGTGCAAGTACACTATTATGTTGTGAAAATAGTAGGGGGAGAACGGAAAATTCAAGATCCAGACGGATTAATTTATAAAATTGAGTGGAAACGACTGGATGAACTTCAACACCTTCCGCTCTCATTTCCGGAAGATTATGAGTTGTTGCATCGATGTGTGACTATTTAGTGTTCACTAGGAAATGATTGAGACGAGAAATGTGAAAATGTACATAAACGAATTGAATAGCGAATGAAATAAGAGAAAACGCTTTTTGTATGCGTTTTCTTTTGTTTTAAATCTGGCATGTAGTAGGAAAAGGCTCTGACCGTTTCTATGCGCGGCCAGTTGCTCTCGTCCTTGGGGTTATGTCGTTTTTTTACTTATAATTAGACCCACTGTAATTGTTAATACCATCAATAAAAATATTTAGGGATATTACCGTAGGAATTCATTAAAAACATTTGTCTAATATATAATTCTTATGTTATTAATTTATTATACATATTAATAAAAAAAGGGGGTTCTATATGGAATTACGGCATTTACAATATTTTATTGTTGTAGCAGAAGAACTTCACTTTGGTAGGGCAGCCGCTCGTTTACAGATGACACAGCCACCGCTAAGTCAACAAATTCAACAATTAGAACAAGAGATGGGAGTAACATTATTTTCAAGAACGAAACGAAGAGTAGAATTAACAGAAGCAGGGGAATTGTTTTTAAAAGAAGCGAAAAAAGCTTTTATACAAATTGATAAGGCAGTCGAAGTTGCCCAGAGAGCGCAAAGAGGAGAAATTGGAGAGCTGTCTATTGGGTTTGTTGGTTCAGCGATGTATGATATTTTGCCGCCAATTGTTCGGGAATATCGCAAGAAATTTCCCAATGTATCTGTTGTATTACATGAATTGTCTACACCAGAACAAGTAGATGCGCTTCATGATAGTCGAATTGATGTCGGGATGTTGCGTCCACCAATTACAAGTCAATTATTACAGTTAGAAACAATGCAACATCTTCCTTGTACACTTTGTTTACCGAAAGCACATCCACTTGCGAATAAACAAGCAATATATATTGAAGACTTGCAAAATGAATCTTTTGTTTTCATAACTCGAAATGTATGGCCGACTTTATATGATAATATTCTTTCTTTATGCCGTGATGCAGGGTTTAGTCCGCAAATTGTACAAGAGGCGACAGAATATCAAACAGTTATAGGACTTGTTGCTGCTGGAATTGGGCTAACGGTAATACCAGTGTCTGCAAATAAATTATATCAATCAGAAGTTGTCTACAAAGAAATACGTGATTCTAAAATTGTTGCGGAACTAGCCGTTGCATACCGAAAAGCAAATATTAACCCAGAATTACAAGAGTTTTTGAGAATAGCAAGAAGCAATGAAATGAGCAAATTTACAAAATGACGAGAAAAATGACAAAACTGTAAGAATGCACCTATGTATGTAAGAAAGTTCGATGTTTTCCTTTTTCTTTTTTTATTATAGTGAAAAATAAGAAAGAAGAAGGAGATGTCATACTCATGATGATACCTATTTTTATGAAAGTACAAAAAACGTGGGAGGGGGAGGAAGATGACATTTTCTCAACTCGCGTTTAAAAATGTTAGTCGAAATATACGTGCGTATGCCGCTTATTTTTTAAGTAGTGCATTTTCAGTTATGATTTTCTTTTTATATGCTTTATTTATTTATCATCCTGATATAGATGGACAGGGTGCTATTCGGCAAGGAATGCTTGTTGCGGAGTATATTATTTATTTCTTTTCTTTTTTCTTTATTTTCTACTCTGTTAGTTCATTTTTAAAGATGAGGAATAAAGAGTTTGGGATTTTTGTTATTCACGGTATTACAAATTGGCAATTAATACGGATGATTTTCTTTGAAAATATGATAGTTGGCATAAGTGCTCTTATTAGCGGTATTGCTTGCGGATTTTTATTTGGAAAGCTATTTTTTCTGTTAGCAAGTACAGTAATGGGATTGGGAAGTTTGCCATTTTATATGCCATGGCAAGCAATGAAATTAACAGCCGTTGTGTTTTTAGCATTGTTTTTCTTTGTTGCTTTTACAACAAGTTTATTTGTGAAAAGTAAAAAAGTAATCGCGTTATTAAAAGGGAATAAGAAGCCAAAACCTGAACCGAAAGCTTCTATTCTTTTATCTATAGTAGCCGCAACTTTAATAGCTATTGGATATACGTTATCTTTAACAGCAAAGCCTGGCGCTGTCGCATTTTTATTGCTTCCTGTTGCAACCATTGTAATTATTGGCACGTATTTTTTATATTCGCAGCTTAGTGTATTTATCATAAAGTTTTTTGAAAAATCGAAGTCTATCTATTGGAAGAAAACGAATTTATTATCATTTTCTATGTTAGCATATCGTATGAAAGATAATGCACGTATGTTTTTTATGGTAACGATTGTATCGACAGTTTCTTTTTGTGCCATTGGAACGTTTGCTGCTTTTATAGAAACGCAAAAGGGCGAGTCGATGAAGAACATTCCATTTGCATTTAGTTTGATTACATATAATGAACACCAAGGCCAGAAAGCACAATTTGAAAAGGAGATTGAGGATACTTTTCAAAAGGAAAATGTTATTTTCAAAAAGGTAAGTGCACAGTTGAAAATTCAATCTATTTCTAACGATTCGCAAGCAGTAATCATAAGTCAGGATCATTATAATAAATTTGCAAAGCGGCTCGGATATGAAACGGTGGTATTAGAGGGAAATAAAGCGATTCGCGTTCCTTCTTTTGGAATGGAAAGTAGTGTTGTGGATTCTTCTAAAGAATCAGATGTAACATTTCAAGAAAGTGGAAAACAAATTCATGTTTCTTCTATGTTAAAACAGAATATTTTTTCAGGCGGTGTATTTCCTGGAAAGATTTTTATTGTTTCCAATGAAATGGACCAGCTGATTACAGGTGGGCAGAAAACAGCGAGTTATACAGGATATACAGTAAAGAGTTGGGAAGGGACGACGCAAATAGCAGAGCGGTTAGAAAACCAACTGAATCAAAAAGGGCAGTATGAATTTTCATCACGTGTGATCACTTATAATCAGATTAAAAAATTGACGAGCATCATTTTGTTTGTTGGATTGTTTGTCGGAGTTATTTTTTATTTATCTGCTGTAAGCTTTTTGTATTTCCGATTGTTTACCGATTTGGAAACAGATAAACAATATTATCAATCACTACTGAAACTCGGTATGGATGAAGAGGAAATGAAACAAATTGTAACGGTGCAAATGGGCGCGTTATTCTTTGTCCCGATCATTATAGCTGTTTTGCATACGAGTGTTGCCTTGACAACATTACAAACACAATTTACAACACCGATTCTTCGGTCTTCACTGATTGTCATCGGGTTATTTTTACTCGTTCATATAGGTTACTTTTTATTATTAAGAAGACGATATTTTAAACAATTGAAAAAGCAAATTATGCGATGAAAACGGCGATGTTACGTCGAAAGGTAACAGAAAATGAAAACCGGACTTCTCTAAGAAGTCCGGTTTGTTATGCTGCCACTTTTTTATGTGTATGTTGCCTTCTGTATCGTCCGCGCATTTTATAAGCAATTTGTGGAATGGTAATCCCGATAAGAATAAGAGCAACTCCAAGCCATTGTGAAGTCAGTACGGCTTCTTTTAAAAGAAGCACTGACATGATTGTTGTAACTGGAAGTTCAGCAGCACCTAAAATTGTTGCTAAACCAGAACCAATCTTAGGAATTCCGATTGTAAAAGTAATAGTAGGAATGACAATACTAAATGTTCCTAATGCTAATCCATATTTCCATAGTCCACTAGTAAGTGTGCCGTTAAATATAAATGTTGGTGGAAAAGCAATCATTACTAATGTTAATGCACCTGCCATGAGCGTTACACCACGAGGCAATGGCGGGACTTCTACTGCTACTCTTCCGCTCACAAAAATATAAAAAGCAAATGCTACCGCTGATAATAATCCGAAGAAAATTCCTTTCATGTCAATTGCTCCTGCTGGTTGTTCAAGTAAACCACTTGAAAGAAACGTTCCAACAAGCAAGAAAAGTACAGAAATCAATTTTTCTCTAGAAGGTAATGTTTTCGTTGCAACTGCTTCAATGATAATGCCGATCCAAACGAATTGAAATAGTAAAACAATACCGATTGAAGCAGGTACCGTTTGTAATGAAGCGTAATAAAAAATACCAGTTAAACTAGCTGATGTTCCTGCAATAAATAAAATAATCATTTGTTTAAATGGTACACGATGTCTAGAAAATAATAATGTAATCGCAAGTAAAATGATCCATCCGAACAAATATTGACTTCCGATTACTTCTCCAAGCGAATATCCTTCGCTGTATGCAAATTTAACAAAGATTGCTAAAATACCGTAACTACATGCTCCTAATAAAACGAGTAATGAATAACGAAGCATCTATATCCCTCCGATCTTATCTATATAAATCCAAATTAAAAACCTGACATAAACCCCTTTTCTTTTTAGATGGCCCTGAGCGTCTGGCTATGCGTAGAAGCGGTCAGGGTCTCTTTCTGCCACATGCGATGTTCAAACAAAGAGAAGAAGAAAGTATTAGGTTACTTTTTGTTCAGTATGGCGGCGACTTGTATATTAGAAAGTCGAGTTGGATTTATATATATGGTAATCCTGTTCAAAAACGAACAAACTTAGCTAGATGGAAGTATACAAAATTAAAAATGGAGGGTCAACTGAAAGAAAAGTGTGACATTTTATAGAATAATAATAAAATGATGATATTTATGCATAATGATGAAAAAAGAGAACGAATTCCATGAGAATATAAGGTAAATATGAATATAACTTTCATAATAAAAAAATATTTTCTAATAGTAAATGAAGTGAAATATAAACAAAGTAACTATATAAATACAGATTGAAGAAACGACAAAAAAACCATCTTTTTTTAGGGTGGTCGAGAGAATCTGGCCATGTATAGAAGCGGTCAAGGCCTTTTTCTGCCACGTGCAAAGCTAAAACAAAGGGAAAAAGCCAGTAGCTGTAGTGTTTTGTTCTGAATGACAGCAGTTTATATGTTTGAACATCAAAAAGGACTTATATGTAAACACGAAGAATAAGATTTCGATATATTCATAGTGATAATAGTAAGTTCACGAATTATTCATGGTATTCGCCTTGAATTTTGTTACAATAAGTTGAGAAGAAAGGAGGCATAATATGCAAGACATTAATATCTTTTTAGCATTTGGAGCAGGTTTTTTATCGTTCATTTCCCCTTGTTGTTTACCACTTTATCCAGCATTTTTATCGTATATAACAGGAATGTCTATATCTGATTTGAAGGAAGAGAATGCAATGCTTCGGAAACGGAGTATGTTACATACTGCATTTTTCTTAATTGGATTTTCAATAATTTTTATTGCAATCGGTTTTGGAACAAGCTATATAGGTAAGTTTTTTGTAGATTATCAAAATTTAATTCGTCAATTAGGAGCGATTTTTATCGTTGCTTTTGGTCTCGTTATAACGGGGGTATTTAAACCAACATTTTTAATGCAAGATCGCAAAATTACATTTAAAAGCAGACCGAGTGGTTATTTTGGCTCTACACTAATTGGAATTGCATTTGCTGCCGGATGGACTCCTTGTACAGGACCGATTTTAGTATCGGTTATTGCGCTTGCTGCAACAAATCCGCAATCGGCAATGTTATATATGATTGCTTACATACTTGGTTTTGCAATTCCATTCTTTATTCTATCGTTCTTTATTACAAAAATGACGTGGATTAAAAAACATAGTGCAATGTTCGTTACAATCGGTGGTTATATTATGATTGCGATGGGTGTATTACTATATTTTAATGGCCTTACAAAAATTACAATCTTCTTCTCAGATTTATTTGGTGGATTTAAAGGGTTTTAGTTTTTTTGTTGAAAAGTTGGAAATACTAACAGAAATACATATAATGATACTACATTTTTGATATTTCCAAAACAAAGGGTGAGTACGAATGAATTTAGCTCTTTTATCAAGTATTATGGCAGTTTGTATGGCTGTTGGAGTCATGTTTATTCGTTTGAAAGCAGCAAAGAAACCAGCAACTTTGAAAAAAATTGTCCTTCCACCAATCTTTATGAGTACAGGAGCATGTATGTATCTGCTTCCTGAATTTCGCTTAACAACATCAGAAATATTAGAAGCAATTGCTGTAGGGTTAATTTTTTCTATCTTTCTTATTAAAACATCAAAATTTGAGATACGTGGACATGAGGTTTACTTAATACGTTCGAAAGCGTTTATCTTTATTTTAATCGGTTTACTTGTTGTACGTATTGCATTTAAATCATATTTAAGTCAGTCACTTGAAGTAGGACAATTAAGTGGTATGTTCTTCTTACTTGCGTTTGCAATGATTGTATCTTGGCGCATTGCTATGTATCGTTCCTTTACGAAATTGCAAAAGGAAATGAAAAAACAAGAAGATTTTTATAATGAAAAAGATATGAAGTTAACGTAAAAAACCTCAAAATGTTTTTGAGGTTTTTTATTTTGCTAATAACGATTGATAACGTGTGTAATCAATTTGCTTTTCTTTTAACTTTTTAATTAAAAATTTATGATCTCGCTTTGGAGTTGCTACAATATACCCTTTAATAATTAAATCTTCAGTTATTTCGGATGCTTTCTCTTCTAAAGCTAACTCTCCGATTTTACCGGCAATTTTTGATTTTGCAACATCGCGGAAAAGTTCAGGGACTGGACTGACAAGTTCCTCTAATAATTGTTTTTGCTCTTCATCCCATAAGTGTCGTGTCTTATTAATGTAATGTTCTTCCCAATCTAAAATAGACATGCCATCTTCTTTTGGTAATCGTTTTAAGAATTTTCGGAACATAAAATATCCACCAATGGACATCAGCCCTAGTAAAATGACAGTCCAAGTAACAATAAACCAACTGAACCACCCTTCGAGCAAATAGATCCCCCTCCTTTATGTTATATAAATCCATTTTTATTTCTCGACATATAAATCGCTGTTATACAGAACATAACAGGACCGCTACTAGCTTTCTCCCTTTGCTTTTAAATTTCGCATGTGGCAGGAAAGGGCACTGACCGTTTCTATGCATGGCCAGATGCTCTCGTCCTCCCTAAAAAGAAAGGGGGCTTTATGCCGGTTTTTCAATTTGTATTTATATAGCAGTTTTCCTTTACTAGTATTATAAGCAGTGAGATTGATAGAAATCAAGAACGCTTGGCCATTATGGCCAAGCGCCCTGAGCTAAACGAAGTATAATTGTTCAACAGATAATATATCATTATCATCTTCTATATATTCAATGATAAGCGTGCCAACTTTGCGATCTTTGTCTTCATTAGTGAAAATAGAGTAAGAAGTAAAGCGTGCTGCTGATAAGCCGCTAATGTGTGTAGGAAGGGCAATATATTCGTTGTCTTGAAAGAAAGTCATAAGTTCAATGTCTTCAAAGTGCTTGCGATTTTCAACTGCTAATCCAGTATAACGCTTTTGTAATTGTTTCAATGTTTCATTCCATGATCGTACCTTTGTGTCGTATACCATTGTTCAAACTCCTTACTGTATGTATTGAAAAGAACGTATGTTCCTGTATAGTATACTCCTTTTAAAAGAAAAGGAAAAGCAAAAAATAATGTAAGCTTGGACATCCAAGCTTACATAGCGGAAAAATAAGTTCAAATTAATCTCTGTTTTTTATTATAAGACAGATAGAAACAGGAAACAAGGTAATAAGTATCTTGCTTATAATTTTGAAAATTCTATATAATTATTTAGGAAGATTTTTTGTAGGGAGGAAAATGATGAAAACGATTGGCTTTATTGGTGGAATGAGCTGGGAATCAACTGTAGAGTACTATCGGATTATTAACGAAGAAGTAAAAAGAAAATTAGGAGGATTGCATTCAGCAAAGTGTCTTTTATATAGTGTTGACTTTGAAGAAATTGAACGTTATCAATCAAAGGATAACTGGAAACAAGCTGGTGAAGTATTGGGTGAAGCTGCTTGTTTATTAGAAAAAGGTGGCGCTGATTTCATTGTCATATGCACAAATACAATGCATAAGGTTGTAGATGACATAAAAGAAAAAATCAATATTCCTATTTTGCATATTGCTAATGCTACAGCTAATCAAGTAAAAAAAGAAGGAATTAGCACAGTAGGTTTACTTGGAACAAAATATACAATGGAGCAAGAATTTTATAAATCTAGATTAGAGTCAAATGGTATAAACGTGATTGTTCCAAATGAAAATGATAGAGAAATTGTAAATAAAGTGATTTATGAAGAACTTTGTTTAGGGAAAGTGTATCAACAATCAAGAGATTACTACAAAAAAGTAATTGAACGTTTAGTTTATAACGGAGCTGAGGGAATTATATTAGGCTGCACAGAAATTGGGTTATTAATAAAACAAGAGGATTCTAGTGTTCCTCTATTTGATACGACTTTCATACATGCTATTGAAGCTGTTAATAAATCTTTAGAAGGTTGAGTTCATGAAACTCAAATGAAAGAGGGCGAATGGTTCAATGTATGAACAATTTCCAGTTACGTATTTGAATGTAGATGAAAAGTCAGTAGAGGAAGTAGCATCCTATTTTGTAAAATGGTTGGAGGAGACTGGGGAATGAAGAAGAAAATATTAGTTTTAATTTATCCTACTTTTGCGGAATTTGAAATTACAGTTGCTACTGCTGTTTTGAAAGATTCATATGTAGTTGAAACAGTTGGATTAACAAAGGAGATTGTTGTAAGTGAAACAGGGTTACAAGTACAACCACATTATGAGTTAAGTGAGATATGTGTAGATGATTATGAAGGAATTATTATTCCAGGTGGCGATTTAGTACACGTAAAAGATTCGGAAGTATTATTTGAACTTGTACGTCAATTGTATAAAAAAGAAAAGTTAATTGCAGCAATATGCGGAGGGCCGTTTGTATTAGCAGCTGCGGGTATTCTACAACATGTACCGTATACAGTCACATTAGATTATAGAAAGTTAGATTGTTTTTCTAAAACTCATTTTACATACGAAGGTATAGTTCATCATAAAAATATTATTACAGCGCAAGGACACGCATTTGTTGACTTTGGACTTGCCGTAGCTAAATATTGCGGGGGATATACAGAACATAAATGTGATTTTTATCGTGGACAAAGAAACGTGATGATGGAAAGTATGTTGAAAGAATAATAATATGATTGAAAAAGAAAGCTGTCTTTGTCTAGAAAAGACAGCTTTGCTAGTGAAGAACACATTTAATTATTTTCTACAACGATAAATTGCTACAGCCTTCGGATCGCGCCATATACCGTTATGATGTAATAAATCCTGTTCTATTTCAACTTGTAACCATTTTTTTATTTCTGTATGTAAGTTTAAATCATCTGGTATATTTAATGACGGGAACATACTTGCTATATAATTTACAATAGGTAGAGCTTCATAGAAAAGTAGTGAATTGTGAATAACGGTTTCCTCAACAACGGGAAAAACTGAACTTAATATTTCTTTACCGTTTTCTAAACAAAATGGACTAGCTGCATTTGACGTTTCAGGTAATTCAAATGCAAGTAACATTCGGTTACACATGTCTTCTATGCGCGGTAATGATGCATTGGAATTTGTTGTAGCTAGAAATCTACCATTTGTCCGGATAATGTTTTTAAACCCTTGAAGTGTTTTTTCGATATTAGGCACATGATAGAGCATGTGACGGGCAACAATCCAGTCATAAAAATTATCGGGAAAAGGTAGTTTTGTTGCGTTTCCAACTACCCATTCAATAGGTTTCTTTGTGTTTTTGCTGTTCTTTTTGGCTTCTTGAATCATAGCCGGGGACTGATCTAGTCCTGTAAGCGGACCTTGGTGTCCTTGTCGTTGTAATGTTATAAGAAATTTTCCAGTCGCGCAGCCAATATCTAATATTTTCTCAGTTCCAGTTAATTGTAAGTGAGAGATTACACTTTGGTCTAAATCTACTTGTTTTTCTTCATATCTCCGATGTGTATCGATTCGCACTTGTAAATGGTCATTCACTGTATATTGACGTTTTACATCATTCAATTTTTGAGATTCCACTTGTATGCAAAAATTTCGAATGGCATGCGTTAATACTTCTGTTTTGTTAAGATCTTCATATGTTAAGGCTGCATCAAATCTTTCTAACAATTCTTCACATATTCTAAAATGGATATCTTTTCTCTTCATCCTATGTCTCCTCCTTAAAACTGTTAGTGTGACTATAGCACGCTTGAAATTTTTCTGTAAATAAATTGTGTACACAGTTGATAATGTTACGAGTCAAATTTTATTTAACAATATAAAGCTATTTTTATATTTTGATATATAGATTTTTGCTATGCAGAAAAAGGAGCCTGCTACTTTCCTTCTCCCTTTGTTTGAACTTCGCCCGTGGCAGAAAAAGGACCTGACCGCTTCTATGCATGGCCAGATGCACTCGCCCACCTAAGAAGAATGGTTTGATGTCGTTTTTTAATTTCGATTTATCTAAATCATTATAATTTAACCATTGACGATTTAAGCGTTTTCATATATTCTTAAATTAAGAAATATTTAAACTATTCAAAAGAAAAGAGAGAGTCACATGCTTCTTCATGGAACACAACGAATTGGTCGCATGGCGATGCTGCTTGCACTTGCGGAGGGACACGAGAGTCCCATTTTATCTATTCCAAAAGGATGGAAATATTGTACGGGCAAAGTCGGTTCAATGAATTCGCAAAAAGTTGTTGCTGCAATGGAAACAGCTGCACGTAGTAACCATGTTATTGAAACAGATGTTTACAGAGAAACACATGCGCTTTACCATGCAATTATGGAAGCGTTGTACGGAGTAACGAGAGGTCAAATTCAGTTAGCAGACGTTCTTCGTACAGTAGGGCTTCGATTTGCGATTGTGCGCGGTACACCATACGACGGTGAGAAAGAAGGCGAATGGGTTGCTGTTGCGCTATATGGTACGATAGGTGCGCCTGTGAAAGGATCAGAGCATGAGGCGATTGGATTAGGTATTAATCACATATAATAAACTGCCCATAGTTAATTAGTTAAGAGGGGGCCTTACTACTTTTTAGGACATTCGTCTGTCTTAAAAAGGTAAGGCCCCCTTGTGCTGTTTAAAGGAGGAAAATCATGATTACATTAACTGGACATTCATTAACACTACAAGAAATGAAACAAATTCTGTTTGAAGGAGAACAGGTCACTGCTTGTCCAAATAGTATGCAAAAAGTTACAGAGTGCAGGCAAGCAGTAGAACAAATTGTTGAAGAAGGTAAAGTTGTTTACGGCATTACAACAGGGTTTGGAAAATTTAGCGATGTACTAATTCAAAAAGAAGATGTAAAAGCGCTTCAACATAACTTAATTCAATCTCATGCATGTGGTGTTGGTGAACCTTTCTCTGAAGAAGTGTCACGCGCTATGCTTGTGCTGCGTGCGAACACAATGCTGAAGGGGATTTCTGGTGTTAGACCACTTGTTGTAAATATGCTTTTAGAGCTTGTAAATCGTCAAATTCATCCTGTCGTTCCGCAGCAAGGTTCGCTCGGAGCAAGCGGAGATTTAGCACCGCTTTCGCATCTTGCACTTGCTTTATTAGGAGAAGGAGAAGTGTTTTATAAAGGAGAGCGTGTCCATACGATGGTTGCTCTAACAAAAGAAGGATTAGAACCGATTACATTAGAAGCAAAAGAAGGTTTGGCGCTTATTAATGGAACACAAGCAATGACAGCTCAAGGTATTATTGCCTATTTAGAAGCTGAAGCAATTGCTTATCAAGCGGAACTAATTGCTTCAATGACAATTGAAGGTCTGCGAGGCATTATTGATGCATTTGATGAAGATGTTCATCTTGCGCGTGGATATAAAGAGCAAGTAGAAGTTGCCAATCGTATTCGTAATGTGCTTCATGACAGCAAACTTGTTACGAAACAAGGGGAACTACGTGTGCAGGATGCGTATTCACTTCGTTGCATCCCGCAAGTGCACGGAGCATCATGGCAAGTGTTGAATTATGTGAAAGAAAAATTAGAAATTGAAATGAATGCTGCAACAGACAATCCACTTATTTTTGACGGCGGTCAAAAAGTAATTTCTGGCGGTAATTTCCATGGGCAGCCAATTGCATTTGCGATGGACTTCTTAAAGGTAGGAATGGCAGAACTTGCGAATATATCTGAACGCCGAATTGAGAGACTTGTCAATCCGCAGTTAAACGACTTACCGCCGTTTTTAAGTCCAGAACCAGGTCTTCAATCTGGTGCGATGATTATGCAATATGCAGCGGCAGCACTTGTTTCAGAAAATAAAACGTTAGCTCATCCAGCGAGCGTAGATTCTATTCCATCATCAGCAAATCAAGAGGATCACGTAAGTATGGGAACAATTGCGTCGCGTCATGCACATCAAATTATTCAAAATGTACGCCGCGTATTAGCAATTGAAACGATTTGTGCGATGCAAGCAGCTGAGTACCGCGGTGTTGAGCAAATGAGTACGCAAACAAGAGCGTTTTATCATCAAGTTCGTCAAATCGTACCATCTATTACAAACGATCGTATCTTTTCAACAGATATTGAAAATACGGCTCATTGGTTAAAAACAACGAATTGGACAATGGACCGTTTAAATGCAAATACAACACTATAATAAGGGAGAGATTACAATGGAAAACGTAAAACAAACAATTCGCGCGCCAAGAGGTACTGAATTACATGCAAAAGGTTGGGTACAAGAAGCAGCACTTCGTATGCTTATGAATAATCTTGATCCTGAAGTAGCAGAAAAGCCAGAAGAGCTTGTTGTATATGGTGGTATCGGCCGTGCTGCTCGTAATTGGGATAGCTATCATGCAATTGTAGAATCTCTTAAAAATTTAGAGAGCGATGAAACGTTATTAGTTCAATCTGGAAAACCAGTGGCAATTTTCAAATCCCATGAAGATGCACCGCGCGTTCTTCTAGCAAACTCAAACTTAGTGCCAAAATGGGCAAATTGGGAGCATTTCCGTGAGCTTGATCAAAAAGGCTTAATGATGTACGGACAAATGACAGCAGGTAGCTGGATTTATATTGGTACGCAAGGGATTTTACAAGGAACATACGAAACATTTGGCGAAGCAGCACGCAGGCATTTTGGTGGTTCATTAAAAGGAACATTAACAATTACTGCTGGCCTTGGCGGAATGGGCGGAGCGCAGCCGCTTGCTGTTACAATGAACGGCGGGGTTGTCATTGCAATCGACGTTGATAAGCGCAGCATCGATCGCCGCATTGAAAAAAGATACTGTGATATGTATACAGAATCTCTTGAAGAAGCATTAGCGGTTGCGAAAGAGTATAAAGAAAAGAAAGAACCGATTTCAATTGGACTATTAGGTAATGCTGCTGAAATTCTACCAGAGCTTGTAAAACGCGGCATTACACCAGACTTAGTAACAGACCAAACATCTGCACATGATCCGTTAAATGGTTATATTCCAGTTGGATATTCATTAGAAGAAGCAGCAGTACTTCGTAAGGAAGATCCAGAGCGCTATGTTCAATTATCAAAAGAAAGCATGAAAAAGCATGTGAAAGCAATGCTTGCTATGCAAAAGAACGGTGCGATTACATTTGATTATGGAAACAATATTCGCCAAGTTGCATACGACGAAGGCTTAAAAAATGCATTCGATTTCCCAGGATTCGTTCCGGCGTTTATTCGTCCGTTATTCTGTGAAGGAAAAGGACCTTTCCGCTGGGTAGCACTTTCTGGTGATCCAGAGGATATTTATAAAACAGATGAAGTGATTTTACGTGAATTTGCTGATAATGAGCATTTATGCAATTGGATTCGTATGGCACGTGATCAAGTTGAATTCCAAGGACTTCCATCCCGTATTTGTTGGTTAGGATATGGAGAGCGTGCTAAATTTGGTCGTATTATTAACGAAATGGTAGCAAAAGGTGAATTATCTGCACCGATTGTTATCGGTCGTGATCATTTAGACTGTGGATCTGTTGCTTCACCAAACCGTGAAACAGAAGCAATGAAAGATGGTAGTGATGCGGTAGCTGACTGGCCAATTTTAAATGCGTTAATTAACAGTGTAAACGGCGCGAGCTGGGTGTCAGTTCACCACGGCGGCGGTGTTGGTATGGGATATTCTCTTCATGCTGGAATGGTTATTGTTGCAGATGGAACTGAAGCAGCGGCAAAACGAATTGAACGCGTCTTAACTTCTGACCCTGGAATGGGTGTTGTTCGTCACGTTGATGCTGGATATGATCTTGCGGTGCAAACAGCAAAAGAAAAAGGCGTTAACATTCCAATGATGAAGTAAGGAGGGAAAACGATGTTAGACATTTTACTAACCAATATTGGACAATTATTAACAATGGATCAAGAAGATGGATTATTACGACGGGAAGCGATGAATACGCTTCCTGTCATTGAAAACGGTGCGGTAGGTATTGCAAATGGTGTAATCGCATTCGTAGGAACAATGGAGGAAGCGAAGGGATTACAGGCGAAAGAAGTTGTGGATTGTAAAGGGAAACTGGTTTCACCAGGTCTTGTCGATCCGCATACACATCTTGTATTTGGTGGTTCTCGTGAAAATGAAATTGCTCTCAAATTACAAGGCGTTCCGTACTTAGAAATTTTAGAACAAGGCGGCGGCATTCTTTCCACTGTAAATGCTACAAAAGAAGCGACGAAAGAAGAACTTGTTGAAAAAGCAAAATTCCACTTAGATCGCATGTTATCTTTTGGTGTAACAACAATGGAAGCGAAGAGTGGTTATGGATTAGATGATGTAACCGAGTGGAAACAATTAGAAGCGGCAGCAGAGGTTCAGAAGCAGCATCCAATTGATGTTGTGTCAACATTTTTAGGAGCTCATGCAGTGCCAAAAGAGTATAAAGGAAAAGCGAAAGAATTTTTACAGTGGATGCTCGATTTATTACCAGAAATTAAAGAAAAGCAATTAGCAGAGTTTGTTGATATTTTCTGTGAAACAGGAGTATTCTCTGTTGAAGAATCAAAAGAATTTTTACGTAAAGCGAAAGAACTTGGTTTTGATGTAAAGATTCATGCAGATGAAATTGATCCGCTTGGCGGTGCAGAAGCGGCTGCAGAAATTGGTGCAGCATCAGCTGACCATTTAGTCGGCGCATCTGATAAAGGAATTGAAATGCTAGCAAATTCGGATACAGTTGCTGTATTACTTCCGGGAACAACATTCTATTTAAATAAAGAAAGTTTTGCTAGAGGGCGTAAAATGATTGATGATGGTGTAGCGGTAGCTTTAGCGACTGATTTTAATCCTGGCAGCTGCCCGACTGAAAATATTCAATTGATTATGAGCGTTGCGATGTTAAAACTGAAAATGACACCAGAAGAGGTTTGGAACGCAGTAACAGTAAACTCAGCGTATGCAATTAATCGCGGGGATGTTGCTGGGAAAATCCGCGTTGGACGTAAGGCCGATATCGTATTGTGGGATGCATACAATTATGCGTATGTACCGTACCATTATGGTGTTAGCCATGTAAATACAGTATGGAAACAAGGGAATATTGCGTATACACGAGGTGAAAAAGCGTGGAGCAAAGCCACTATTTAAAGAAAAATGCAAAGTTTATTGATCGAGAAGTAACGAAATGGAGCGATATCATTAAGAACTGGGATGAGGGCGAAGAAATATTCGGCGGGGCATTAATAGGTGCTCCGCTTTCAAAGCCTTCAATTAGTCACTCAGGTGCATGCTTTGCCCCAAAAACAATTCGAGCAATGTTAGATGCGTATAGTACGTATGCTATTACAGAAGAGCATGATATGAAAGAAAGTGTCCTCTATGATTGCGGAGATATTACCATGCATGTTACGGATATAAAAGAAAGTCATGTTCGCATTGCGAAAACGCTAGAAAGTCTTACAAAATCGAATCCACAGATGGTACCGATTGTTCTTGGGGGAGATCACTCGATTAGTTTTCCGAGTATAAGTGGGTTTGCAAGTAGCAAAGGAAAAGTTGGAATTATTCAATTTGATGCTCATCATGATTTACGTAACCTAGAAGACGGAGGACCGTCAAACGGGACACCGTTTCGTAGTTTACTAGAGAATGATGTCATTACCGGAAAGCAACTGGTGCAAATTGGGATTCGAAACTTTTCTAATGCTCATACGTATCATGAATATGCAAAAGAACATGGCGTAACGGTATATACGATGCAACATGTTAGAGAGCGCCATATAAAAGATATTATTATCGAAAGTATAGAATTATTGCGTCGCCAAGGGGTTACATCTATATACGTTTCTGTTGATATGGATGTATTAGATCAAGCGTTTGCGCCGGGATGTCCAGCAATCGGACCAGGTGGTATGGATAGTACGACATTACTGGATGCAATGGCAGTGCTTGGGCAAGAACCACTTGTAGCAGGTATGGATATTGTGGAAATTGATCCAACTCTTGATTTTCGTGATATGACAAGTCGTGTTGCAGCACAGGTCATTATGAGTTTCTTACTGGCACGCGAAACGGTGCGTAAACAAGTAAATATATGAGAAAAAGGAGCTAATTTAAAGTTTCGTTTTGACGGAATGGGGAATTAGCTCTTTTCTTTCTAGTTATTTCATATCTCTTATTTTAATACATAATTTCTTTTTTATAATCATTTGTTGGGATGGCTTATGTGGCTATTAGCATTTTTAACAGGATTTTCTCGTATTTGGAGCGGGCAGCATTATCCATCTGATATTGTAGGAAGCGCATTAATTGGTAGTATAACTAGTATGGCTGTGAACATTATTTTCTGGTTATGGAATTGTTTTGTTTCATGTGTTATGCAAAGCTACAATCGTGTTTGTGCTTTCGTAAAGATGCGCTAATTATGATCAAGTAAAGCAGATTCCAATTATCGAAAGTTAGTGAAGCATTGTTTATATAAAGAAGAGCAAACAGGAAAGTGAATTTTCTGTTTGTTCTTCTTTTTCATTTCGTTTCCGGGAATATAGGTAACCGAATATCTACAGTTGTTCCTTTGTTTACGTCACTTGTAATTTGTAATTTTCCATTATGCTCTTCAATGATTTTATAACACATCATTAAACCTAATCCAGTTCCTTTTTCCTTCAAACTATAGAAAGGTTCGCCTAAATGTGAAATACGATCTTGTGGAATTCCACAGCCTTCATCGCTAATGCTGATTACTATAGACTGATTTTCAATTTTCATTGTTTGAATGGAAACAGTCCCTCCGTGAGGCATTGCTTCTATTGCGTTTTTTATTATGTTAATGAATACTTGTTTTAGCTGATTTCCATCACATTGAATTTTTGGTAAAGAGAATGTGTGATTCATGGTGATATGTGTACCATGCATCATTGCTGTTGGTGAAATGAATGTTACCACTTCCTCAATTAATGTTTGAATTTGATAGGATTTTATAGACATGGCTTGTGGTTTAGACATTGCCATAAATTGATTCGTAATCGATTCCATTTGAGCGATTTCGCTTAACATGATATCAATATACCGTTTGTTATTTTTATTCATATCAGGTTCTAGTAATTTTAAAAATCCTTTTAAAGAAGTTAAGGGGTTTCGTATTTCATGGGCAATACCAGCAGTTAGCTGTCCAACAACTGCGAGCTTTTCGGATTTTTTTAATAATTCTTCTGTTTTCTTTAAATTTGTAATATCTTGTCCCATAATGACAATCCCTTTTCGCGATCCATCAGGATGAAAAAGTGGAACTTTTATAATGTTAAGTATGATAGGTGTAGAGTCAGCGTGAATAATAATTTCCTCACGACACATGCTTTCTTTGTTTTGCCATGTATATTGATCGGACTTTTCACAGTATAAGAAGGAATTACGATAAGACTCATTATATTGGATGAGCTCACTATCTTTTTTACCGCGATACGGTACATTTTCAAAATTCAAACTAGAAATTGCATAATCGTTAGCTTCAAGCCATCTTCCTTCTTCATCTTTCAAAAGAATAAACGCTGGCATCGCATTTATAAGAGTTCGTAAGCGTTTTTCACTTTCTTTTAATGCAAGTTCCATTTTTTTTCGTTCGGTAATATCTCTTAAGCTACTTACAAACGCTACTACTTCTCCGTTTGTATTTACAATAGGGGAGATAAAATTAGTGACATGTATTAAACTTCCATTTTTTTGTTGTCTAAGTGTTTCTTTTGACGTAAATAGTTTATTATGTGCAAGATCTTGATATAGTTTGTTGTATTTATCTTTTGAGAAATCTGGGATAGTAGGTATTATTTTTCCATGTATTTCTTGTTCGGTCCAGCCGAAAAGAGTTTCAAAGGCCTTGTTTACTTTCATTACACGAAGCTCTAAATCAAGGACAACGATAGCATCTACTGTGTCTTTAAGCAGAGAATCTAATTGTTGTTTTGTTAATGTGAAATTTTCTTTCACCTTCATTTTATTTTTTGTAAAAGTAGCACGTCTTTTTGGATTTGTATGTTTTTTGAAAGACGAAAATCTTTTCCTTCGCATTGATAATTCCTCCAAATATATATATGTATATATGTATTAAGATTTTAAAATAAATAAAGCTACTTATGTTATATCCTCTAAGAGTATAGACGTGATATGGATAAATAGTCAATTTCTCATTAAATATTTTTGAATTGTAAGTTTTATTTCTCTGTTGAAAATACGAGAAGTTTTTTCGTTTTTCTTATACATCTTCATAATTTGTATGAAAGTTATAGTTAAAGTCATCTCTGATATAATAATGATAGTAAAGAGGAGGGGATTGTGATGACGTTTAAGATTCAAGGGATTGATCACGTACAATTTGCAGCACCAGTGGGTGTGAAGCAAAAGCACATGCATTTTATGAAAATATACTTGGATTAGAAGAAATTCCAAAGCCTGCAGAATTAAGAAAGCGAGGCGGGTGTTGGTTTATTTATGGGAGTCAAGAGATTCACATTGGGGTAGAGAAAGATTTTTCTCCTGCAAAAAAAGCTCATCCAGCGTTTTATGACAGCATATTAAAGATTTTCAAGAAAATTTAATGCAAAAAGGAGTTGCAGTTACAGTCGATACAGCCCGTCCTGATGTTACGAGATTTTATGTATTAGATCCATTTGGGAATCGAATTGAATTTATGGAACGTGAAAATAGTAAAAAAACGAGGTGGTTATAGTGCCACCTCGTTTTTTATCCTCTTCTAAATAATCCTAATACTTCCACTGTTTCTGTAATGTTCACGAATGCTTGCGGATCAACTTCAGAAATTATAGATTTCATTCCAGCTAGTTCTTCTCGAGAAATTACGGTCATTAATACGTGTTTTTTCTCATTTGAGTATGCACCTTCTCCGTCGAGTAAGGTAATCCCGCGCACAAGACTGGAAAGAAGTTTTTCTTTCATTTTTTCTGCGTGACTTGTTACAATCATTAGAGTAATTTTTCGATGTTTTGTGTGAACCGCATCAATTACTTTTCCTGTAACAAAAATAGATAATAAGCTGTTTAAGGCAGTATCCCAATCGAAGAAAAATCCAGAAATAATGATTACAATAGTATTAAGTGCGATTAAGAATCCGCCAAGCTGAATATCTTTTTTACGTGAAAGTAACATACCGATAACATCAAACCCGCCTGTTGAACCATAGCAGTTGAAAACAAGTCCAATACCTGCCCCGGCAATTACACCACCAAATAACGAAGAAAGTAGCGCATCGGTTGCCACTGCATGTACAGGAATAGCGTATAATGCTGCCGAAAGTGTAATAACAGATACGATTGTATAACCAATAAATCGTTTTCCGAGACCAATATACCCTAAAATAAGAATTGGTAAGTTTAGTAAAAAGTTCACTAATCCGGTATTAAAGGGAGTTAAGATTCCAATGATAATTGCGATTCCACTAATCCCACTGCTTAAAATCTTGTGGGGGATAAGGAAAAGATTAAAAGAAAGTCCTACAATTAAAGACCCTAAAATCACTCCGAGTAATCGATACATATCTTTCCCGTCCTTCACTAAAGATGCTATATACAAATTGATAATAATTCAAAATTATATATGAGATTGTAAGATTTGCGGAAAAACAGTTTATTTCGGTAAATTAGATTAGTTTGAAAAATGAAAGCGATTTTTAGAAAGGGGAGAGGGATATGAAGATTCAGGTTTTTCAACAAAAAAGTCCATTCAAACAAGAATGCGAAGATGCACTAATTTGTAATGAAGCTTTACAGCTATATGGTGTGTGTGACGGAGCGACGCCGCTAATTGATTTTCAAGATGAGAATGGGCATAACGGAGCATACTTGGCTTCCCACCTGTTTCAGCGACACTTTGAATCGCTTTTCAATGTGGATTCATTACAAACTGAAGTTGCTACAGCTAATCAGTTACTGCAAGAAAAAATGCAATTCTATCATATTGATACGACAAAAAAGGAGCAACTATGGTGCACTTGTATTGCTGCTATTCATATTACAGATAAAACAATAGAATATGCGCAGCTTGGAGATTGTGTGATTGTTGCTAAATGTATTGATGGATCCGTAAAAGTGCTTACGAAAGACACAGTGAAAGGCATTAGTAAACGGGCAAAACAAAAACGTGAGAAAGAACGTAAAAAGGGACTTTTTGTTCCAGATGAAGTAATATTTACTGATAAAAAAGAACAATTACGCTACAATCGTTACATGGCAAATACTTTAAACGGATATTCTGTTGCAAATGGGATGAATGAAGCAATATCTTTTATTCAGCAAGGAAAATTGTTACGACAAGAAATTACCAATCTATTGATTTGTTCAGATGGTTTGTTTCATCTCGATTGGACGCTAGAAACAAGTGCACAATTTGTGTGGGAACATGGTATTAAGAAATACATAAAAATAATAGAAGAATTAGAAGCGAAACAGCTTATTCATCCAGATGATAAAACGGCAATTATCATTCATTTGTAAAGGGTGAGACTATGCACATTCAGAAAGCGCATGTATCTTTTCGTGATCCGCTGCAGCCATTACAAGTTGTTACACATCTTATCATTCATCACACAGCCGAAGATGGCTGGGACGTGTATAAAACACATGAATTTCATCAAAATAGTCGAGGGTGGAGCGGAATAGGATATAATTATTTTATTGAAGAAAATGGCACCATTTACGAAGGAAGAGGACTGCATATAGGAGCTCATGTGAAAGGTTATAATACGAATAGTATTGGGATTTGTATATCTGGAAATTTTGACGACTATGATCCAACACCACTACAAATGATTTCTTTGCATTGGCTATGTAAACAGTTCATGCATCAATTTTCTTTAAATAGTGAGCATGTTCTCGGTCATCGTGAATTAAATGGTGTAACAAAAACTTGCCCTGGAACGCGTTTTTCAATGGAAACACTACGCCATATTTTATCAAATAAAAAAGGAGCTTTATAATATGATGTTTATGAAATTACCAAATGAGAAAAAAGAAACACTTGTAGAACATATTCAACAATTTTTTGAAGAAGAAGATCTAGGAGAAATTGGCCGATTTCAAGCAGAGCGCTTAATTGAAGAAATGATAAAAGAACTAGGGCCGCATATATATAACCAAGCAATAGGTGATGCTACAAAGCTTGTCGCAGATAAACTTACAAATTTAGAAGAAGACTTATATGTGCTAGAAAAGCCAATTAAATAGAAGAAATGTACAAAAAATACTCCTCGTTTCATTTGATTCACGAGGAGTGTTTTTGTCTATTGACTAGATTGTTTTTCACTTTGTAAGCTGTAAAGCTTTCATATAATCACCTCTTTTCTCAAGAGCCTTTTTTGCTTCTTCAGCTGTTACTACATAATCTACTATAATATTTTGTAATAAACTCTTATTAGCATTTGGCAGCTGAATTGTTATATCGTCCACACTAACCTTATTATTTTCAATTGTTTTGTTAAATTCTTGAATACTTCTTGCAACCTCCGCTAAATTTTCCATATGTGCAGGATTGTTTACATCTAAAAAGATATTACTTCTAAAAACTGCCGTAACATAATGCTTCAAATTTTTCTGTGCTATTTCTTTCTCAGTCTTCTTGTTAAAAACAGTATCCCCCGTCTGCATTTGATGGAACGTAAATATAGTATTATTCCCTTTTTTTTCATAATATGTATTAAATTTTTCTTGTAAATCATACGCTTCTTTTTTTATTTTATAGTTATCATTATTTACTTTTGGAGAGATTTGTCCATCGAAATATAGTTGGAATTGCAAATGTGGTTCATCTACTTGCTGCACATAAGCTGTTCGCTCTTTTGGACAAGGTAAAGATAAAATCTTTCCGGTCCCATATGTTTCAACTTGATTTAGTTTAACAGAAATACCATACTCCGATTTTGTATAATTTTGTGCTTTTTGTTCAATTTCTTTGTTCGATATATCACATGATGTTAATAGTAATAAACTAAACATTATGCTATATGTTATTTTTGTTCTTTTCATATTTCATCTCCTTTTATTTCTACTTCATTGTAATTTCTCTTCTAAAATTTAATTACTCGTTAGTTAATTCGTGAAAACGATTTATAACATCTTCCTCTTCAAACGTGCTATACCACCTATAATCACTATCATCTAAAATACGAAAATGTTGACTAATCACATTTTGTTGTACTCGAAATTTTCCTTTTTTCGCAATCTCATTCCAAAACATTTTTCCGCCTAATGTTTTTACTTTTGGCGTATTCATACCATCGTGGGCCAGTGTTTCGATTACTTCAAAAGGTTCTTCTCCTAAAATGTGTTTTAAGATTTGACTATCCTTAAATAAGGCACAAACTGCGACAGCATTCGTCCAACTAATTAATGTTCTTTCTTTTTCAACTTGAACCAGTGTCTTTTTCGAAATTCCTAGAACAGTAGCCATTTTTTCTTGAGAATATACTTTTTCAAGACGAATCAGACGAACATTCTTAGAAATCAAATCAATTACAGTTTCTTTATTCAAATAACATCACTCCTATGGATTAGTGTTCAATTTAACTTATAGTGTAATATTACACTATAAGTTATCTTTTGTGAATAGAAAGCATATTGGGGGGAATTTACAAAAGGTAACTGGTAGTTGCTTATGTCTCAAAGAGTGTGATTTTTAACCGTTCTAATGTCCACTAATGCTTATTTCGTTCCTTTACTACACAGACACTATTTATCATTTAAAAGCTACGCAAATTATTTCCTATATTAAAGAATTTGTAATAAAGATTGCTAGTTTATCAGGTAATAATCCGGAAACATTTGGCCATGACTTTAAATTGGAACAATGGGGATTAGTGATATATATTCGTTTTATAATGAAGTGGCTGGTAACATTTATCGTTTACCTTTGAATTAAAAAAGGAAATAAAAAAATCCCCTTCATATATTTGAAGGGGATGAAAATATTATAGCATCTTTGTCCAAATCGCCTTTGTATAAGCAATGTTCATTCCAGCTCGCTCCATATTATTTTGGCTAACATCATCTATAGTGAAAGCAGGCATGCCAAAGCTTTTTACATAAATATCTCCAAAGAGATGAAATTCATCTTCCCCTAAATCTCGAATAATAATCTCATTAGAATCAGTCGTATCAATTACACGTGGACTTCCATATAAAGTTGTATGAAAGTCTGTTTGATAAAACACTTTTTTAGCTAAATAATAAAATAACTCAGGGGTTGAGTGAGCAGGAGTTATTCCAAATCGAAAAGGAATCCTTTGTTTTTCATAATAAGAAATTATTTCATCTATATAAGTTGAACTTATTTTTTACAATTTCAAATTCAGTAGCAAAATCATCATTCAAATTGCTTTCATAAGGCAATTTGAATGATGAAAATTTTCGATAAAAGAGGATTGTAAGAAAATATTTAATTCAACTTATATATTTCCTTTGTGCCAGTGAATGTTATCCCTTTTACGGTATTGAAAGAAGGACCAGGGATTCCTTTTGCTGAAAAGGCCCCGACCGCTTTAAAATGTACCCTATAGAGTAGACACTAAAAAAGTCTCTCTCTGTATGGTACATTTTTGTATAATTAAGAAATACAAAACTTGA
>NZ_JAVBXD010000021.1 GCF_030756675.1 Bacillus multifaciens
CTTTTTGCGTGTTTCACACGCAAAAAGAAGATCTAGATGTATTATTAAAAAGCTAAATTGTGCCCTGAATCAAATTATTTTCACAGAAAAGAAAAGGTTTTTTATGTCGTTTTTTCAATTTGTATATACATATTCAATGTGATAAGTACAATGTTTCGTATATTTTTTTTGTGTTAAACAAACGTTTGATTAATTGTGATAAGATAAAATGAAACGGAGTAAATCTTACATAAGGCAATATGTACGGGAAGAAATGAAATATCTTATAAATGGTGGTGAATCGTTTCATGGAGACTTGGTTATTAGAAATGATGAAGGCAATCGTGCGTTTTTTAACGCATCCTGCTTTGTATGTTTTTTTTATAAGTAGTTTTTTTGTTGGATATTTACGAGTATTACGAGAACGGAAAGATTTTTCTTTTAAGGTGTATGATGTTTTGTATGAACTACGTACATCTATATTTGCAGGAATTGGTTTAGGACTCATTTTATCTTTGATTACAGTTGGAACAGGACTAATCGTATCACAAGCAAGTGTGATTATAATGGCGATTTGGACGGTATCGTTTGCTATGATTGCTCAGTATAGATACTTATCACCTGCATATACGTTAGGAATTGCCATTGCAGCAGCGGTATTATCTTCAAAAATTCCATTCTCTTTCTTACAACTTCAAGAAGGAGAGGAGAGCAGCGTTGTATCATTAGCGATTTTACTTGGGCTTATGTTAGTTGTAGAAGGTATACTTATTTCTAAAAATGCTGCAAACTATTCAACTCCGAAATTACGAAAAGGAAAACGAGGTTTAAATATTGGACTGCATGAATCCAATAGATTATGGCTTGTACCGTTATTTGTTCTTATACCAGGTGATGCTTTAACGCAGTTTGTATCTTGGTGGCCAGTGGTCTCTGTTGGATCGCAAAAGTTTTCCTTATTCTTAGTTCCATTCTTAGTTGGATTTACGAGAACGGTTAAAAGCTTTGAGCCAAAAGGAGCATTGTTATTTACAGGACGCCGCGTATTTGGACTAGCTGCAGTTGTCCTTGTATTAGGAATAGCGAGCTATTGGTGGCATATATTAGCAATTGTCGCTATGGGAGCAGCGATGCTTGGACGACTGACAATTGCTGTGCAAGAGCGTTTGGAAGATGAACGACGTCCTGCATACTTTTCTTCTCGTGATAATGGTCTAGTTGTACTAGGTACAATTCCAGGAACAGCCGGAGAGGAACTAAATTTGAAACCAGGGGAAATCATCGTGAAAGTGAACGGAATCGTTCCAACAACTGTGGATGGGTTCTACAATGCACTGCAATCAAGATCAACAGGTGCTTTTTGTAAAATGGAAGTTGTGGATACGAACGATGAGCTTCGCCTTGTACAACATGCGATCTATGAAGGAGAGCATCACGAACTTGGGATTGTTTTTGTAGAACAAGAACGTCAGTGGGATACGGAAGTTGGTTGATGTGATTATATGGAGTTGTGGAGGAGCATTTTTCGGACTCTCTATGTATGGAATAGCATTGCTTAATTTAAAGAAGTTGTATTGATGAATAAAATATCATATTCTGTTTCTTGAAAATGTCATTGAAATGTCTTTACACGTTGTAGTACAACAAAATGAATTATGCTATGATGTGAACAAATATAAGCTATCTATCGGAGGGATTCATATGCCGCATGTTGTGTTTCGTGGAGTTACGACTGAACAGTTAAAAAGCATAAGCAAGCCATTAGTAGAAGAACTTGCAGTGATTTGTGAGTGTGGTACAGATAATTTTACGTTGGAACTACCAAGTTCTACATTTGTATTCAACGGAGAAGAAGTAGAGGCATTTCCTCTCATTGAAGTGAAATGGTTCGAGCGTGGGCAAGAAATTCGTGATCGATTTGCCAATGCCATTACTACATATTTAATGGATTTTGGGCTTCCTGAAGTAGAGGTTGTGTTTACGGTGTTCTCAGAAGAATCCTATTATATTAATGGGAAACATTGTGCGATGTAATTTTATGAAATAGGGTACCATACAGATGGGACCACAAGTTTCTATACATAGGAGGAGATAGAGTATGATCGTTACAACAACTTCTGTTATTCAAGGAAAAGAAATTGAAGAGTATATTGATATTGTAAACGGCGAAGCAATTATGGGAGCGAATATCGTTCGTGATTTATTTGCTTCTGTTCGTGACGTTGTCGGTGGCCGTTCTGGTGCTTATGAAAGTAAGTTAAAAGAAGCACGTGATATTGCGATGGGAGAAATGAAACAACTTGCAGCGCAAAAAGGTGCAAATGCAATTGTTGGTATTGATGTTGATTATGAAGTAGTTCGTGAAGGTATGTTAATGGTAGCTGTAAGCGGAACTGCAGTTAAAGTTAGATAAGAGAATGATCCTGTGAACCCTTTCTCAACTAGGAGGAGGGGTTCTTTTTGTATGGACTTTAAGTTGTCTTTTCAGCGAAATCGTTTAGACTAATAGAGAGGTGAAAACGAATGAAAGAGAAGGTTTCAAGTACGAAATGGTTCGGACTTGCTGTGCAATCTTTATTGGTACTAGCAGATTATGATGGTATTTGTCCTAGTGCAATTATGGCTGAAAAGTTAGGGACAAAGCCACTCTTTTTAAGAAAAATCCTTACTCATTTAGTTAAAGCAGAGCTAATTGTAGCGAAAGAAGGACGAGATGGCGGTTATTATTTAGCTCGAGCAGCAAATGAAATTACATTAGTAGAAGTTTATGATGCGATAAGAGCAGACCCGTATTCAAAAGGATTCCTTGATGTAGATGGGAAAGAGTGTTTTTCTCCTTCTACATGTTCAGCGTTATATGAATTAAGAGATGAAATGGAAAGATGGCTTATCGAGGGGCTGGCGAAGAAAAAGCTAGCGGATTTACTTCCGAAAGAATGAATAAAACGGAACTGTAGTTTTCGTTTTATTTTTTAATATTAACTGTTCTTGACAAAGGAACAGTTAAAGGGATATACTGTTCTTAAAATTAGAACAGTTAAGAGGAGAAAAACAATGTCAGCAAAAAAATCTGCAGCAGAAGAGTATTTAAATAAAATCCATGAGCTTAATACTCATACGGAAGCTCCAAAAGAAATTACGGACACAGATTTCTTTACTATCGCTAAGGAGCGCCAATCTATACGTCATTACGATCTGCAATTTAAAATGGACGAAAAAGACATTCGTGAAATTTTAGAGCTCGCAACATTAGCTCCATCATCGTCAAACTTACAATCATGGAGATTTCTTGTAGTACAAGATGAAGCAGCGAAAGAAGAGTTATTACCAATCGCAAACAACCAAAAACAAATTGTCGATGCTTCTATTGTTATTGCTGTTTTAGGAGATAAACAGGCCTATAAAAATGCTGAGAAAATTTACGGAGAAGTAGTGAAAAAAGGAAGAATGACAGAAGAAACGAAGAATTTCTATGTTAATTCAATTGTTGAAAACTACGGGAAATTCTCTAACGAACAAGCTACTCGTGTGGCGATGATTGATGGTGGCTTAGTAGCGATGCAGCTTATGTTAGCGGCAAAAGCAAAAGGTTTTGATACTGTACCAATTGGCGGTTTCCATCCGCAGAAATTTGTAGAAGCTTTCCATGTTCCAGAAAATCTTGAACCTGTTATGTTAATTTGTGTAGGGAAAGCAGTGCAGGCTGGGTTTGAAAAAGTTCGTCTTCCACTTGATGATGTGTTAACTTGGAATAAATTTTAATCGTAAGAAGGGGGCTGACCTGGGTCATCCCCCTTTAGTGTATCTAATATTGTCGAATGGTCTTTATCCCGCATTAACGGGCAGTAAAAGCTAAGGAAACACGTGGAAGAAAACTGCCCGTAAAAGCCCGATTGGTTCAACTAACCATCAGTGAGAAAATCGTCACTGATGGAAGTTTCACTTTATATTGTGTCGAAGCGCCGATATATTCTAAAGAACGGTCGATATATTATGAAAATCGCCGATATATTGCAAAGAACAACCGATATATCAGAGGACAGATTTTTTGCACTCTTGAATTTGACGCAGCAGCTGTTCATATTCGTTTTCAAGCGCAATCACATCATCGTGACGTCCTGGCATCGAAATGCGTCCAATTACTTCTGTTAATTTTGTTTGCAGGCGCAGTAGTTCTTGCTCTGCTGGATTAATAGAAGATTGTTCCTTTCGTTTCGTATATTGCTCGTAACTACCTTGAAAGATCCGTGGTTCGTCTTCATCTAGGTGTAAAATGCGGTCGGCGATTTTATGAACGAAAGTCCGGTCGTGACTAATGAATAGCACAGTCCCGGGATAATCTTTTAGCATGTGCTCTAGTTCTTCTTGCGTAGCGAGGTCTAAATAGTTTGTCGGTTCGTCAAGAAGAAGCATATTGTAGTCTCCTAAGAATATTTTTGCTAGTGCGACCTTTACACGTTCGCCGCCACTTAAGACGTTTACTTGTTTATAAACATCTTCTCTTCGAAACAGTAAGCGGGCGAGGATTGTTCGTACGAAAGCTTCGTCATAACGCGTTTCTTCCATCACGTTTTGTAAAATGGTTTTGTCGTTTTGTAAAATAGCTAATGTTTGTTCAAAATAACCAATTTTACAGCTTTTTGAAAGCTGAATTCCTCGTTCTTTTGTTTGAATCATTTGAAATAGCGTTGTTTTTCCGCTTCCATTTTTGCCGAGAATAGCAAGCTTTACACCTGGCGTTATACTCCCATTTATATTGTTAAAAAGGGTGTGAGTGCCGATTTTTTTCGTAACCTTATTAAATTGCACAGCTGTTTTACTATGAATGGGTGCATGGTATTGTATATCAAACTTTGTATGAACAATTTCTTTTGGTTTTTCTTTCTTTTCTAATTGCTCTAATCTTGTTTCTAATGCTTTTGCGGCTTTTTCAACATTGCCTTGACTATAAGCTGCTCCCGATTTGTATAGTCTAGATTCAGAAGAACTAAAGCTTGAACGGATTTTTGTCATGCCAGAAGCACGCTGTTGTCTGCTGGCGATTGCTGTTTCTAAGCGTTGTTTTTCTTTCGTATACTTTTCGTATTCTGATTGCTGATGCTGCCTTTGTTGCTCTTTTTGCTCCCTGTAGCTTGTGTAATTTCCTTTATATTCACGAACAGTACCATCTTCAATCTCAATCATCTTTGTACAAATGGCATCTAATAAGGCACGGTCATGAGAGATTAAAATAATCGCTCCTTTATAAGATTGCAATGCCTGTTCTAGTTGTTCTGTGCCATGCATATCAAGATGACTTGTTGGTTCATCAGCAAATAAGATAGCTGCTTCTTGTTCAAGAGCATGAGCAATTTTTAAACGTCCGCGTTCGCCGCCGCTCATATTCGTTGTGACGTGAGAAATACCCCATTGTCCTTTTGCAAGAGAAGAGGCTGTTTCCAATGTCTCCTCATGGAATTGTGGAATGATAGCAATCGAACTGTAATGAGTAATCGTTCCGTCATCAGGTTCTATTTCTTTACTCAATATTTGTAATAGCGTCGATTTCCCCGCGCCGTTTACACCGACGATTCCAATGCGATCCTGCGCATGGATATTAAGTGCTTGTAATGTAAATAAAGTGCGGTCACCAAAGCTTTTTTCAATGTTTCGTGCTGTTAAAATGGTCATAAAAAACCCTCCCTAGTTTCACTAGAGAGGATAGATTTCACCCGTAGTATGTAAAAAAGAGATGCACAAAAAAGCTGTACACGTATTTTTACATGTTCCTGTCAAAAGAAAGTTATCGACAAAAGGGCAGACTAATCCTCTTCTAGTTTTCATCATTTTGTTTCACTATTTGTGATGGATGAATAAAAAAGAGAATTATAACTTCATTGGTCGATGTACCTTCCTTTCATAATTTCACCTTTATTGTATGCATTTGGAAGCTTGTTTGTCAAATCATTCTGTTAATTTTTATTGAAAATTTGCTTGTATAACTTCGTCTTTTCGATTGCTTCCTTGTCATTCACAATCTCTCCTGGTGCGTTAGCAGACCCAATTATATAACCTTCAAAAGAAGCGCCGACAAAGTCGAAAATGTATTGAAACTGTGCAATGAGCGGAAGTGCTTTTAATTTTGGATTGTCACCGCCGACAATGACAACATACATTTTCTTACCTTTCATACGTTCTTTAAAATGTAGAGATGTATCCCGCAAGCTTTGCGACCAGCGATCGACAAAGTTTTTCATATATCCGCTCATACCGTACCAGTAAAGCGGAGTTGCGAAGACAATAGTATCATGCTCAAGCATTCGTTTGACGATGTCCTCGTAATCATCATCAATTGGTTGAAAGCCCTCGGCATCGTGACGCTGGTCTGTAATGGGCTTGATGGTATGATTGCGTAAATATACATCTTCAGTTTGGACGCCTTCTAACAGCATATGCGTTAATTGTTCTGTATTTCCATTTGGACGTGAACTGCCATGTAAAACGAACATCGTATATCAATTCCTTTCTTTTAACAACTTAATGTGTTTTTGTAAATTCGCTTCGATATGAGAAAGTAACGAAATCTGCTTTTTTACTTCCGCAAGCTTATCCTCGTAAAGTGTGATGATACTGTTGCACGGGTTATCGTAGAAGTGCGGCTCTATTTCTAAGCAGCGCAGCATTTTAGCTGTTTCTTCTAAATTTAGCCCCAGTTGTAAATACATTTGAATAAGCTTTACTTGTTCAATCGTCGTTTCATCAAAATCACGATAGCCATTTGCGAGTCGTTTTGAAGCTAGTAAGCCTTTTTCCTCGTAATGCCGTAATGACCGTTCGCTTATGCCTGTATGTTTCGATAATTCTCCGATGCGCAAAACTATCACTCCTTCTCTTCTCATTTTAAACCTTCACATTAGTGTGAAGGTCAACTGTGATTGTTCGCGAAGTTTTGCACATGATCTAAAAATACTTGAATCGCTTTAGAAGGAATGAAATATTTTCCCCGTACAATGGAGAACGGACGCATGAGTTTTTCGTTTGGTACGGGTATGTGACGTACTTCACCAGTTTTCAATTCTTTACGGACCGTCCAGTCTGATAAAATAGCAATTCCGAGTCCGGCAGCAACGGCTTCTTTTACACTTTGAATGCTGCTAAATGTGAAGTAGCGCTTCATTTTTAAATGGTGGTCGTGAATAAAGCGGTCGCTGTAAGCTCTCGTTCCAGAACCGGTTTCGCGGAGAATCCATATTTGATCTTGCAGCATGTTTGTCTGAATTGGGCTCGTCATTGTCAGAGGGTGATTTGGAGGAACGACAAGCTTCATTTCATCTTCCATAAATGGTTCTACGTCTACATCTGTGTAGATGACTTGCCCCTCTACTAAGCCAATATCTAGTTGATTCGAGCGAACCCTTTGTAATACCTCTTCTGTATTGGAGATAAAGGTATGAACTTCAACACGCGGATGTTCCTTTGCGTAGTTTGCTAATATTTTCGGAAGAAGGTATTCTCCGATTGTGAAACTAGCGCCGATGCGCAGTGTCCCTGTAACAATATTATGAAGTTCATTAATTTCTTGTTTTGCTTCTTCATACAGTGTAAGCATTTGTTTTGCATGTATGTATAAAATGTTTCCTGCTTCTGTGACTTGGACATGTTTCGGTGAGCGCTGAATGAGCGTTGTGCCGAATTCATTTTCTAAATTGCGAATGTGCATGCTTACACCCGGCTGGGAAAGGTTCAACATTTCGGCAGCTCTTGAAAAATGCTTTTGTTCTACGACAGTTACAAAAATTTTTAAAATGTCGGTGTTTATGAGACTCATTCCTTTCGTTTTTCATTTTTGTCCAGCTCCAGCGGCTAGAACAGTCGGTCGTTTCGCGCCTTCCTCCGAGGCAAAAAAGCGCCTCTATGTCAGGAGCTCCAACGCCCTCTTGTTCTGAGCGAGCCGCATCCGCTTTTCTTTTCATTCTATCATAAGTTTTCTTGATGATTGAGATAGTATATTGGTATTAAACTTATGATTAAAATGCTTTTATAATAAAAGTAGAACGAACATGCATGTTACAAGATAGGTATTGGAGTGGTACAAAGTGAATCAAATGATAGCGTTAGAAAAGGAGAAGCGCTTCGGATTTGCACAAGGCATCGGGATTACGTTACTGATTGCGATTGTTGCAAAATATTTGGCGCAGCTTCCGTTTTTAAGTATTATGGGCCAATTGGTCATTGCTATTCTAATCGGAATGATCTGGAGAGCAGCAGTTGGTGTTCCGCATCAAGCGGTTGCAGGAACAAATTTTGCGAGTAAAAAACTATTGCGCCTAGGGATTATATTACTCGGTATGCGATTAAATTTAGTTGATATTGCGAAGGCGGGCCCAAAGGTATTAGTCATGGCGGCAATTGTTATTACATTTACACTTACTGTTGTATATGCGTTAACACGCTTTTGTAAAGTAGAGAAGAAGCTTGGTATTTTAACAGCATGCGGAACAGCAATTTGCGGAGCGGCAGCTGTTGTGGCAATTGGACCGCAAGTAAAAGCCAAGGATGAAGAGGTTGCCGTGAGTGCAGCGATCGTTGCGATTTTAGGAACAATTTTTACATTAGCATATACATTGCTGTATCCTGTGCTTAACTTGTCTCCGTATGGATATGGTGTTTTTTCCGGGGCAACATTACATGAAATTGCTCATGTCATTGCAGCGGCAGCACCTGGTGGAAGTCAATCGGTTGATATTGCGGTAATTATGAAGTTAACGCGCGTTGCCTTTTTAGTACCTGTGGCAATTTTAATTGGCATATGGTTTCAGCGCGGAGAACAAACAGGGCAAAAAAAATCTTGGCGTGACATTCCGATTCCGTGGTTTATTTTTGGTTTCCTAGCAGTGAGTGCGTTTCATTCATTAGGAATTGTCCCTGAAAAAATCGCAAGCGATATTGTCGTTATTTCTTACATGCTTATGGCAATGGCAATGGCTGGGCTTGGCTTAAATGTAGAATTTAAGACATTTCGTAAGCTTGGAACGAAAGCATTTGTTGCAGGGTTAATTGGATCGGTATTACTTTCTGTTCTTGGATATACGCTTGTGTATGTGTTGCATTTTGTGTAGAGGGCTTGCTGGGCAAGTCCTTTTTTTATTGGAAATTTTGTAAAGATATCTTTACTTTTTGAAGGTGGATTCCATGGGTGTACAAAACAAAATTAAAGAATTAAGAAAGCAAAATCATATTACGCAAGTTGAGATGGCAAAAGCAATGCAAGTGACGCGCCAAACAATTGTTGCGATTGAAAATCATCATTACAATCCGAGTTTGGAGTTGTCACTTAAGATTGCGAAGTATTTTAAGATGAGTGTGGAGGAAATTTTTACGTTGGAATAGGGGGGATATGAATCATGAAAAGACGAGTCGACGAATACGAATGGCACATAACAGGAAAAGCCTCTAGGTACACCTGTATGTTTTACAGTACATGTCTTTTAATCTGGACATTCTACGACATGATAACAAAAGGAAAAACAGGCTGGGAGTTTCCGATTATGGCAACTGGTAGTGCGATCTTTTTCGCGATTTGTTCATGGGAGAAACGAAAGCTGAAAAATCTTGAAGATGATGAATACGAATGATTTCGATAAGAGCTGTTTACACGAACTTAGATGTAAACGGCTCTTTATTTTTAAAATCTACTTGAAACTGACGTTACGTCACCTTCTATAATGAAAATGAGAGGGTGATAGAAATGATTTCCATTCAACAACTAACGAAGGAAACAAGTGTTACAGTAAGAACACTTCGATATTATGATCAAATTGGTTTGTTAGAGCCGAGCGGAAAGACGGAAGGTGGACACCGGTTATATAGTGAACGTGATGTACTGAAATTACAGCAGATTTTGTTTTTAAAAGAAATGGGATTCGCCTTAAAAGAAATTACGAATATGTTAGAAACAGAGAGTGTAAATGTTAAAGAGTTTTTGCAACAGCAATTGCTGTTCGTAAGAGAAGAGCAGCAGAAGTTTTCACGTATGGAGAAAATGCTGCAAGCTGTCTTGTATTCTAATGAGCTGGAAGGAGAGTTGAATTGGGATATTATATTTGAGCTTATGCAGCTTTCACAGCAGTCCCCGCGTATGCGGCAGCTATTTCAACAACAAGTATTTTCAGAGGAAGAAGAACATCTGCTAAAAAATTTACCAAACATGAGTGAGCAAAATGAAGAAGTACAAGAGTGGATTCTTTTACTAAAACGAATGCGTCAGTTTATGCAAAAGAAGAAAGCACCAAGTAATGCTGAAGTGCAAGGAATTACTGGAATCATCTTAGAGAAATGCAGGGAGATGGCAAACGGTGATGAATCGTTTTTAGATAAATTGTGGGGAGTACGTAAGTCAAAAGAAGAGTCGAAAAGGATGAATATGTATCCAATTGAAGAAGAGCTTTTGCAGTATATGGATGAGGCTTTTGAATTGTATATAGAGGAAGAGGGGAAAGTATGAATATATTAACCGAGTATCGCTGGGCGTTTTTAATTGGCGCTGAAATTGTATTTTGGAGTGCAGCAATTAGTTTCTTTTTACTGCGGTATGCTTTTCAGCTGCGTAAAGCAAGTTTCATAGCAGGGATTGTATTATTGCTGAATGAATTATTTATTTTAACGTTAGGTGTCGTTGATTATTATGAAACAGGGGAGATTTCTCAATTTCAAATTATTATCGTCATCATCTTATTGTATGCTATTTTTTACGGAAAGAAAGATTTAAGGAAGCTAGATTTACGTATCCAGCGAATGATTGCAAAGTGGCGGGGAGAAGTATTGCCAATGATAGAGGAACCAGTAGAATTAACGGGCTGGGCACATACGAAGCAAGAGTTGCTCCATTGGATGCCTCACTTTATTGTATTTGCGGGTGTACACATTGTATTTTTCTTTCTGTATGGACTAGTACCACTTGAAAACATATCAAGCTGGGAAGCTGATGTGTTTTTAAATGAAACCGCGAATCGTGTGAGTAAAGTGTGGAGAATCGTTTTCGGTGTAGATACGCTTATTACGTTTTCTTACGTAGTTTTTCCGAAAAAGAAAAAAGAGGTGCTGTCTCGTTAAGGACAACACCTCTTTTTGTTTGTTATGCAACGTCTTCTTTTTGTTCATTTTTCAGCGTACTATTTTTGTAACCGTAGCTGAAATATACAACTAATCCGATAATTAACCAAACGACAAAGCCAATCCATGTTGTTGCTGGAAGTTGCAATGTTAAGTATCCGCAGAATAGAACCGCTAATATCGGAAGCAATGGTACGAATGGTACTTTAAAGGCACGCGGCAGGTCAGGCTGTTTTTTGCGTAAGATGATAACGCCGATTGATACAACGATGAATGCGAATAATGTACCGATGTTTGTTAACTCTGCTAGCTTGTCTAATGGAACAAATCCAGAAAAGAAAGCAACCATAGCTGCTGTAATCCAGCTGTTCATAACAGGTGTTTGCGTTTTTTTGTTTACGCGAGAAAATGCTTTTGGTAGTAAGCCATCACGGCTCATTGCATAAAATAAACGAGTTTGTCCATATAGCATAACGAGTAATACTGTTGTAATCCCAGCAATTGCTCCTAAAGAGATAAGTCCAGCAACCCAATCTTGATGAATATATTGCAGTGCAAATGCAACAGGGTTCTTTACGTCTAATTGATTGTAGGGAACGATTCCTGTTAATACTAATGAAACAACGATATATAAGATTGTACAGATTGCTAAGGAAGCGATAATACCAATTGGCATGTTACGCTGTGGATTTTTTACTTCTTCAGCAGCTGTTGATACAGCGTCAAATCCGATATAAGCAAAGAATACAGTTGCCGCTCCAGTAGTTACGCCAGAGAAGCCAAATGGCATGAACGGTGTCCAGTTCTCAGGTTTTACATAGAAAGCACCAACGCCGATGAATAGAAGAACAACAAATACTTTGATAGCTACCATAACCGCGTTGAAACGAGCTGATTTTTTTGCGCCTCTTGTTAATAAAAATGTCATGATGAAAATAATACAAATTGCTGGTACGTCTACGTATGTGCCAGCCGCAGGATTATAAGCGCTTGTTAAAGCGTGCGGCAGTTTAATACCAAATCCAGATAATAACCCTTGGAAATATCCTGACCAACCAGATGCAACGGCTGAGGATGCCAGGCCGTATTCTAGAATTAAGTCCCAACCTAAAATCCAAGCAATGATTTCTCCAAATGTTGCATAGCTGTAAGTGTACGCGCTACCTGATACCGGTACAGTTGAAGCGAATTCGGAATAACATAATGCCGCAAATACGCAGGCTAAACCGGATAAAATAAACGATAAAATAAGTGCTGGTCCTGCATGTTTTGCTGCTGCAACGCCGGTAAGAACGAAAATACCTGTTCCAATAATAGCGCCGACTCCTAACATTGTTAAATCAAATGCGCCTAGCTCCTTTTTTAAAGAAGCGCCTTTCTGCTGCGATTGCGCCAGCAGTGACGAAATCGATTTTTTTCGGAATAGATTCATATAAGCTCCCTCACCTTCTAGTTGTTAAAATATTCTGAACTTTAAGTTCGAATTGTCGTATAATGTCGAATCTTTAAACGTATTGTAATATGAAAAGTGGGTGTTGTAAACACGAAATTTTTAGAAAATTTAACCTATACAAAAAATGATGAATTTCTTGTTGATATTTGTATAGGTATTTTTGTTGCTACACTAAGTTATTTCATTTTGAATGGTAGTATAAAGCGAAACTTCTTACTGCCCGCGAATAGCGGGATAAAGTCAAAATGGGCTGGAGAGGATTAAGATGAGAAAAGGAATTGTTTTATTGTGTTTTCTATTCTACATAGGCGGTTTGGCGGGGTGTTTATCCTCTGTAAAAACGGGAAATCAGAAAAATAATGAAGCGAAAGTTGATAAAAAGAGTGATATCATCGTAAAAATAGGTGGAGGATCTAATTTAGATAAGTTTCAGCGGTTTCTAAATCATGTGAAAAATGGCAAAGCTGATAAAGTGCGTATTGTGAATTATACAGATGAAGGAGATCCGATTTTTCAAACATTAGACTATGATGGAATCAATATAAACTATCTTTTTGATGATTCCAATGACAAATTTGGAGGAAGTCAAAAAGGGAAAAAAAGTGATGTGTGCAAAGGGATTATGAAAGAAAAAAGCGATGAAGCTGTAAGTTATAAATTAAGTGAATGTAAAGAAAATCATAAGAATATGAGTTATTTTTTGCTGGAGGTATCTCATGAATAACTATGGGAAGATGCTTAGTAAATAAGCATCCTTTTTGTTTTTATATATTGGATTTGCAGAAAGGGTGTCGAATTATTTATCGAATACTTGTTCGTTTTTTTGGTTTTTTTATGAGCGTTCGTGTTAAAATGAAAATACAGATTTTTTTTACGAGGAGGGCGGATTTATTTGGAACATCAATTTGAAATTGTCTCAGAGTATTCCCCGCAAGGTGATCAGCCAAGAGCGATAAAGCAGCTTGTAGCTGGGATTAAAAATGGTAAGAAACATCAAGTGTTGCTTGGAGCGACAGGGACGGGTAAGACATTTACGATTTCAAATGTTATTAAAGAAGTGAAAAAGCCAACACTTGTAATGGCTCATAATAAAACGTTAGCAGGACAGCTATACAGTGAGCTCAAAGATTTCTTTCCGAACAATGCAGTTGAATATTTTGTTAGTTACTACGACTATTATCAACCGGAAGCATATGTACCACAAACCGATACATTTATTGAAAAAGACGCAAAAATTAATGATGAGATTGATAAATTGCGTCACTCAGCGACGTCGGCTTTATTTGAAAGAGATGATGTCATTATTGTAGCCAGTGTGTCTTGTATTTACGGTTTAGGTTCCCCGGAAGAATATAGTGAGCTCGTTGTCTCTTTACGCGTTGGTATGGAGAAAGATCGTAATCAATTGCTTCGTGAGCTTGTTGATGTGCAGTATGGCCGTAATGATATTGACTTCCAGCGCGGGACGTTTCGCGTGCGCGGTGATGTAGTTGAAATTTTCCCGGCATCTCTTGATGAGCACTGTATCCGAATTGAATTTTTCGGTGATGAAATTGATCGTATCAGGGAAGTAAATGCATTAACAGGTGAAGTATTAGCAGAACGTGAGCATGTGGCAATCTTTCCAGCATCTCACTTCGTTACACGCGAAGAAAAAATGAAAGTTGCCATTGAAAATATTGAAAAAGAATTAGAAGAACGCTTAAAAGAATTAAATGATAACGGTAAATTGTTAGAAGCGCAGCGGATCGAGCAGCGAACACGTTACGATTTAGAAATGATGCGTGAGATGGGTTTTTGTTCTGGAATTGAGAACTACTCCCGTCATTTGACGCTCCGCCCAGCTGGTTCAACACCATATACATTATTAGATTATTTTCCGAAAGATTTTCTTATCGTGATGGATGAGTCCCATGTATCGGTGCCGCAAGTAAGAGCGATGTACAACGGAGATCAGGCGCGTAAGCAAGTGCTTGTTGATCATGGATTCCGTCTGCCGTCAGCACTTGATAACAGACCGCTTATGTTTGAAGAGTTTGAAGAGAAAACGAATCAAGTTGTGTATGTATCAGCGACGCCGGGTCCATATGAACTTGAACATTCACCGGAAGTGGCGGAACAAATTATTCGTCCAACAGGGCTATTAGATCCGGAAATTGATGTAAGGCCAATTGAAGGGCAAATTGATGATTTACTAGGAGAGATCCAAGAGCGAATCGCGAAAAATGAGCGTGTATTAATTACGACATTAACGAAGAAAATGTCAGAGGATTTAACAGATTATTTAAAAGATGTTGGGATTAAAGTAAACTATCTTCATTCTGAAATTAAAACGTTAGAGCGGATTGAAATTATTCGCGATCTTCGTCTTGGCAAGTTCGATGTGCTTGTCGGTATTAACTTACTTCGAGAGGGACTAGATATTCCAGAAGTATCGCTCGTAGCTATTTTAGATGCGGATAAAGAAGGATTTCTTCGTTCAGAGCGCTCGCTTATTCAGACGATTGGCCGCGCAGCTCGTAATGCAAACGGTCATGTTGTAATGTATGCTGACCGAATTACAAAATCGATGGGAATCGCAATTGAAGAAACGAAGCGTCGTCGTCAAATTCAAGAAGCATATAATGAAAAGCACGGAATTGTACCAAAAACAATTCAAAAAGAGGTGCGCGACGTGATTCGTGCAACGATGGCTGCTGAAGATACTGAAACGTATGAAGCAGCGCCGCTATCATCTAAGAAAATGACGAAAAAAGAACGAGAAAATGTAATTGCAAAAATGGAGGCCGAAATGAAGGAAGCTGCAAAAGCGCTTGATTTTGAGCGGGCAGCTGAGCTTCGTGATCTATTATTAGAATTAAAAGCAGAAGGGTGAAGACAATGGGTAAAGATTTTATCGTTGTAAAAGGTGCGAGAGCCCACAACTTAAAAAATATAGATGTCACCATTCCGAGAAATCAGCTTGTTGTTGTAACAGGGCTATCTGGTTCAGGGAAATCATCGTTGGCATTTGATACGATTTATGCAGAAGGGCAGCGTCGGTACGTAGAATCGCTATCGGCGTATGCGCGGCAATTTTTAGGGCAAATGGATAAACCGGATGTCGATGCAATTGAAGGGTTATCACCGGCCATTTCAATTGACCAAAAAACGACGAGCCGCAATCCGCGTTCAACGGTTGGAACGGTGACGGAGATTTACGATTATTTACGTTTATTATTTGCGCGTGTCGGAACGCCGATTTGTCCAAATCACGGCATTGAAATTACATCGCAAACAGTTGAGCAAATGGTAGATCGTATTTTAGAATATCCAGAGCGTACGAAACTACAAGTGCTTGCGCCGATTGTATCAGGTCGTAAAGGTGCGCATGTGAAGCTGTTAGAAGATATTAAAAAGCAAGGGTATGTCCGCGTTCGTGTTGATGGAGAAATGCTTGATGTATCGGAAGAAATTGCGTTAGATAAAAATAAAAAGCATTCCATTGAAGTTGTCATTGACCGTATTGTAGTGAAAGAAGGGATTGCCGGTCGCCTTGCCGATTCATTAGAAACGGCTTTGAAGCTTGGTGAAGGCCGCGTTTTAATTGATGTGATTGGAGAAGAAGAGTTGCTGTTTAGTGAGCATCACGCTTGTCCGTATTGTGGATTTTCTATTGGTGAACTTGAGCCGCGCATGTTTTCTTTCAACAGTCCGTTTGGTGCTTGTCCGTCTTGTGATGGTCTTGGTTCAAAGTTAGAAGTAGATCTTGATTTAGTCATTCCAAACTGGGATTTATCATTAAACGACCATGCAATTGCACCTTGGGAACCGTCAAGTTCGCAATATTATCCGCAGTTGCTAAAGTCTGTTTGTAACCATTATGGCATTGATATGGATGCACCCGTAAAAGATATTCCGAAACATTTGTTTGAAAAGGTGTTATACGGAAGCGGAGATGAAAAAGTGTACTTCCGTTATGTGAATGACTTTGGTCAAGTAAAGGAAGGCGACATTATTTTCGAAGGTGTCATTCCGAACATTGAGCGCCGTTACCGAGAAACGAGCTCTGATTATATTCGTGAACAAATGGAAAAATATATGGCGGAGCAAGCTTGTCCGAAATGTAAAGGCGCTCGTTTGAAGCCAGAAACCTTAGCTGTTTTTGTAGGTGGAAAAACGATTGCGGAAGTCTCACAGTTTTCTGTGAAAGACGCGCACGAGTTCTTTACAAATATCGAATTAACGGAAAAGCAACAAAGTATTGCGAAACTTATTTTGCGTGAAATTAAAGAGCGTCTTAGCTTCTTAATTAACGTGGGACTTGATTATTTAACGCTTAGCCGTGCAGCTGGAACATTATCGGGCGGAGAGGCGCAGCGTATTCGCTTAGCGACGCAAATCGGTTCAAGCTTAACGGGCGTATTATATATTCTTGATGAACCTTCTATCGGTTTACATCAGCGTGATAACGATCGCTTAATTCAAACACTGAAAAATATGCGTGATTTAGGAAACACGCTTATTGTAGTTGAGCATGATGAAGATACAATGATGGCTGCGGATTATTTATTAGACATTGGTCCTGGTGCAGGTATTCACGGCGGCCAAGTTGTTTCAGCTGGGACGCCGCAAGAAGTAATGCATGATGATAATTCGCTAACAGGACAATACTTATCAGGTAAAAAGTTTATTCCAGTTCCGCTGGAGCGCCGCAAAGGTGATGGTCGTAAGATTGAGGTCATTGGGGCGAAGGAAAATAACTTAAAAAATGCGAAGATTTCATTCCCGCTTGGCACATTTGTTGCTGTAACGGGTGTATCTGGTTCAGGGAAAAGTACATTAATTAATGAAGTGCTATATAAAGCAGTGGCTCAAAAACTATACAAATCGAAGAGTAAGCCTGGTATGCATAAGGAAATTAAGGGCCTTGAGCATTTAGACAAGGTAATTGATATTGATCAATCCCCAATTGGGCGTACACCGCGTTCTAACCCAGCGACATATACAGGTGTGTTTGATGATATTCGTGATGTGTTTGCACAAACGAATGAAGCAAAGGTTCGCGGGTATCAAAAAGGGCGTTTTAGCTTTAACGTGAAAGGTGGCCGCTGCGAAGCGTGCCGCGGTGATGGGATTATTAAAATTGAAATGCACTTCTTACCAGATGTGTACGTTCCATGTGAAGTTTGTCATGGAAAACGTTATAATCGTGAAACATTGGAAGTAAAATATAAAGATAAAAACATTTCTGAAGTGTTAGAAATGACAATTGAAGATGGGGTAGAGTTCTTTGCGAATATCCCGAAAATTAAACGTAAGCTCCAAACGCTTGTGGATGTAGGGCTTGGTTATATGAAGCTCGGTCAACCGGCAACGACGTTGTCGGGCGGAGAAGCGCAGCGCGTGAAATTAGCATCTGAGTTGCATCGCCGTTCAACAGGCCGCACGTTGTACATTTTAGATGAACCGACAACGGGGCTTCATGCACATGATATCGCTCGTCTATTAAAAGTACTTCAGCGTCTTGTTGATAATGGTGAAACGGTACTTGTTATTGAACATAACTTAGATGTTATTAAAACGGCAGATTATTTGATTGATCTTGGTCCTGAAGGCGGAGATAAGGGCGGACAAATTATTGCAACAGGTACGCCGGAGCAAGTTGTGAAAGAAGAGCGTTCTTACACAGGCAAGTATTTAAAAGATGTTTTAGAACGTGATACAGCACGTATGAAAGAAAAAGTAAAAGAAGTAGAATTAACACAGTAAAGGAACATGTAACCGAGGGGCGCTGCTTCTCTGTTACATGTTTTCTGCTATCTCGCTATTTGTGGTCAGTAATCCCCCACCTCAAGATTTAGAGAGAATCAATGTCCAGCTCTAGCGGCTAGAATCTCCGGTCGTTTCGCCCCCTCGGACGAGGCAAAAAGCGCCTCTCTGTCGGGTACTCCAACGTCCTGCAATTCTGAGCGAGCCGCTCCCGCTTTTCTTAAGAAGATAGGTGGGGGATAACTCCCCACTGATGGAAGTTTCACTTTATATACATCCAAAGGAGATGAGGATGTGGGTTCTACCGAAAAAGTGTTAGCGTCTTGTTGTTATTTTAGTATTTTTGTGGCTCCGTTATTATTTCCAATCATTGTGTATTTTGTTGTTCCTCATGAAGAAGTGAAATCTCATGCAAAGAAAGCACTCATTTCGCATTTATTACCGTTCTTTTGTTTATTTCTCGTTTTTCTATTTGGATTTGTGATGAACACACCAGAACAAATTGGTGTGATGGTGCTTATTGCCCTGTTGTTATTTGGATTTGTAAACCTTGTTATTTTTATCTGGAATATTGTGAAAGGTGTACAGTTGCTTGCGAATGAGTAAGGGATTGTCTGTAAGGGGAATCTTATATGCAGTTGCATTTGTTCTTGGTATTTTGGGCAGAGTTGACGTATTATTGTTAGTATATATAAATCCACCTTGATTTTTTAACACACAAATCGCTGCTATACAGAATACAACATGCCGGCTACTGGCCTACTCCTTTTGTTTCAAACCTGGCATGTGGCAGGAAAAGACCCTGACCGCTCTTATACGCGGCCAGACGCTATCACCCTCCCCTATAAAAAAAGGGGGTTTTTATGTCGTTTTTTCAATTTGCATTTATATATGTAGTTTGAGTAGTCATTGTCCCTAGTGAAAAGGAAGTGTAAAGAACATGAGATTGATTTTATCACTTATTGTAAACAGTATTGTGCTAATCGTTGTATCAGGTCTTCTCAAAATATTTGCACCAGGTGCGTTTGAAATAGCGAATATACAAACAGCAGTGATTGCAAGTATTATTTTGTCTCTTTTAAATGTGTTTGTTAAACCGTTATTAATTTTAATTACCCTGCCAATTACTGTGCTAACATTTGGTTTCTTCTTAATCGTTATTAATGCGATTACGCTAGAAATTACAGATTCGTTACTTGGTGATGCATTTAATTTATCTGGATTTGGTGCAGCGATTATGGCAGCGATTTTTATTTCAATTTTAAATATGTTAATTGAAAAAGTGATCATTGAACCGTTATATGAGAAAGACTAATTGGACGGCAGAAAGTATCCGACAAAACGTAGAACATTTTGCGCAAAGCGTGGAATGTTTTTTTTCTTTTTCAAAAGAAACCGTATTTCTTGTTTGAAGAAAAAAATGGTACAATAGCGGGTAGAATGGTAGTACGCTGCCTAGATACATTCCGCAACGTGGAGGTTTATATATGCCAAAAGTTCGTACGAAAGATTTAATTGAACATTTTCAGTTAGAATTAGTAAGTGGTGAGGAAGGAATTCATCGTCCCATTGATACAAGTGATTTATCACGCCCTGGAATTGAAATGGCGGGATTTTTTACATATTATCCAGCTGATCGTGTGCAGCTTCTTGGGAAAACCGAGCTTACTTTTTTTGATACATTAACAGACGAACAAAAGAAAATGCGCATGCAAGCGCTTTGTACAGAAGAAACACCGTGCATTATCGTAACGCGCGGTCAGGATGTACCAGAGGACCTAATGCAAGCATCTCGTCAGACCGGTGTGCCGATATTATGTTCACCGTTAAAAACGACACGTTTATCAAGCCGTTTGACGAACTATTTAGAAAGTAAATTGGCGCCAACAACAGCTATTCACGGTGTATTAGTTGATATTTACGGCGTCGGTGTAATGATTACAGGACAAAGTGGTGTCGGGAAAAGCGAAACAGCACTTGAGCTTGTGAAGCGCGGACATCGTCTTGTTGCTGATGATAGTGTAGAGATTCGCCAGGAAGATGACGATACACTAGTTGGAAGTTCACCGGAGTTAATTGAGCATTTACTTGAAATTCGTGGACTTGGCATTATTAACGTTATGACGTTATTTGGTGCAGGTGCAGTACGTAATCATAAACGTATTTCACTTGTGATTAATCTTGAGATTTGGGATCAAAAGAAGAACTATGATCGCCTTGGCTTAGATGAAGAAAAAATGAAAATTATTGATACAGAGATTACAAAGATTACCCTTCCAGTACGACCAGGTCGAAACTTAGCTGTCATTATTGAAGTAGCAGCGATGAATTTCCGTTTAAAACGTATGGGCGTCAATGCAGCGCAACAATTTTCAGAGCGTCTAATGAGCGCGATTGAACTAGGAGATCAAAATTAAATATAAGTGAAACTTCCATTAGTGGAATAGGAAGGGAGTAGAGAATATGCTGTTAGGTTCTGTACCGCAGCTTGATCGCGTGGCAGTTCAGCTTGGGCCGTTTCCAATTTATTGGTATGGTGTCATTATTGGTACGGCTGTGTTGCTTGGATTATGGCTTGCAACCCGCGAAGGAGAGCGTCTCGGTATTCCGAAAGATACGTTTATTGATTTGGTCCTAATTGCAGTGCCGATTGCAATCGTTTGTGCACGTGCATACTATGTTATTTTCGAATGGGACTATTATTCCCAAAACCCGAGTCAAATTATTAACATTCGTCAAGGTGGTTTAGCGATTCATGGCGGATTAATTGGTGCGGTTCTTACTGGAATTGTATTTGCAAAAGTACGCGGTCTATCTTTTTGGAAGCTGGCAGATATTGCAGCACCAAGTATTTTGCTTGGACAAGCGATTGGCCGCTGGGGCAACTTTATGAATCAAGAAGCTCATGGCGGTGAGGTAACGCGTCAATTTCTTGAAAATTTACATTTACCACAGTTTATTGTGAATCAAATGTATATTGATGGTGTGTATTACCACCCAACATTTTTATATGAATCACTGTGGAATTTTGCTGGGGTTATTTTACTTCTGTTTCTTCGAAAAGCAAATTTACGCCGCGGAGAATTATTTTTCACATATTTAACTTGGTACTCTATCGGACGTTTCTTTGTAGAAGGATTGCGCACAGATAGTTTAATGCTTGGTCCGCTTCGCATTGCACAAGTTGTATCCATTGTCTTAATTCTCGTCTCTATTATTTTTGTTGTTGTGAGACGCAAAATGGGGTATGCGGATAAACGATATTCAGAAAAATAATGATAGAACTTCAGTGGTGAATGAGAAAAAAGTAGCGTCATACATACGGCGCTGCTTCTTTTCATATCCCGCTTTAACAAACAGTAAGTGCAGAAGGAACTACGAGAAGGGGGACTGCTTGTAAGAACCAGGGTTGGGCGGGCTAACCATTCGAAGGGAAAGGCAACTTCGAATGGAAGTTTCACTTTATCCTACAACAACAAAGGACGTGGAAAAGATGAACATCAATACAGTGTTATTTGATTTGGATGGAACGTTGATTAATACAAACGAACTTATTATCTCTTCATTTTTATATACTTTAGAAAAGTACTATCCAAATCAGTATAAGCGTGAAGACGTACTGCCGTTTATTGGCCCGTCATTGCATGATACATTCAGCAAAATTGACGAAAGCCGAGTAGAAGAACTCATTCAATGTTACCGTAACTTTAATCATGAACATCATGATGAGCTAGTCAAAGAGTATGAAACAGTGTATGAAACTGTCCAGGAACTTCAAAAGAATGGGTATAAGATTGGGATTGTAACAACGAAGGCGCGTCAGACTGTTGAAATGGGATTAAAGTTATCGAAATTAAAACAGTTTTTTGATGTTGTGGTGACAATTGATGATGTAGAGCATGTGAAGCCGCATCCAGAACCGATTCAAAGAGCGTTGCAATTATTAGAGGCAAAGCCAGAAGAAACGTTAATGGTAGGAGATAATCATCACGATATTGTGGGCGGACAAAATGCTGGTGTGAAGACAGCAGCTGTTGCGTGGACAATTAAAGGACGCGAATATTTAGAGTCTTATAAACCAGATTATATGTTAGAAAAAATGAGTGACTTGTTAACGATCTTGCCTCACTAATTTTTTTCTGATGAGAGTCGAGACGTGTGATTTATATAAATAAAAGTTGGAAAACCGACAACAAGCCCTTTTTTAGGTGGGAGAGAGGGACTGGCTATGCATAGAAGCGGTCAGGGCCTTTTTCTGCCACATGCAAAGTTTAAACAAAGGGAGAAAGAAAGTAGAGGACTCCTTTTTTCTGCATAGCAGCGACTTATAGGTTGAGAAATTAATAAAACAATGAAGTGAAGCGCAAAAGGGGAGAGAATGGTGCGACGGACAACACGCTATCCTGTGTCAGGGGCAAATTCATTATGGAACGTATATAAGACTGTTTCATTTTGGAAAGTGATGAAAAACTTCATTGTCATTCAATTTGCGCGTTATACTCCGTTTTTACGGATGAAAAATTGGTTATATCGTACATTTTTGCGAATGAAAGTTGGAGAGCAAACTTCTTTTGCACTTATGGTTATGCCAGATATTATGTTTCCAGAGAAAATTACGGTTGGGCGTAATTCGATTATTGGTTATAATACAACATTATTAGCTCATGAATATTTAATTACAGAATATCGCCTTGGTGAAGTTATCATTGGAGACGAAGTCATGATTGGAGCAAATTCGACCATTTTACCGGGCGTTGTCATTGGAGATGGAGCGATTGTTTCAGCGGGTACACTTGTTCATCGTGATGTACCGAGCGGTGCTTTCGTTGGTGGAAATCCGATGCGTGTTATTTATACGAAAGAGGAAATGGTAGCGAGAGAAGGGAAATGTTAGAAATGTAACATTTTCCTTTTCTTTTCGGGAATGAAAAGGAAATATTTGCGTATAATATACTGTTTTGTTTTTAGAAGAATCGTTTATACTTATAGATAGAAGAATGAAATAATGGAGGATCTATGGGGAAAAATCAAGAAATTCATAAAGATAACGGACAAGTTATTTCTTTTAATCAATTAGCCGATTTCTTTTATGATAAAGGAATGAAGGCTTATCGCAATCATCATTTAGACGATGCAATTAAATATTTTAAAAGAGCGGCACAAAGTCAGAAAGAGCCGTTTATTTTATGTCAATTAGCAACGGCATTATCAGAAGTGGGAGAGTATCACGAATCGAATCAACTATTATTACAAATTGTTCGTACGGGTGAACAAATAGAAGAATGCTATTATTTTATGGCAAATAATTATGCGTATCTTGGTCTATTTCAACAAGCAAAAAAGTATGCAGAGCGGTATTTAGAAATTGCGACGGATCAAGAGTTTATTGCAGAGACGATGGAGCTTTTAGAGATTATTGAAGAAGAAGAAATGGATGCACCGGAACTTGAGGATGAAGATGGGCTAATTGTGATGCAAGAGCAAGCAAATCATTATATTCGGAACGGTCAATTAGAGGAAGCAATTGCGACGCTTGAAGGTGTTATAACGGAATATCCGGAATTTTGGTCGGCACATAATAATTTAGCAATTGCTCATTTTCAGCTTGGCAATGTTGATCAAGCATTGAAAATGACAGAGCTCATTTTAGAGAAGAATCCAGGGAATATTCATGCCTTATGTAATACGCTTATTTTTCTATATTCTATTGGGGAATATAAGCAAGTAGAAAAGTTAGCAGAGCAATTGGAGACAGTGTATCCGATGTCATTTGAACATCGTGTGAAACTAGGGACAACATTTGCGACAATTGGTCGTTTCGAAAGCGCATATAAATGGTTGAAAATTTTAAAGCGTCAAGGTTACGAAGGTGATGTTAGTTTTTATTACTGGTTTGCATATTCTGCTTATATGGTAAATGATGAACAAACAGCAGAGAAAATGTGGGCGCATGTCGTGGAGTTACATCCTGATAAAAAAGGAAAGGAGCCTTGGAATGCTATTAATTTAGCAGATGAAGGCCAAAATATTTTATTTCGAGAACTGCAGCAATCTTTTCAGAAAAGTGAAACATTAGAAGAACAAATGCTGGCTTTATATTTAATGAATGAGCTGACAACACCAGAGAAAATCGGCTTTTTCTTTGATGTGATGCAATCTCCTAAGCGTGTTCCAATCGTATCACAGCTTGCGCACTATTTCTTTTTAATTAATAGTCATAAAAGTATTCCGCAAGGGCTTCAGCCGTTTGAACAATGCGTTCACATTGCAGATGCTTTATACAACTATACTAAAAAAGATGATGAGCTGATTGAAGAGTGTTTACATCTTTGGTTTTGTACATTTATACGCTTATACACGAGCGGAACGGCGTTTACAAATGTATATGGCTGGTCAGCGGCAGTTGAATATATTGTAAGAGGCGAATGCCACGATAAATTGACGCAGGCAGAGCTTGGGAATATATATAATGTATCGGTAGCAACTGTACGAAAGTATGTGCAAGCAGTAAGATGTGTGCATGCGTAAGAGCAAGCAAATCATTGGGAAAAAAGCATTGCTGACAGTATAATGAGGGTATTACAAGAGCGTTAAGAACAGGAGATGAAAAATATGGCAGAAGAAAAAATTTATGATGTAATTATTATCGGAGCTGGTCCAGCAGGAATGACAGCAGCTGTGTATACATCTCGAGCAAATTTAAGTACGTTAATGCTAGAGCGCGGTATTCCGGGCGGACAGATGGCAAATACAGAAGAAGTAGAAAACTATCCAGGTTATGACCATATTTTAGGACCGGATTTATCAAATAAAATGTTTGAACATGCGAAGAAATTCGGTGCAGAATATGCATACGGTGATGTGAAACAAATTATTGATGGAAAAGAATATAAAACAGTAATCGCTGGAAAGAAAGAATATAAAGCACGCGCAATTATTGTAGCGAGCGGTGCGGAATATAAGAAAATTGGTGTTCCAGGCGAGAAAGAACTTGGCGGACGCGGCGTATCATACTGCGCAGTATGTGACGGTGCATTCTTTAAAGGGAAAGAGCTTGTTGTTGTTGGCGGCGGCGACTCAGCTGTTGAAGAAGGTGTGTATTTAACACGCTTTGCAACGAAAGTAACAATTGTTCACCGTCGTGATCAATTACGTGCACAAAAGATTTTACAAGACCGTGCTTTCCAAAATGAAAAAGTTGATTTCATTTGGAACCACACTGTAAAAGAAATTAATGAAGCAAACGGAAAAGTAGGCAGCGTAACACTTGTAGATGTAAACAGTGGTGAAGAACAAGAGTTTAAAACAGAAGGCGTATTTATTTATGTTGGTATGTTACCACTTTCTAAACCATTTGCAGAGTTAGGTATTACAAATGAAAATGGTTATATTGAAACAAATGAACGTATGGAAACGAAAGTTCCTGGTATTTTCGCAGCTGGTGACATTCGTGAAAAAATGCTTCGTCAAATTGTAACAGCAACAGGTGATGGAAGTATTGCAGCGCAAAGTGCGCAGCATTACGTAGAATGCCTATTAGAAGAGTTAAAAGTAGAAAATTAATAACCCGAGAAGAGAAGTTGCCTTTACTGAGGTAGCTTCTTTTTCATTTATCGGCGCTTTTTTCGATATATCGGCGATTCGGCACAACTTATCGGCGCTTTTTTCATTATATCGGCGGTTCGACACGGGATAAAGACCATTCGAGTAAATTCGATATGTGAACTTTGCGTTTAGCAATTTATATAGGATTTCAAAGCCTGAATTGTTATAGAGATGTCATATATATTAGGTCATTCTGTTCGTACTCTTTTGTGTTTGTTGTTATACTTTAATTTGCGAAAAAATGTTCAAAAGAAATGAGGAATGTGTAGAAGATGGAATGGCGTAATGTATATCGTGGGTTTTGTATGGGTGTTAGCGATTTAATTCCTGGTGTTAGCGGTGGAACGATTGCCGTTGTACTTGGGATTTATGAGCAACTACTTGCTGCAATTAGCGGATTCTTTAGTCGTGAGTGGAAAAAACATTTAGGATTTTTAATTCCGCTTGCTGCTGGTGTAGGGGCAGCATTTTTGACGTTAAGTCATGTAATTAAGTATTTACTGGAAAATCATTATGGGCCAACGCAGTTTTTCTTCCTTGGTTTAATCTTGAGTATTGTACCAATGCTAATGAAGGAAGCCAATGCGAAAGAAGAATTTAAAGCAGGCCATATTATTATATTGTTTGTTGCAGCAGCTCTTGTAGCGGTAACTGCATTTTTTAAGCCGGATAAAGCAGCAGATCCAATTACGACGTTAACAATTTTAAATACGATCGGGCTATTCTTGGCAGGTTGGATGGCTAGTATGGCTATGCTACTTCCAGGGATTAGTGGATCATTTATTTTATTACTTATTGGCGTGTATCCGACAGCGATTCAAGCTTTAACAACATTGAATCTACCATTAATTGCGGTAATTGGTGCGGGGGTTATGGTAGGGTTCGTTGTGAGTAGTAAAGGAATTAGCTATTTATTAACGCATTTTAAGAGCGCGACATTTGCGGCAATTATTGGACTTGTGATTGGATCAATTGCAGTCGTGTTTCCTGGTATTCCAACAGGTGGTATATCGATTGTAAGTTCTATTATTACATTTATTTTAGGATTTGCGATTGTATCATATTTTAGTAAGAAATAAGTGATTGAGGGATAGCCCTCAATCACTTATTTTTTTATTTGTAAAAGCTTAAAATCCTTTCTTTTTAAGGGAGGAAGCGAGTGGAGGGCATGTTGTATTCTGCATAGCATCGACTTCCATGTCGGAAAAGAGATTAGTTATTATTTTTGTTAATAATTTTTGTGTTTTTACCAATAATATACAAAAGAGGTAGATTTGAAGAAGTTACTTGAGTTTATACATAAGTGAAAAATGAAAAGAATGCTTTCCTTTATTACCCCGCCATTCGCAAACAGTAAGTCCCCTGTCACAAAAAAGAGAAGAAGATAGGTGGGGATGAAGATCCTATTTGGAGGTGTCTACATGAGAGTGTCGGTATTTATTACGTGTCTTGCTGATGTTTTTTATCCAGAAGTAGGAAAAGATGTTGTTGAAATTCTTGAAGATTTAGGCTGTGAAGTCGATTTTCCTAAAAAACAAACTTGCTGTGGTCAGCCTGCTTATAATAGCGGATATCAAAAAGAAACGAAAACAGCTGCAAAGCATATGATTGAAGCATTTGCTGGTTCAGAGTATGTTGTGGCACCATCAGGCTCTTGCGTTATGATGGTTCACGAGTTTTCAAGTTTATTTTCTGAAAGTGAAACAGAATGGCGCGAAAAAGCTACGGAACTTGCAAAGAAAACATATGAATTTACACAGTTTATTGTAGAGGTATTAGGAAAAGAAGATTTAGGAGCAAAGCTGCATAAAAAAGCAACCGTTCATACATCTTGTCATATGAGCCGGTTAATGAATATTAAAGAGCCTCCTCAAACATTATTAAAACATGTAAAAGGCTTGGAAGTTGTTCCGTTGTCTCATAATTATGATTGCTGTGGATTCGGCGGTACATTCGCAGTGAAGATGGCGGAAATCTCTGAGGAGATGGTTGAGGAAAAAGTGAAGCATATTATGGAAACGGGTGCGGAAGTGTTAATCGGGATGGATTGCAGCTGTTTAATGAATATAAAAGGGCGATTAACCCGTCATGGTTACCCAATTGAAGTGAAACATATTGCGCAAGTATTAAATGAGGATAGAGAGGGGATCTAAAAATGGGAATGAAAATTGGGAACGATCCTTTTCATAAACGTACTGAAACAGGTATCGGGGATCAATTTATGAGAAATGCAGTTAAGAAAGCGCAAGATGGTCTTAGAAGTAAGAAATTAAAAGCGACTGAGAGTCTTGGAAATTGGGAGGAATGGCGTTCTTTAGGAGAAGAAATCCGAAAGCATACATTAGAAAATCTTGATTATTATTTATATCAACTCACGGAAAAGATTGAGGAAAATGGTGGTTCTGTGTATTTCGCAGAGACTGCTGAAGATGCAAGGGAATATGTAAAAGGGATTATAAAAAAGAAAAACGCAAAAAAAATTGTAAAGTCAAAATCGATGGTAACGGAAGAAATTAGTCTAAATGAAGCAATTGAAGAAGTTGGCGGAGAAGTATTAGAAACGGACCTAGCGGAATTTATTTTACAAATTAATGATCATGATCCGCCATCACATATCGTTGTTCCGTGTCTTCATAAAGATAAAGAAAGCATCTGCGAGTTGTTTAAAGAAAAAATAGGCTATACCGGAACGGCTGATCCTGAAAAAATGGCGAGGTTTGTCCGGAACTATTTGCGTAATGATTTTTTAACAGCGGATGTAGGCGTGACGGGATGTAATTTTGCTGTTGCGGAGTCCGGGTCTATTTCAATTGTCGCGAACGAAGGGAATGCCAGATTAGTTACGACCATTCCGAAAACGTTAATTACCGTGATGGGGATGGAGCGGATTGTCCCAACATGGCAAGAACTTGATGTGTTAGTAACGCTTTTGTGCCGAAGCTCTGTCGGGCAAAAGTTAACAAGTTATATTACAGGTTTAACGGAACCTGGGGGGACAGATGGACCAGAGGAATTTCATTTAGTGATTGTTGATAACGGCCGTTCTAATATTTTAGGAACAGAGTTTCAAAGTATTTTGCAATGTATTCGCTGTGCGGCATGTATTAATGTGTGTCCAGTATATCGTCATATCGGAGGACATGCATACGGCTCAATCTATCCAGGGCCAATTGGTGCTGTCTTGACGCCGCTTTTAGGCGGATACGATGAGTACAAGGATTTGCCTTATGCATCCAGCCTTTGCGGAGCTTGTACGGAAGCATGTCCGGTGCGAATACCTTTACATGAATTATTAATTCAGCATCGCAGGCAGATTGTAGAGGAAGCAAAAAAGTCTCCTGTAGCTTGGGATATGGCGATGAAAGGCTTTGAAAAAATGGTGAAGAGTTCGAGGTCGTTCTCGTTAGCGGCGAGGACAGCTCCGTATGCATTAAAGCCTTTTACAAAAGGAGATAAAATTGAGCGCGGGGTAGGACCGTTAAAAGCTTGGACAAAAGCAAGGGACTTTCCAGCTCCGAAAAAACAACTGTTTAGAGATTGGTTTGAAAAGCGGTCAAGGGAGGATCGGTAATGGCTATTCAAAATCGCGAAACATTTTTAGCTAAGCTATCCGAAAGACTTGGGAGGAAACGTCCGGAAACCGTAGAAAAACCGAGCTGGTCTGTTTCTCCGCAATGGAGCGTTTTTGACGGATTAACGAAGGATGAGCTTGTATTGAAGTTGATGGAACATTGTGAAACGATTCATACAGAAGTTCTGAGAACAAACAAGGCTAATCTTGCAGAAACATTACACTACTTTATGAAAGAATGGAATATCAAATCTGTTATTTATTCACATGATGAACGGTTTGATGAATATAATCTTAGTAATACTTTTACAAATGAAGAGGCAATGCATTTTCATAAATGGGATTTAGCTCATAAGGAAGAGAGTATTGAATTCGCGAAAACAGCTGATCTTGGAATTACATTTTGTGATATTGCTCTTGCGGAATCAGGAACCGTCGTTTTATATAATGATGGAATGAAAGGGAGACACGTTAGTCTTCTTCCTGAATCGTATATTGCTATTGTCCCGAAAAGTACGATCGTCCCTAGGTTAACACAAGCTACAAAGATGATTCATCGTCAAAATGTTGAAGGTGAAGCCCCTCCATCTTGTTTGAATTTTATCTCTGGTCCGTCAAACAGTGCTGATATTGAAATGAATCTTGTCGTAGGAGTACATGGGCCAATAAGAACAGCGTATATTATTGTGGATGATCAATAATTATTTACTATATGGTGATGGGAATCGTCTCCCATCATCTTTTTTCATTTGCTGTAGACATGGGGTTCCTTCGTTGTGACAAACTGTATTTGATAGTATAATGAAGGAAGTATATAATGGGGATTTCTCCGTTAGTAGCTGAGGTGAAGAAGTTTGCAAAGAGTGACAAACTGTGTGTTAATTAAGGATAATGAAGTTCTTCTATTACAAAAGCCTCGTCGAAACTGGTGGGTTGCTCCAGGTGGTAAAATGGAGCGCGGGGAAACGGTAAGAGAATCGGTTGTTCGCGAATATCGCGAAGAAACGGGTATTTATTTGAAAAATCCAGCATTAAAAGGTGTCTTCACTTTCGTAATCCAAGAAGGAGACAAGGTTGTTTCCGAATGGATGATGTTTTCTTTCTTAGCGACAGATTTTGCAGGAGAAAATAAACTGCAAAGCGAAGAAGGGATAATAGGCTGGCATACATTTGATAAGATTGATGAGTTGCCAATGGCACCGGGAGATTATCATATTATTGATTATTTAATTAAAGGAAATGGTATTATTTACGGTACATTTGTATATACACCAGACTTTGAATTACTTTCGTATCGGTTAGATCCGAGTTAAGCTATGAGGGGGGATATAATGGACGCGCATAATGATATTAAAATGGTTATTATTACAGGAATGTCTGGAGCAGGAAAAACGGTTGCCCTGCAAAGCTTTGAGGATTTAGGGTATTTTTGCGTCGATAATTTACCGCCTATGCTGTTGCCGAAGTTTGTTGAATTAATGGCAGACTCGAAAGGGAAAATGAATAAAGTAGCGCTCGGTATTGATTTACGCGGGCGAGAGTTCTTTGATCATTTATGGGGATCGCTTGATGATTTAACAGAACGCACATGGATTATTCCGCATATTTTATTTTTAGATGCAAAAGATAGTACACTTGTAACTCGTTATAAAGAAACAAGGCGTTCACATCCACTTGCTCCGACGGGTCTTCCGTTAAAGGGAATAGAAGCAGAGCGTTCGTTATTAACAGATATGAAGGCGCGTGCGAATATTGTACTTGATACATCGGAATTAAAGCCGAAAGAGCTAAGAGAAAAGATCATTCAATTATTCTCAACTGAGGGTGAACAAGCATTTCGTGTAAACGTAATGTCATTTGGATTTAAATATGGTATTCCAATTGATGCTGATTTAGTATTTGATGTTCGTTTTTTACCAAATCCATACTATATTCCACATATGAAGCCATTAACAGGTCTTGACGAGGAAGTATCGTCATATGTGCTGAAATTTAACGAAACGCACAAGTTTTTAGAGAAGTTAACAGACCTTATTTCCTTTATGCTTCCGCATTATAAGCGCGAAGGAAAAAGTCAGCTTGTTATTGCGATTGGATGTACAGGAGGGCAACATCGATCTGTTACACTTGCAGAATATTTAACGAAACATTTGAAGCAAGAATATACAACTCATGTATCTCATCGTGATGTGGAGAAGAGAAAGGGACATTAAGAGATGGGAAAAGAGAGGAAACCGAAAATCGTTATTATGGGGGGCGGAACGGGTCTATCCGTTTTGCTACGCGGTTTAAAAACGTATCCTGTCGACATTACGGCGATTGTAACGGTTGCTGATGATGGGGGAAGCTCTGGAAGACTTCGGGATGAATTGGAAATTCCGCCTCCTGGAGATATTCGTAATGTGCTTGTTGCGTTGTCTGATGTGGAGCCCCTTGTGGAGGCGTTATTTCAGCATCGCTTTACATCGGGAGAAGGATTAACAGGACATGCGCTTGGAAATTTATTGTTGGCTGGAATGACAGCTATTACAGGTGATTTCTTTCATGCCATTACGGAAACGAGTAAAGTGTTAAATGTGAGAGGGCGTGTACTTCCAGCTGCAAATCAAAGTGTTGTTTTGCATGCGGAATTGGAAGATGGTCAAATTGTAAGCGGGGAATCAAAAATTCCGTATTACGGGAAAAAAATTAACCGTGTCTTTTTAACACCGGGGGAAGTAGAGCCGCTTCATGAAACGTTAATGGAAATTCAAAGAGCGGATTTACTTCTATTTGGACCAGGAAGTTTGTATACAAGCATTTTGCCAAATTTAATGGTGAAAAAAATTGGAGATGCGGTTCTTCGCGCAAAAGCGAAGAAAGCATACATTTGTAATGTTATGACCCAAGCTGGTGAAACAATGGGATATACAGCGTTTGACCATGTGAAAGCATTACATGATCATCTTGGAGAAGCGTTTATCGATACAGCAATCGTGAACGATGAACCAATCCCATCTCAATTATTAGGGCGTTATGCGAAAGAAATGTCGGAACCAGTTGCAATCGATGAAGAGCGTTTTGCTGCACATAATATTAAGTTGATTAAAGGTTGTTTAGCAAAGTATGATGATCAAGTTGTGCGTCATGATACGATAAAACTAGCTTCGATTTTATATTCACTAATATAACTTGTAAGTTTATAAAGCGTTACTTCTTTGAGGTAACGCTACAAATTCATTTAGGGTAGTAGGTTATCATTGCTAGGAGGTGAAACGGTTGTCCTTTGCATCAGAAACAAAGAAGGAGCTAACAAAGCTCGAAATGAAGGAATGCTGTGAGAAAGCAGAGTTGTCAGCATTACTTCGTATGAACGGTTCACTCTCCTTTTCAAACCGTCGTGTAATCATTGACATTCAAACAGAAAATGCAGCGATTGCTCGAAGAATTTATACATTATTGAAAAAAGGATATAACGTGACAGTTGAACTACTTGTGCGTAAGAAAATGCGCTTAAAGAAAAATAATGTGTACATCGTTCGTTTAGTTGAAAAAGCGCGTGAGATTTTAGCAGACTTGCACATTGTACGAGAGGACTTTTCGTTTATTCGTGATATTTCACAAGAATTGATTGAGAAAAAGTGTTGTAAACGATCGTACTTACGCGGGGCATTTTTAGCTGGCGGTTCCGTTAATAATCCGGAAACATCATCGTATCATTTAGAAGTTTTCTCGTTATACAAGGAACATAATGATGCGATATGTGAGTTGATGAATGAGTTTGCGTTAAACAGTAAAACGTTAGAAAGACGAAAAGGGTACATTACGTATTTAAAGGAAGCGGAAAAGATTACCGAGTTCTTAAATATTATTGGGGCTCATAGCGCTCTTTTAAGGTTTGAAGATATTCGAATTGTGCGTGATATGCGTAATTCTGTAAATCGTCTTGTGAACTGTGAAACAGCAAACTTAAATAAAACGATTGGTGCAGCTTTAAGACAAATTGAAAATATTCGTTATATTGACGAGACTGTTGGACTTGATTTTTTACCAGATAAATTACGTGAAATCGCAGAGCTGCGTATCAATTATCAAGATGTTACATTGAAAGAACTAGGAGAAATGGTATCTGGGGGAAACATTAGTAAATCGGGTATCAATCATCGTTTGCGTAAAATTGATGACATTGCGGAGAAATTACGCGCTGGTGAAGCAGTTGTAAAAAAATAAAAGGAAAAGGGGAATGGAACAGTGGTTCAAAAACGGGTAGAGGTGCTGTTGAAGACTGGATTACAAGCACGTCCGGCAGCGTTGTTTGTACAAGAAGCAAATCGTTTTCAAGCTGATATTTTTATGGAGAAAGACGGCAAAACGGTCAATGCTAAGAGTATTATGGGGATTATGAGCTTAGCCGTTGGATCTGGATGTGAAGTTACGATTACAACAGAAGGATCAGATGAGGCAGCAGCACTAGAAGCACTTGTTGCTTATGTGCAAAAAGAACAATAAAAAGCTATCGCGAATGTGCGATAGCTTTTTATTGTGCGCTGCGTTTCGGTGACTGGGCTATTCGCCTGTCGAAAGCAGTCGAGGGGTCTTTATCCCGTGTCGAATCGCCGATATAATGAAAAAAGCGCCGATAAGTTGTGTCGAATCGCCGATATATCGGAAAAAACGCCGATAAATGAAAAAGAGCTATCGTAAATGATAGCTCTTTTCTTCTGATCTAGCTCCAGCGGCTAGAATCTCCGGTCGTTTCGCCCCCTCCGACGAGGTAAAAAGCACCTCTCTGTCGGGGGCTCCAACGTCCTACGATTCTGGGCGAGCCGCTTCCGCTTTTCTTCTGATCTAGCTCCGCCTCCTAGTCCCTTGCGTCTAAGAACCTTCCGCACGAGAAGATAAAAAGCATCTTCTGTGCGAAAGAACCTTAGCCGATGGGACTGGACAGTCGGCTCCGCTTTTCTTAGCGGTTTGTAAAGATTTTATCGATTAAGCCGTATTCTAATGCTTTTTCTGCTGTCATGAAGTTGTCACGCTCTGTGTCGCGCTCAATTACTTCTAAATCTTGACCTGTACGCTCAGCAAGGATTTTGTTTAGTTTATCGCGTAAGAATAGGATACGTTTTGCAGCGATTTCGATTTCTGTCGCTTGTCCTTGTGCACCGCCAAGTGGTTGGTGAATCATAACTTCACTGTTTGGAAGTGCGAAACGTTTTCCTTTTTCACCAGCTGCAAGTAAGAAAGCACCCATAGATGCAGCCATACCGATACAAATTGTAGATACGTTTGGTTTAATAAATTGCATTGTATCGTAAATTGCCATACCTGCTGTAATAGAGCCGCCAGGACTGTTGATATATATATGAATATCTTTCTCTGGGTCTTGTGATTCTAAGAATAAAAGCTGAGAAACGATTGAGTTTGCTACGTTGTCGTCGATTGCGCTTCCAAGCATAATGATGCGGTCTTTTAATAAGCGAGAGTAAATATCGTAAGCACGTTCCCCGCGATTTGTTTGTTCAATAACTGTAGGAATTAAATTCATGTGTAACTTCCTCCTTTAACACATTTGTTAGTTTTATAATACAATTATGGTCAATAAAGGTCAAACGAAACCACTTCAGTTTAAAAAATATGTATGTTTATCATGTTAATTCGCTATGAATAAAGAATTCCCTTCTTCCGTACCTTCCTCATCATAACCGAATTGGATGAATTTAAACATACTTATGCGCACCCCTTTTTTTAGTGGGCGAGTGCAATTTCTTTGTTCTCTGCATTTCAGCGGATGTATATAGACATAAAAAAAGAACGCCATTACATATATAAGCGTTCTTTTTCGTACTATTCTTTTAGTAAATACGTTACTTTATTTAAAATTTCCTCTAGCTTCTTGGCGTTGTTTGCATACATGTTCGCCGCGGTATTTGATTTCGTCTCTAAAGAAAAGAGTTCAAGATCAGCATGACACTTCTTTAAGGAAGCGAGTAATAATGGTTTATCTTGGGGAGAAGGCATTTGAATTTTATCGTTGTATATGTCGACAGTGAGTTGGCCGTAGGAGTCGACTTGTCCAATGAATACGTTGTCGATTGCAACCCCTATTTTTTCGAGTTCAGTGCGAATCCAAGCGCGGTTATGACCGCATGCTGCAAGAGGCTCATCTATTATGTTGCCGTCCATAATGACTGTGTGCGTTTCTTTTTCGTTTGGTAGTTTTAATCCGATATCTTTTGCAGTTAATGGTTGTCTGTCTTTCTTTAATAATACGTTTAATTCACCGCTCGGCTCTAGTATAGCGAATTCAACATCGGTTATGTTGAATACATCTTTTTTTCGCAGAAGTTCTAGTAGTTCGTCGCTCGTATATTTTTCCTTTTTTAAATTATCTTCGAGTACTTTGCCATCTTTTATAAAAATAGTGGATTTACCCTCTACAAAATCTCGCACTGTCTTATTTTTTAAGGAAATTAGTCCTGCGAAAAAAGGTATGATAGCAAAAACCAGCATACTAGAAATACCGTGGAAGAAGTTTTGTTCCAATCCTGTTGATACTTCTGCAGCGATATCACCAATCGTCATACCTGCTATGTATTCAAAAAAGGAAAGTTGAGAGATTTGTCTTTTGCCAAGCCATTTCGTAATGGCGAATAAAACAATTAAAACACATAAAGAACGTATAATGACAAGGGGCCATTCTGGTATGTGAATGTTAGGCATGTATATTCCCTCCAGTCTTCCTAAAATCCTTTATATTGTGGTTCTTCTCGTTCTAATGTTGAAACTCGCCCTTGTACATCAGCAATTATGCTATCCATCTCTAACATACATTCATGAAAAACGCGCTTTGCTTCTTGATCAGCAGAGTTTTGTGAAAGGGCGCTTAAGCTTGCTTGTGCACCTTTTAAACTAGCAAGGCATGTTTTTACACTTGCAACAACGGTCATGAGAACACCTCTTATCCTTTTGGTTTAAATAATAAAGCTCCAATAAATCCGAAGATAATTGCGGCGGATACACCGGCGCTTGTTACTTTAAACATTCCTGTTATAACGCCAATGATGCCATGTTCAGCCGCTTCTGCCATTGCACCGTGAACGAGAGCGTTCCCGAAGCTTGTAATAGGAACCGTTGCACCTGCTCCGGCAAAATCAATTAACGGTTCATACAAATTAAATCCATCTAATATGGCACCAATGACAACAAGTGTCGCCATTGTATGAGCAGGGGTGAGTTTGAAGACGTCGAACATAATTTGTCCAATGACACAAATGATGCCGCCAATTACAAAAGCCCAAAAAAAGATCATGTATTATACACCTCCAACTTCAATGGATACGGCATGGGCGATACAAGGAATCGTTTCTTGTTGCTGGAAAGTTAGTGGGGAAAGTAAGGCTCCGGTAGCAACTACAAGTATTTTGCGAAACTCTCCTTTTTTCATTCGGTTTAATAAATGTCCATACACAACAGTTGCTGAGCAACCAGGGCCGCTTGCTCCTGCTAAAATAGGTTGGTCGTCTCTATAAATAAGCAATCCGCAATCTTGAAATTGTTCGCTTCGTATAGATGTTCCTTGCTTACGTAGTAAGTCAAAGGCAATTTCGCGTCCTACATGACCAAGATCGCCCGTTACAATTAAGTCATAGTAGGATGCGTCGATTTGTCGTTCTCGTAAATGCGCTTCTATCGTGTCGACAGCGGCGGGAGCCATAGCGCCTCCCATATTAAACGGATCCGTTAATCCCATATCGATTACTCTTCCAATTGTTGCTGATGTGACGCAAGGGCCATCTCCTTGGTCGCTTAATAAGGCAACACCAGCTCCTGTTACTGTCCACTGCGCAGTAGGGGGTTTTTGTCCGCCGTATTCAGTTGGATATCTGAACTGTTTTTCTACAGCAGTATTATGGCTTGATGCTCCGGTTAATAAATATTTCGCGCCTTTTGCATTTACAATGCTTGCACCTAAAGCAAGTCCTTCCATTGAGGTGGAACAAGCGCCGAATAATCCGAGATAGGGAGTACCGAGTGTCCGGCAAGCAAAGCTAGAAGGTGTAATTTGATTAATTAAATCTCCTGCTAGGATAAATTGAATATCGTCTTTCCGTAGTTTTGCTTTTTCAGTTGCTCTGCTGCAGGCTTCTTCGAATAAAACTCGATGTGCTTTTTCATAGGAATCTTGTCCTAGCCATAAATTGTCGTGCAATGTATCGAAATCATCAGGGATGTTGCCGTTCGCTTCAAATGGTCCGCCAATGACACCAGTTGATATAATCACGGGTTTGTTGTCAAACACCCATGTTCGGTGGCCTTGTAACATCTAAAACCCTCCCCACTGGACTAGAATTGTTCGAATTAGTGCGATTACAAAAGCGGAAAATACACCAAATAAAATAACAGATCCGGCTAGTTTAAACATATTTCCGCCCACTCCAAGAACAAAACCTTCCGTCCGGTGCTCAATACAAGCCGATATGACAGAGTTTCCAAACCCAGTAACAGGAACAGCTGTACCTGCGCCGCCAAACTGAGCTAATCGATCGTATACACCGAAACCTGTTAAGAGCATGGAAATAAAGATCATTGTCGCTACAGTTGGATTCCCCGCAGATCGTTCCGTAAAATCGAAATAAGTAATATAAAATGTGGAGATCAGTTGACCGATTAAACAAATGAATCCACCTACAAAAAAGGCTTTTATACAATTTTTGAGAACAGGACGCTTTGGTTCACGCTGCTGTTCAAATTTTTTATATTCTTGTTGCACTGGTGATAAGTCTTTGTTTTGGCTCGACATATGAATCCATCCTTTTCTATGTTGAAAAGTATTATTAAATATCAGAATGCATTTCTTCTTTAACTACTTTTAATTGTTTTTTTATTTCTTTCTTATCTGCTTCTTTGTTTTTAATCTTCGTTTCTAACTTATCTAGTAACATGAAAATTTTTTTATCCATACTGACATAAATTTTAAAATTAGGATACGTCTTTTCTAATGTCTGTTTCATTTCCTTTTTTAATTTCTTTAGTTGAAAGCGTTCATGGTGCTCTGGTTTCGCGGCTACGTATAGTTCGTTATTAAAATTAACCGCTTTAACATCAATTACTTCTTCCATATTAAAAATCTGATCTTTCGCTTGATTTGCTATGGATTGATCAATATTCTCCATACTGACATTTTTTAATGGTGTATCCTTTTTATTTGTTTGGTGCTCTTCTTTCTCACTTGCTTCTTTTTTTACTTTTTTATCTAGTGGACTGTTGCAGCCGCTTAGGAAACTGAAGAAGAGAAGGAATAACAAAGTAATGATCCTAAATTTTCGCATTGTATCATTCCGTTTCTATCGCTCTATGTAATTTGAGGTGAAAAAAGGATGATATTGTATCACCCTTTTTCTGGTTCAGCATAAAGTGGGTATTATTTTGTTTAAAAAGCCCTTTACTGCTGTGTATATTGAGGTTCTTCTTGTTGAACCTCTTGAACGCGCGGAGTTAAAGAATCAATAATGGATTGCGTTTGTTGTGCTGCGCTTTGGAATAATTGCTTCGCTTGTTGGTTATCGGTATCAAGAGCAAATCCTTCTAAGCTTGCTTGTGCACTTTTTAATCCTGAAACAGTTTGTTTAAGTTTCGTAATTACAGTCATAACGTAATTCCTCCTCTAGTTGAATTGAATTTCAATCATTAGAATTTGTGAATGTGTGTGGAAATATAATTACCAATTTTAGGTTCCTTTCGAGATTTATAAATTTTTATCTCTATATAATTTGAGAACATAATGCTTTTTGATGACAAATTATAATATCAGTAGTTATATTTACTTAAGAATAACGATTATGCATGAATTTGTAGGCTATTGATTGAGGGTATCTTTCGGAAGTACATATTTTATATTTCGTTGTTCAAAATATTATGTATCAATTCAAATTAGGAGAGTAAAAATTAGTAAATAGCGATTAAAAGGAGAAAGAGTCATGGATCATCACACTTTAGTTAGATGGTTGGAAGCAGTGTTAATTATAGTTGCATTAATTGCAATTTGGTTTTCTGCAAGTAATTTCAGTAGTGTGAAGCGTTTTTTAATTGGTCGTCCGATGCGAACGTCAGAGCTTCATGCGCACCATAACAAATTATTTTGGTTAATTGCGCTGCCTATTCTGTCAGCGGATTTGTATTCATCTGTTGCATATGGACCTGAATCAGGAATGACAGAGCTGGCAGGACTTGGTCCTGATGCGAAATGGTTGATTATGCCGATTACCATTTCGACTATCGTTCTCTTGGCAATTTTGATTGTGTCGTATATTATGGGGATTTTGGCATATCCAAACGGCGGGGGAGCGTATGCTATTGCGAAAGATAACTTCAAGCAGCGCTGGGTTTCTCTTGTTGCCTCTAGTTCTTTGCTTGTTGATTATGTATTGACCGTAGCGGTATCCGTATCTGCAGCGATAGAAGCGATTTCTTCTGCGTATCCTGTAGTCGCTCCATATGAAACGATTTTGGCGATTTTATGCGTCGTTCTTTTAGTACTTATAAACTTGCGCGGGGTAGCAGAGTCAGCTCGCGTATTTGCTTGGCCGACATTTGGTTTTATGATTTGTATGTTAACTTTAATTTTCACAGGATTTTTTGATGAACTTCGTCACGGGTTTGTTCAACCGAGTACACCGAGCTTTGGAACAGTTCCAGAAGGTTTAACAACTTTATTAATTTTGAAGGCGTTCAGTTCAGCTTGTTCAGCACTTACAGGAATTGAGACAATTTCAAATGCAGTTCCTATTTTTAGGGAACCGCAGCAAAAAAATGCAATTAGAACGTATATTGCTTTAGGTACGATTACAGCTGTGACACTTTTAGGGTTTTCGTATCATCTGTATGTGAAAGGAGTTACGCCAGATCCGCACAACACGATGTTGTCGCAGTTGACTGGTATGTATTTTGGACATGGAATTTTATATCAAGTAATTATATGGTTTACGTTTATTGTGTTAATTTTAGCGGCAAACTCCACATTTACAGGATTTTCTCAGCTTGCTGCGATTGTAGCGGCAGACGGATATTTACCTCGAAGTTTAACAAATCGCGGAGACCGTTTAGGATATTCAAATGGAATTATTGCGCTAGCATCGTTGGCATGTATTTTGATTATATCGTTTCATGCCCATACGAATGCATTAATTCCACTATACGCAATCGGTGTTTTTCTTTCGTTTACAGTAGCGCAAATTGGTTTAATGCGCCGCTGGAAACGAGTAAAAGGATCGCATTGGAAAATCAAGTTTACGATTAATACAGTTGGTGCTGTAATTACATCAATTGTTGCCGTTATTTTTGCTGTTACAAAGTTTACAGGCGGTGCTTGGGTGGTATTAGTTGTCTTACCTATTATTATTTTCATCTCAATGTCCATTCACAAACATTATGAAGATGTAGCAAAAGAATTGCGCATCGATATGCAAACGGTACGTCCAGAAGCAAGCGATGTAGTTACGCTCGTTTTAGTGTCAGGCGTTCATCGTGTTGTGAACAACACGATATCCTTTGCGAAAAGTGTAGATGTTGATCCGATTGCTGTATACGTTGGTTTCGATGATGCATCTATAAATAAAATGGAGAAAAAATGGAAAGACTGGGGAACTCCTTGTAGACTGGTCGTTCTACGCAGTAAATATCGTTCTATTCTTGAACCGCTGAATCGTCTTATTAAAACAATAGAGGCGAAACAAAAAAATGGGGGACATATTCATATTATTATTCCGCAGTTTATTCCGCACAAATGGTGGCATCATGCATTGCATAACCAAAGTGCACTTCTGTTACGCATGTGGTTTATGCGTAATAAAGATATCGTCATTACAACGGTTCCGTATCATTTGCATAAATAATATCGTTTCATTATTGGCGGCCTACATCGTTACGCGATGTGGCCGTTATTCAATAATTGCGACATAAGAAGTAATTGCTTCCAAAACGAAGATATCGTATAATAAACAGTGCACGATAGGATAAAGAGAAGTTCTTTTGCAGTAGAATGATAATGCGCCCATAGCTCAGTCGGATAGAGCGGTGGTTTCCGGTACCACGTCTGCCGGGGGTTCGAATCCCTCTGGGCGCGTCGAAAAGTCCTAACTTACATTTGTAGGTTAGGGCTTTTTTTATTTGTAGTAATAGTATGTAAGTGAAATTTATGTTATTATATCTAAAATTAGTAGTTGCTATTAGTATTTGGTGTTTATTTTTGAGAATGTGGAGTTGTTTTCTTTCAATATTATTCATTTTTCGGTTGTAAGATGCAAATTTCATTAATACATATAAGTTAACAATATTTTGGAATGGGTATCTGTGCAGGATTCTCCTTTTTATAAACTTATTGTACAATAGAAGTGAGGGGGAGATTAGGTTGAAAGCAAGTCTTTTACAAGAACAAAGTTTACGTTTGGCAATGACGCAAGAGTTAAGACAAGCGATTACAATGCTCCAGTACAATGTGCAGGAATTAACGGAGTTTTTGTATGAGCAATCGCTGGAAAATCCCCTTATCGAGCTAAATGGCTTTGACAGGGAAAAGAAAAAGAGTAAAACAACGAGTAAACAAACTGAGAATCAAATGGAAATCTACAGTGTGGATTCCACAACGATTCAACAGCATTTAGTAAACCAATTACAGTATTATAAAATAGATGAAGAGCAAAGGAAAATTGCTTCATTTATCATTTTAAATGTGGATGAGAACGGGTATTTACAAGAAACGAATGAAGAATTAGCGTCGTTATTATCGGTATGTATAGAAAAAGTAAATAGCTGCATGGAGCTTGTTCAATCATTAGAGCCAGCAGGGGTAGGAGCGAGAAATATTCAAGAATGTCTATCCATCCAATTAAAGCGCTTACAAAAAAGAAACGCTTTAGCAGAAATGATTGTAGATGAGTATTTTGCATATTTCGTAAAGAAAGATTGGCGCAAGTTAGCAAATGTATTGAAGTGTAGTACGGAAGAATTACAGGAAGCTGTTCATGTGATTACATCGCTGCAGCCGAAACCAGGTTTGGCGTTTTCTTCGGAAAAGCCGCTGTACATTGTTCCAGATATGGCGGTGAAAAAAGAAGGAAATCGCTTGGTGATTCAGATGAATGAACGTAATATGCCGAGAATTGAAATCCATTCAGAATATAGTGAGCTGCTTCATAATAGTGAAAGTGACGTCGCTTCTTATGTTTCGGAAAAATATCAGCATGTCCAATGGATTATGCGTAGTTTAAAACAAAGAAAGCAAACGCTTTTAAATGTAATGGAAGTAATTATTGAAAAGCAGCGCGACTTTTTTATGAATGGTCCACAATATTTAAAGCCGCTTGCGTTAAAAGAGGTAGCGGAAATATTAGGTGTCCATGAGTCAACGATTAGCCGAGCAACGCGCAATAAATATGTGCAAACACCGTATGGTTTATTTGAAATGAAGTCATTCTTTAGTAACGCGGTAGCAACAACAGAAGACGCAGCCATTTCAACGAAGAGGGTGAAGCAGCTTATCGGGGAGTTTGTAGAGAAAGAAAATAAGAAAAAACCACTTTCAGATCAAAAGATTTCAAAAATGTTAGAAGAAGAACACGAAATTGTTGTTTCACGCAGAACAGTAGCGAAATATCGCGAACAGTTAAATATCCCAGCTTCTTCTCTGCGAAAAACAATTGTATAGGTGATGGATATGGAGGTTATTCTATACACAAAAGAAGAATGTGGTCTTTGTCAAAAGGCGAAAAAACTTCTGCAAGAACTGCAAGATGAATACGTATTTGATTTGAAGGAAATAAATATTTATGAGGATGAACAGCTGTTAGAGAAGTACCATCTTATGATTCCCGTCGTTGAAATCGAAGGGGAAGAGGTGGAATATGGAATTATTCACAAAGGTGTCATAATAAACAGCATAATTCGTACGATAAGAGTTGAATAACTTTTGATCTCCTGTTACAATAATAAATGTAGCAGGGATTATTTTTTTACTCCATGTGGGACACAATATGTCACTACGGGACATATAATGACCATATAGAGAATGAACCAATGTAGTGAGGAGATATAATATGATGCGCTCATGGATTCAGTACACAAAAAAATTATTACCTGATCTGCTACCTGTTATGCAAAAGAGAATGCAAATTCTTCAGTACATCCGGTTAACACAACCTATTGGTAGAAGAAATTTATCTGCAAGTCTTGGTATGACAGAACGAGTATTACGAAGTGAAGTACAAGTTTTGAAAGATGAGAACTTGATTCACGTCGCCTCTTCTGGAATGACATTAACAGAAGAAGGAACAGCTGTTGTTCTTGCTTTGGAAGACTTTATGAAAGAAATTTCTGGTTTGAAGGTTTTGGAAAAGCAGCTTAAGGAAACATTAGACTTGGATGAAGTTTTCGTTGTCCCTGGTGATAGTGATGAATCACCTTGGGTCAAGCTGGAGATGGGCCGCGCTTGTGCCTCTTGTATAAAAGATCGTCTAACAGCGAATAATATCGTTGCTGTGACTGGAGGAACCACGATAGCTGCCGTAGCTGATATGATGCAAATTGATTGCAGGGATCTACATATGTTATTTGTCCCAGCACGCGGTGGAATAGGAGAAAGAGTGGAGCTAGAAGCAAACACGATTTGTGCAAAAATGGCGCAAAATACGATGAGTAATTATCGCTTATTGTACGTTCCTGACCACGTAAGCAGCGAAGCATACGCATCCATTGTGACAGAACCTTCTGTGAAAGAAATTCTTGAGTTGATTCGATCTTCCAATATTGTCATTCACGGAATCGGTGATGCCTTAACAATGGCGCGTAGAAGAAGTACTTTAGAAGCAGATTGGATGAAAATTAAAGAGAACAAAGCGGTCGGTGAAGCCTTTGGATACTACTTCAACGAACAAGGTGAAGTCGTTCATAAAGTGCAGACAGTAGGCATGCAGCTTGAAGATTTACAAAATGTATCTCATGTCGTGTCAGTTGCTGGAGGTTCATCAAAAGCAAAAGCAATTCAAGCAGTAATTAAGCAAGGGCACACTTCGTTACTAATTACAGACGAAGGTGCAGCAAAAGAGTTAGTAAAGGGTAAATAACCCTTAATATACATCCCCCAAGGAGGAAATTCAAATGACTAAAATTGGTATTAATGGATTTGGCCGTATCGGACGTGTGGTATTCCGCGCAGCTCTTAACAACCCTAACGTGGAAGTAGTAGCAATTAACGACTTAACAGATGCAAAAACATTAGCACATCTTTTAAAATATGATTCTGTTCACGGAACAGTAAACGCAGAAGTATCTGCAAACGGCGACAGCATCGTTGTTAACGGTAAAGAAATCAAAGTTATCGCTGAGCGCGACCCAGCTCAATTACCATGGAGCGACTACGGTGTAGAAGTAGTAGTTGAATCTACTGGCCGTTTCACTAAAAAAGCAGACGCTGAGAAGCACTTAGGTGGATCAGTTAAAAAAGTTATCATCTCTGCACCAGCTTCTGACGAAGATATCACAATCGTTATGGGTGTTAACCATGAGCAATATGATGCAGCTAACCATAACGTAATCTCTAACGCTTCTTGTACTACAAACTGCTTAGCTCCATTTGCTAAAGTATTAAACGAAAAATTCGGCATGAAGCGCGGTATGATGACAACAATTCACTCTTACACTAACGACCAACAAATTTTAGACTTACCACATAAAGATTTACGTCGTGCACGTGCAGCAGCAATGAGCATGATCCCAACTACAACTGGTGCAGCGAAAGCAGTAGCATTAGTATTACCAGAACTTAAAGGTAAATTAAATGGTGGTGCAGTTCGTGTTCCAACTGCTAACGTATCTCTTGTTGACTTAGTTGTTGAGCTTGAGAAAGAAGTAACAGTTGAAGAAGTAAACGCAGCATTCAAAGCAGCAGCTGAAGGCGAATTAAAAGGTATCCTTGGATACAGCGAAGAGCCATTAGTATCTATCGACTATAACGGATGCACAAGCTCTTCTACAATCGATGCATTATCTACAATGACTATGGAAGGCAACATGCTTAAAGTTCTTTCTTGGTACGACAACGAAACTGGTTACTCTAACCGCGTAGTTGACTTAGTAGACTACATCGCTTCTAAAGGTCTTTAATTCTTAAGTTTATCAGTTATTAATGACAAAACGAGGGAGAGGGTTTGTTCCCTCTCTCTTCTTTCGTTTTATAAGCAAATGTGATAAGCTTTTGAATGGGTTTTGTCAATCCTAACTAGTCGGAGGGAAATCCAATGAACAAAAAATCAATTCGTGACGTAGATTTAAAGGGTAAACGAGTATTTTGCCGCGTTGACTTCAACGTACCAATGAAAGAAGGCAAAATTACAGACGAGACTCGCATTCGCGCGGCTCTTCCTACAATTCAATATTTAGTAGAGCAAGGTGCGAAAGTGATTTTAGCAAGCCATTTAGGTCGTCCAAAAGGACAAGTAGTAGAAGAAATGCGTCTTACTCCAGTAGCTGCACGTTTAGGTGAGCTTCTTGGTAAAGACGTGAAAAAAGCGGACGAAGCATTCGGACCTGCTGTACAAGAAATGGTTGCAGCAATGAATGAAGGCGATGTATTAGTTCTTGAAAACGTACGTTTCTATGCGGGCGAAGAAAAGAACGATGCAGAACTTGCGAAAGAATTTGCAGCTCTTGCTGATATTTTCGTAAACGATGCATTCGGTGCGGCTCACCGTGCTCATGCTTCTACTGCAGGTATTGCAGATTACTTACCAGCAGTATCAGGTTTCTTAATGGAAAAAGAATTAGAAGTACTAGGTAAAGCACTTTCTAATCCAGATCGTCCATTTACAGCAATCATCGGTGGTGCGAAAGTAAAAGATAAAATCGGTGTAATACGTCATCTACTTGATAAAGTTGATAACTTAATCATTGGCGGTGGACTTGCTTATACATTTGTAAAAGCACAAGGTCATGAAATCGGACAGTCTCTATGTGAAGACGACAAAATTGAATTAGCAAAAGAGTTTATGCAACTTGCAAAAGAAAAAGGTGTAAACCTCTACATGCCAGTTGATTGCGTGGTTGCAGATGAGTTCTCTGAAACTGCAAACCGACAAGTTGTGGATATCGATTCTATTCCTGCTGATTGGCAAAGTTTAGATATCGGACCGAAAACAAGTGCAATTTATGCAGATGTAATTAAAAACTCTAAGCTTGTTGTATGGAACGGACCAATGGGCGTATTCGAAATGGCTCCATATGCAGAAGGTACAAAAGCAGTAGGACAAGCATTAGCAGATGCAGAAGGTACATACTCTGTTATCGGCGGTGGTGACTCTGCAGCAGCTGTTGAAAAATTCGGTATGGCTGATAAAATGAGCCACATTTCTACTGGCGGCGGTGCGTCATTAGAATTTATGGAAGGTAAAGAACTTCCTGGTGTAGTTTGTCTTAACGACAAATAATTAGCAGCCAAGAAAAAGGACGGTGCAAAGCATGCGTAAACCAATTATCGCAGGTAACTGGAAAATGAATAAAACTCTATCTGAAGCAGTTAGCTTCGTAGAGGAAGTAAAAGGTCAAATCCCAGCAGCGGCAGCTGTCGATGCAGTTGTTTGCTCTCCAGCTCTTTTCTTAGAGCGTCTTGTAGCAGCGGCAGAGGGAACTGACTTACAAGTAGGTGCACAAAACATGCACTTCGAGAAAAATGGTGCATTCACTGGCGAAATTAGCCCAGTGGCACTTAGCGACTTAAAAGTGAGCTACGTAGTACTTGGCCACTCTGAGCGTCGTGAAATGTTTGCTGAAACAGACGAAACAGTAAACAAAAAGACTCTTGCAGCATTTGAACATGGTTTAACACCAATCGTTTGCTGTGGTGAAACGTTAGAAGAGCGCGAAAGCGGAAAAACATTTGATCTTGTAGCAGGTCAAGTGACGAAAGCACTTGCAGGCTTAACAGAAGAGCAAGTAAAAGTAACTGTTATCGCATATGAGCCAATTTGGGCGATCGGTACAGGTAAATCTTCTTCTGCACAAGATGCAAACGAAGTATGTGCGCACATCCGTAAAGTTGTTGCTGAAGCTGTTTCTCCGGCAGCTGCAGAAGCAGTTCGTATTCAATACGGCGGTAGCGTAAAACCTGAAAACATTAAAGAATATATGGCACAATCTGATATCGATGGTGCTTTAGTTGGTGGTGCAAGCTTAGAGCCTGCTTCCTTCTTAGGTCTTTTGGAGGCGGTAAAATGAGAAAGCCAACAGCTTTAATCATTCTTGATGGTTTCGGTTTACGTGAAGAAACATACGGGAATGCTGTAGCGCAAGCTAAGAAACCTAATTTCGACGGTTACTGGAACAAGTTCCCTCACACAACGCTTACAGCGTGCGGTGAAGCGGTAGGTCTTCCAGAAGGTCAAATGGGTAACTCTGAGGTAGGTCACTTAAATATTGGTGCCGGCCGCGTTGTATATCAAAGCCTAACACGTGTGAACGTTGCAATTCGTGAAGGTGAGTTCGATCAGAACGAAACGTTCCAAAGTGCAATGAAACACGTAAAGGAAAAAGGTACAGCTCTTCATTTATTCGGTTTACTTTCTGATGGCGGTGTGCATAGTCATATTGACCATATGTTTGCTCTTCTTCGCCTAGCTGCAAAAGAAGGTGTGGAGAAAGTATATCTCCATGCATTCTTAGATGGCCGCGATGTTGGTCCGCAAACAGCAAAAGGGTATATCGATGCAACAAATGAAGTAATGAAAGAAACAGGAGTAGGACAGTTCGCGACAATCTCCGGTCGTTACTACTCCATGGACCGTGACAAGCGTTGGGATCGCGTTGAAAAATGTTACCGTGCCATGGTGAATGGCGAAGGCCCTACTTACAAAACAGCATATGAGTGTGTGGATGACTCCTATGCAAATGGTATCTATGATGAATTCGTATTGCCGTCTGTAATGGTAAATGAAGATGAAACGCCAATTGCAACAATCAATGATGATGATGCAATCATCTTCTACAATTTCCGTCCAGACCGTGCAATTCAAATTGCTCGTGTATTTACAAACGAAGACTTCCGTGAGTTCGATCGTGGTGAAAAAGTACCTCGCATTCCAGAATTCGTTTGTATGACACACTTTAGCGAAACGGTAAAAGGTTACGTAGCATTCAAGCCAATGAACTTGGATAATACGTTAGGTGAAGTTGTTTCACAAGCGGGATTAAAACAACTTCGCATTGCGGAAACTGAAAAGTATCCGCACGTTACATTCTTCTTTAGCGGTGGTCGTGAGGCTGAATTCCCAGGAGAAGAACGTATCTTAATTAACTCACCAAAAGTCGCAACATACGACTTAAAACCAGAAATGAGCATTTATGAAGTAACGGATGCTCTTGTAAATGAAATTGAGAATGATAAACATGATGTGATCATTCTAAACTTTGCAAACTGTGATATGGTTGGCCATTCTGGGATGATGGAACCAACAATTAAAGCGGTAGAAGCAACTGACGAATGTTTAGGAAAAGTTGTAGAAGCGATTCTTGCAAAAGATGGTGTAGCACTTATTACTGCTGACCATGGTAATGCTGATGAGGAGTTAACTCCAGAAGGCACACCGATGACAGCTCATACAACGAACCCGGTTCCTTTCATCGTTGCAAAAGAAGGTATTGAGCTTCGTGAAGGCGGTGTTTTGGGAGATATCGCACCAACAATGCTTACACTTCTTGGCGTTGAACAGCCAAAAGAAATGACAGGTAAAACAATTATTAAATAATTACACATATAAAAGGAGAGAAATAATATGCCAGCAATTTTAGATGTTTATGCTCGTGAAGTTTTAGACTCTCGTGGTAACCCAACTGTAGAAGTAGAAGTATACACAGAAAGCGGCTCATTCGGACGCGCATTAGTACCAAGTGGTGCATCTACTGGTGAATACGAAGCAGTAGAATTACGTGACGGTGACAAATCTCGTTACCTAGGTAAAGGTGTTCTTAACGCAGTAAATAACGTAAACGAAATTATCGCTCCAGAAATCGTTGGTTTCGATGTAACTGACCAAGCTGGAATCGACCGTGCTATGATCGAATTAGACGGCACTCCAAACAAAGGTAAATTAGGCGCTAACGCTATTCTTGGTGTATCTATGGCAGTAGCTCATGCAGCAGCTGACTATGTAGGTCTTCCATTATACCGTTACCTTGGTGGATTCAATGCAAAACAATTACCAACTCCAATGATGAACATCATCAACGGTGGTTCTCACGCTGACAACAACGTAGACTTCCAAGAGTTCATGATCTTACCAGTTGGTGCGCCAACATTCAAAGAAGCAATCCGTATGGGTGCTGAAGTATTCCATGCATTAAAAGCTGTATTACATGACAAAGGTCTTAACACAGCAGTAGGTGACGAAGGTGGATTCGCTCCAAACCTTGGTTCTAACCGTGAAGCATTAGAAGTAATCATCGAAGCAATCGAAAAAGCTGGTTACAAAGCTGGCGAGAACGTATTCTTAGGAATGGACGTTGCTTCTTCTGAGTTCTACAACAAAGAAACTGGTAAATATGATCTTACAGGTGAAGGTCGCAGCATGACTTCTGCAGAAATGGTTGATTTCTACGAAGATCTTTGCAACAACTTCCCAATCATCTCTATTGAAGATGGTTTAGACGAAAACGACTGGGATGGCCATAAGTTATTAACTGACCGCCTTGGTAAAAAAGTTCAATTAGTTGGTGACGACTTATTCGTAACGAACACACAAAAACTTGCTGAAGGTATCGAAAAAGGTATCTCTAACTCAATCTTAATTAAAGTTAACCAAATCGGTACTTTAACTGAAACTTTCGAAGCAATCGAAATGGCTAAACGTGCTGGTTACACAGCAGTTGTATCTCACCGTTCTGGTGAAACTGAAGATGCTACAATCGCTGACATCGCAGTTGCAACTAACGCTGGCCAAATCAAAACTGGTTCTATGAGCCGTACTGACCGTATTGCAAAATACAACCAATTATTACGCATCGAAGACGAACTAGGCGAAATCGCTGTTTACGATGGTTTAAAATCTTTCTACAACTTAAAGAAGTAATTTCTGTAAGGTAGAATAGTATTGCTTTTAACCTCCTATAATTGTGGAATATCCACAGTTATAGGAGGTTTTTTATTTATATATAGAAACCGCTGAAAAATGAAAAAACACTTGGCAATGAGTTCAATTTCAGATATAACTAAGAGTAAAGTTGATAATGGAGGAAGGTTTTATGAAAAAAATTATTGCGGTTTCCAGTTTTGTACTTCTTATAGGAGCAGGATGTAGCAGTGAAAAAACTGTAAAGACTGATGAGCCTAAAACAGTAGCAGTACAAAAAGAGAAAGAGAAAGCTAAAGAACTAACAGCAAAAGATATTTTTACGAAGGCTACTGATCAATTCAAAAAAGAAGAACATGTTACAATGACCGGTGATTTGAATACGAAGGTCGCTAATATGTCACAACATACGAAAATTAAAGCGCAGATTGAGCCGAATAAAGGAAATTCCCGAACTGAAATGAATTTGAACGGGACAGATCTTGTTATTCTTGAAGTAGGAGAGAAGATTGCTGCTGAAGTAAAAGATCCAAACTCAGGAAAGCTTATTCCGGTTCCGGTAGATAAATTAAATCAAGTAAACGCGAATGATTTCAAAACAGCTAAAAATACGATAGAAGAACTTGAGAAAACATTACAACTGACAGATAAAGTGAAAGTGGAGAAAGACGGAGATAAATATAAACTTTCATTTCAGTTAAACGGACAAGAAGCAAAGGACTATTTAATCAGTGTGAATGAAAATGCGAAAAGCACACTTGAACGCGAAGGTGCAACTGTTGATTCACTGCATGCAGAGTATGTCATTACAAAAGAATTTAAAGTTGAATCTATTAAGACAAATGCTGAGATGAAAGCGGGTAAAGACACTATTCAAATTACAGGAGATACAAAAATTTCTTATGATGAGAAGTTCAATCCGATTCAATTACCAGAAGGGAACTAATAGAATTTCTTTCGAAAAAACAATTGCGAAGTGAAGCAATTGTTTTTTTTTTGTGACACTCGAAAATTTTGAAAATATAAACTTTAGATGCCGATTAAAAATAAAAAATGCTCATTTCGTCTACAAATACAGTAAAGATAAGAATGAAAGCGCATACCACATTGTGCTTTATTTGTCAATTATATAAATTGCAGGTTTTGCCAATCTGTACTATGATAAATATAAAAGATGTCAAGAATTGCATAATGAAGGATGATAGACAGATGAAATTCACAAAAATTATTATCCAAGTAGCAGCACTTTATATATTTTATATGATTGGAGCGTGGATAGAAAGAGCGCTTCATCTTCCGGTTCCGGGAAGTTTAATAGGGATGTTTTTGTTATTTATATTGCTTGGTTTGAAAGTCCTTCCTGTGAAATGGTTTGATTTTGGAGCAGAAACATTGGTTGATCTTATGCCATTTTTATTAATTCCTTCAATTATTGGTTTAATGAATTATGGTTCTTTTTTTGTGCATAAAGGTATTTCGCTATTACTTACTGTTGTCGTGAGTACGTTTTTAATTATCGTTGCAGCAGGACATACAGGACAATACTTTGCGAATAGGAAGGAAAAAGAGATACAATGAGTATAGTAATTGGAATTATTTGGATTATATTAACAGTGTTATTATATCAATTTTCAAAGAAGATTTATGAGTGGTTTCCAACGCCGTTTACCATTCCCATGCTTGTAACAACAGCTTTGATGATTATATTGTTAGTTGTATGTGATATACCGTATCAACAATATATGCAAAGTGGTGGGGGTTGGATTTCGAAATTGCTTGGACCCGGTGTAGTAGCGTTTGCAATCCCGCTTTATAACCAACGCGACGTTTTGAAGAAATATATTGTACCAATTGCTGGCGGTGTATTGGTAGGAACAATCGTTGCCATTACAAGTGATATGATCATTGCAACTGTTATGGGAACGGATAAAAGTTTAATTTTATCTTCCTTACCGAAGTCAGTAACGATGCCAGTAGCGATGAGTGTGTCAGAAGAAGTTGGCGGTGTACCATCGTTAACGGCCGCTTTCGTAGTAGTTGCCGGGATATCTGGAACGATTTCTGGTCCTTTTCTATTAAAATGGAGCAGAGTGACAAATTCTGTTGGAAGAGGAATTGGGTTTGGTTGTGCATCGCATATTATGGGCGTTATGCAGGCGATGAAAAACAATGAGAATGAAGGCGTAATTGGATCGGTAACGATGACATTAACAGCAATCTTAACATGTTTACTAGGCCCGTTATTTGCAGCGTTTTTTATTTAATCTGGTGAAGTATTAGGCGTATGAGACGCTCTCGCTTTTCCAATTCTTTTATGTTACATTTAAAGTAATTGAAACTTTAGGAGGCATGTAAAGTGCATACGTTTTTATCAGTTTTACTTATTATTGTATCGCTGTTATTAATTGTACTTGTATTAATGCAATCTAGTAAGAGTGCTGGTTTATCCGGTGCAATTTCTGGCGGCGCGGAGCAATTATTCGGCAAGCAAAAGGCACGTGGAGTAGAGGCTGTATTAAACCGCATTACAATTGTTCTTGCTGTATTATTCTTCGTGTTAACATTTGCTGTTACGTATTTACAAGTATAACTAAAAAAGATTCGCCTTTTTGGGTGGAATCTTTTTTTATTTCTCCAGAGAAAATTTCTGATTAGATTATGGAAAAGAAACTATGTTACACTATGAATAGACAATATATAAATACAAATTAAAAAACGACATAAAAACCTCTTTTCTTTTTAGGGGAGGACGAGAGCATCTGGCCATGCATGGAAGCGGTCAGTGCCTTTTTCTGCCACGTGCCAGGTTTAAAACAAAAGGAGAAAGCAAGTAGCGGTCATGTTGTATTGTGCACGGCAGCGATTTATGTGTCGGAAAATTAAAATGGACATATATATGAAGATTACATTATAGGAAGAGAAGGAGATCGTGAAATGAAACTAGCATCCCCAAAACCATTTACATTTGAAGCGGGAGAACGTGCAGTTTTACTATTACATGGTTTTACAGGAAATTCTGCTGATGTTCGTATGCTTGGACGTTATTTAGAGACAAAAGGCTACACATGTCATGCCCCGATTTATAAAGGTCATGGTGTACCACCAGAGCAGCTTGTGCACACTGGTCCAGAAGACTGGTGGAAAGATGTAATGGAAGCATATCAACATTTAAAAGATAAAGGATATGAAAAGATTGCAGCTGTTGGCTTGTCGCTTGGCGGTGTCTTTTCATTAAAACTTGCTTATACAATGCCGATTATCGGAGTGGTACCAATGTGTGCCCCAATGTACATTAAAAGCGAAGAAACAATGTACCAAGGTATACTAGCGTACGCACGCGAATATAAAAAGCGTGAGCGTAAATCACCAGAGAAGATTGAAGAAGAGATGTTTGCGTTTAAACAAACACCGATGAACACATTAAGAGCACTGCAAGAGTTAATTCGCGATGTGCGCAATAACATTGATATGATTTACGCACCAACGTTTGTTGTGCAAGCGCGCCATGACGAAATGATTAATACAGATAGCGCAAATATTATTTATAATGGAGTAGAATCAAATGTAAAAGAAATTAAGTGGTACGAAGATTCTACACATGTAATTACGCTTGATAAGCAGCGTGATGAGCTGCATGAAGATGTATATAACTTCTTGGAGCAACTAGACTGGTAAGATCTAGTTGCCTCTTTTTTAACTATGTAATAATTAAAAAACCTTTTCTTTTTAGGGTTGGCGAGAGGGACTGGCGATGCGTAGGAGCGGTCAGTGCCTGTTTGTGCCACGTGCGAGGTTAAAACAAATGGATGAAATGAGTGAGGATTACTTTTTGTTTATATGGCAGGAAGTTATATGCTAAAAACCGAATCCACAAACCCTTTTCTTTTGGGGGTTGGCGAGAGCAGGTTCCTATATGTTGAAGCATCAAAATGGATGTATATAGGACAACATCATTTATATATGGTTATCTTTTCGGATACAATATAAAATACGAGGATTTAGAAGGAGGTTTTTGTACTTGGAGGAAATGATTCAAGCAAATATCGATAAGTTGTTATCGTTTATGAAAGAAGAAGCATATAAACCGCTTACTGTGCAAGAGTTAGAAGAAGCGTTCGGTATTGAAGATGCAGCAGATTTTAAAGAGTTTGTGAAAGCACTTGTCATTATGGAGGAAAAAGGACTTGTTGTGCGAACAAGAAGTAATCGCTATGGTCTTCCAGAGAAAATGAATTTAGTGCGCGGCAAACTCATTGGACATGCCCGCGGCTTTGCATTTGTCGTACCAGAAGAAAAAGGGACAGATGATATTTTCATACCGCCAACAGAATTAAAAGGCGCACTGCACGGTGATATAGTATTAGCGCGTATTAGTTCAGAGTCAAGCGGTTCGCGCAAGGAAGGGACAATTGTTCGTATTATAGAGCGCGGAACAAAAGAATTAGTTGGTACATATACAGAATCGAAAAACTTTGGCTTTGTGATTCCTGATAATAAACGCTGGACGAGCGATATTTTCGTTCCAAAAAATGCTTCTATGGGTGCGGTAGAAGGGCATAAAGTTGTTGTTAAAATTACAAGCTATCCGCAAGATCGTTTAAGTGCAGAAGGAGAAGTTATTCAAGTTCTTGGTCATAAAAACGACCCGGGCGTTGATATTTTATCTGTTATTCATAAGCATAACTTACCGCTTGCATTCCCGGCAGATGCAATGGAGCATGCGAACAGTGTACCAGAAACAATTGATGAGAACGATTTACAAGGGCGCCGCGATTTACGAGATCAAACAATTGTTACAATCGATGGTGCGGATGCCAAAGACTTAGATGATGCGGTTACAGTAACGAAGCTTGAGAACGGCAATTACAAGCTTGGTGTACACATTGCGGATGTAAGTCATTACGTGACAGAAGGCTCAGCTATTGACCGCGAGGCAGCTGAGCGTGGAACGAGTATTTATCTTGTAGACCGCGTAATCCCGATGATTCCGCATCGTTTATCTAACGGCATTTGTTCATTAAATCCAAAGGTAGACCGCTTAACTTTATCTTGTGAAATGGAAATTAATGACCAAGGGGAAGTAGTGAAGCATGAAATTTTCCAAAGTGTGATTAAAACAGCGGAGCGTATGACGTACTCTGATGTGAAGCGCATTTTGGATGATGAAGATGAAGAATTAATGGCGCGTTATGAGCCATTAGTCCCAATGTTCCAAGAGATGGGGAAACTAGCTGCTATTTTACGTGAAAAGCGTATGCGCCGCGGAGCCATTGACTTTGACTTTAAAGAAGCGAAAGTACTAGTAGATGAAGAAGGTAAGCCAACAGATGTTGTATTGCGTGAGCGTTCTGTTGCTGAAAAGCTTATTGAAGAATTTATGCTAGTCGCAAACGAAACGGTTGCAGAGCATTTCCACTGGATGAACGTACCGTTTATGTACCGCGTTCACGAAGATCCGAAAGAAGATAAATTAGAGCGTTTCTTTGAGTTTATTACAAACTTTGGATATGCAGTAAAAGGCCGCGGAAACGAAGTGCATCCGCGTGCGCTGCAACAAATTATAGAAATGGTACAAGGTCAACCAGAAGAGGTTGTTATTTCAACAGTTATGCTTCGTTCCATGAAGCAAGCACGCTACGATGCAGATAGTTTAGGGCACTTCGGTTTATCGACAGAGTTTTATACACATTTCACATCACCAATTCGTCGTTATCCAGATTTAATTGTGCACAGATTAATTCGCACGTATTTAATTAACGGAAAAGTGGACAGTGAAACACAAGCAAAATGGCGTGAAAACTTACCGGATATTGCGGAGCATTCTTCTAATATGGAGCGCCGCGCTGTTGAAGCAGAGCGTGAAACAGATGAACTGAAAAAAGCAGAATATATGCTTGATAAAATTGGTGAGGAATACGACGGAATCATTAGTTCTGTAACAAACTTCGGTTTATTCGTAGAACTTCCAAATACAATTGAAGGCCTTGTTCATGTTAGCTATTTAACAGATGACTACTATCGCTATGATGAACGTCATTTTGCGATGATTGGCGAACGCACAGGTAATGTTTTCCGTATTGGTGATGAAATTACAATTCGCGTGATTAACGTAAACAAAGATGAACGCGCGATTGACTTTGAAATTGTCGGTATGAAAGGCAGTGTGAAACGACAACGAAAAGATCGTCCTGTTGTCATTGAACAGCCGAAAGGAAATAGAAAAAAACGCGGCGACCGTGATAACAATCGCGGCGGACAAGAAAAAGACTCAAACCGCAACGGAAAACGAAATGGCAGCAAAAAGAACAAGCCATTCTTTGAAAATGCACCGAACTTTAAGAAGAAAAAGAAAAAACGTAAGTAAGAAAGAAGCCATATATGGCTTCTTTCTTCATATTTTGCTACAATAGTACAAATGAAGGGAGGCAAAGATAGAGATGCCAAAAGGTCAAGGAAAAGTCATTGCACAAAATAAAAAAGCATTCCATGATTATTTTATTGAAGAAACATATGAAGCAGGTCTTGTCCTTCAAGGAACAGAAATTAAGGCGATTCGTGCAGGTCGTGTAAACTTAAAAGATGCTTTTGCACGTGTGCAAAATGGTGAAGTATGGGTACATAATATGCACATTAGTCCGTATGAACAAGGAAATCGGTTTAACCATGAGCCGCTTCGTACAAGAAAGCTACTTCTTCACAAAAAAGAAATTTTAAAGCTAATTGGATATACGAAAGAAACAGGTTATACGCTTGTACCGCTTAAAATTTATTTGAAAAATGGATTTGCGAAAATGGCACTTGGTTTAGGTAAAGGTAAAAAACAATACGACAAACGCCATGATTTAAAAGAAAAAGAAGCAAAACGTGAAATTGCACGTGTATTCCGCGATCGTCAAAAAATGTAATACAGAAATTTACAATTGCAAAATGGCGATCGTGTGCTATAATAACAAATGTAAGGCCAGTTGAACATTGAAAAACAGCTCAATAGTAGCTATCACGAATATACTTCGTATGCTCCATTTCTTATATGGGGACGTTACGGATTCGACAGGGGTAGTTCGAGCTTAGGTTGCGAGTCGAGGGGATCGGCCTCGTTAAAACGTCAAAGCCTATAACTGGCAAACAACAAAACAACTTCGCTTTAGCTGCTTAATAACAGCTTTTAGCGGTTCGCCCCTCCATCGCCCATGTGGTAGGGTAGCGGACTCACTCTAAGTGGGCTACGCCGGAGTTCACCGTCTGAGGACAAAGGAAGAGAACAACCAGACTAGCAATTCGGAAGCCTGTCGATAGGCTGAAGGATTTGCGAAATGCTAATATATCGACTACACTCGTAGAAGCTTAAGTGCCGATACTTTTGGACGTGGGTTCGACTCCCACCGTCTCCACCAATACATATTTGGTGGTTTTTTTATTTTTTGTGATTTGAAGCATAAATCTTCCGTTTAGGAAGACTTATGCTTCTTTTTGTTTTTGGAAGACTTATGCTTCTTTCACTTGGGTTGGTATATTAGCTTTTTATTACAAAGTCAAAAACTTTATTATCAGTTTTCAAAAGAGTGTTACTATTTACTTTCCAAAAAAAGGATCATTAATTGACACTCAATTAACAATCTTTTATCTAAATGTAGTTTTTGAAAAAAGTTTGATTATAATTCACTTAGAATTCTTTAATCGAAAAGGTATAAAACGGTGCAATTTTTTTGAAAACAATATAACTTTCTTTAAAACGGTACATCTTTTTTAGGAACAGTGCGACTTTATTTCAAAGTTACATGAGCCTGTCGTCGTTTGCTTTCTGTTTGTTCCTTTTCCGCAACTATAACCATAAGTTGAAGAACTCCTTTCTTGTAACTTTAGGAGATAATTTGCGCAGTTTTTAAATGGTAATTTGCATATAGATAAAAAAAACTAAAAAAGGGGTTAGATTCCTTTCTCAAGTTCTTTTTTGAGGCGATAAACGGTTGGGCTTGTCACACCATTTTTTTCAGCATTCTTTTTTATAAGTAATCCTGATTTTAGCATTTGGATGATTTAATAATAAACAGCTTATTTCTGAGGATTTCTCGCAGCTGGTCCATAAAAGATTGGTCGTCCTTGATACCCCCCTTTTTTTTCGCGATTTTTATTCCCTGAGCCTGTCATCGTTTGCTTTCTATTCGTTCCTTTTCCGCAATCATAGTCAAAAGTTGAAGAACTCCTTTCTAACCTAAATATTTCTTAGTTATTGGTTTTATAATATAAAAGTCCCCCTCATTATGTAAGTGAGGGGGACTTAATTTTAGAAGCAATTAAACGAATTTTAATTCCATTGAAGATCAATTAATTTCATTGATTATTTTTCCTGTTTTATCAATTTTTAGTTCCCATACTTCTTCAGAACTTCCTGTATCTGTTTTTAATTTAAGTTTTATCGCATATACATCATAATTTTCATGACGTTGTATATTTTCTATTTTTCCATCTGTAATAAGTTTACCCTTTGTAATTGTGGTATAAATTTTTTGAGATAATTCCTGCAGTTCTTGTTGACTTAATTTACTTATATTTTTCCCTATAGCAGCTTCCGAAAAAGCTAATGGAAGCAATTTGTCTTGCGTATAGAGTTGATATAAAAAATTTTTTACAACTTCATCGTTTGAATCTCCTTTTGATTTTTTTATGTTTTCTTTTTCTTCTAATGTATATGCTTGTTGTTCTACAGGAGTTTCTACAGATTCCTCAGTTGAATTACTAGTAGTGTCTTTCTTGTTTTCCGAATTTGAATGTTCTCCTTCTAATTGATTTTTTGGAGAATTTTGCTTAGATTCAGCATACACTTTATTACTGTTCTTTTTTTCAATACCTATACTATAGGTTATGTAACCAGCACCTAAAAGTATAATCATAGATACTATACTTAATATCATTAGATTTTTTCTTTTCATCATTTGTCACCTTCTACTTAAAAATATATTTCATTAATGGTGTTGTTGAAATTAAGCAAATCTAAATTCTGCGAGATCTATAAATCTAACGTTTTTAAATTTATGTTTTTCAATAATTTCTTTCACTTTTTCTGTCACAATAATGACTCTAGGCCAGTTTTTGAAGAAAAATATGTCTGAACCATCCCATTCTTTTGTATTTACACTTAAGCCTTCTATAGTACGTTTATTCTCTAAAATTTTTCCACAATGCTGGCATTTTTTAATTTGCTCACCATTGCTGTGACATATATATCCCCCATCACCATGAACAGCCAATTCTTTTAATCTTTTTACATGCTCCAAAGGCAGTTTCATAAACGGTATTGATTCCTCTTCTAAAATAAAGGGCTCAAGAGAAAATCCTGTTATATTATTGTCTAATAATGCCTTCTGCATTTTATCACTGATGAATTTATATGAAGGTGTTGTGTAAAAATCTGCCATTCTTTTTCCTTGAAAGTATATTCTTAATGGATGTTGTTTTACCCTCAATATTCCACCACATGTGTCACAACTTTCTTTAGCAAATTTGTTAACACCTTCTATTGGTTCTGCAAAATTAGCATAAGTTTCTCTCATTATATAAAAAGTCAAAATCATCACTTCCTAATCATTTTTTTGGTTTGGCTTGATATGGTTTCATTCCAGCTCCTTCTACCATAGAGTTTAACTTATCTTCTATCTGTTGTGCAGTAGCATCTTCATTTTCTGCAATCCATTCTTTCCAAATTCTATTCCAATTTTTACCTAAAGGACTTTTGTTTGTATGGATACCATTGTCTACTTTTAATTTATGTAATCCACGTGGTAAATCGTAGTAGTATCTTGGGTCATTTACATCTATACCATGCTCTTTAAACCATGGTGAAAATTGTTCTGGAAGGCCATGATGAACGTCACCTTTTGCTGCATATCCTGTATATTTTTCGAAGATACTTCTTTGTTTATTCTGTCTTTTTGTCGCTGTAATTAACTCTTTTGCCTCTTGTTTAGCCTCTTTTGTTAATTTAACAGAACCCTTGCCAACAAGCTTACCTTCTCCACCACCTACTACACTTAAAACTAGTACTAAACGTTCATATGCTGATCCATGATTATTTGCTAGCTCTCCTAAGGCGAAAGCTTGTCCTAGGACAGGGTACCATTCAAAGAAAGAAACCATTCTTTCGTCCAATTCAGGATCACGATAACCTGATGGAAAATTGTAATCTATATCGTTTATTTTAAATCCTGAGAAATTGTATGCGTTAAATTTAAAGTTTAAATCCATGTTATGTATTATTCTTCTAGCCTCATCCAGATCACTCGTATCTATATCTATCTTTAAATCTAAGTCTAGATTTGATAAATTAATAATTGTTTCATCTAGCCTGTCATTTAGTTCTGACATCGATTGATTTATTTGATCTATGCCTTCATTCATCTGATTCATGCCTTCATTCATTTCATTAATGATTGAAATTGAGGTATTAATTAGCCCATTAATTCCATTCAGAGCTTCATTCATCTGATTCATGCCCGCATTCATTTCATTAATGATTGAAATTAAGGTATTAATTAGCCCATTAGTTCCATTAAGGGCTTCATTCATCTGATTCATGCCCGCATTAACTTCATTCAGAGCTTCATTCATCTGGTTCATGCCTTCAAGTATCATTTTGTTATTTTCGTCTATCGCATGATTTAATTTATCAAATGCTTCTTTTAGTTCTTTAGGAAGTCTATCTAATTCAGCCGCGGTTTGATCCCATGATTTATCCGGAGAAAAGAGACCCACTCCTCCGTATGATGAATAATCACAGACTCCCACCTGATTATTCTCAACAAGAGTAAGATTATCAATCCAAACCTTCCCGCTTGCTTTGTTATTTGGATAAGAGATTTGAATTATAATTTCAGCTTCTGTGATTTTTTCAGAAGTTTTAAATATTAATTTTTTGTTAAACCAATCCGTATTGGGCTTTTCAGGAACATAAATTGTTTTATAAATATATTTTTCTGAAACAGGAACATTATATCCGCCTAATACAATGTTAATTTTCACAACTGCATTACTTAAATTTTCACTCTTAATCCAGCTATCAAAAACATAACTTTGGTTTGGTTTAACCTTAACGGATTGCTTTAGTATGACATTCCCATAATCATTAGTCTTAGGTTTAACATCTACTTTTAAAGATGAATTTCCAATACCTTGTGGTGCATGAATCGTTTTATCTTGAGATAAGGTACTTAAATCATTATAGGGTTCACTTTTCCAATTATCGGTTATGTTTGACTCAAAACTATTATTAGATATTAAATTTGTTCCAGTTAATTTAATGTCAGAAGGTTTGATTTGTGAACCATTAATAGAAGTCAAATTTACGGAATCAAATAAAATAGTGCCATAAGAATCTTTTGTAGCAAGCTGACGAGTTGCTGACAATTTTACAAGTAATTTCTTGGTTGATAATGATGTTTTAAAAGTAAATTCTTTTTTCTCCCATTTATCTTGAGGGGTAAATTGAATTGTTTTTGTATGTAAGGCATCTACTACAGCATTTCCTTCACTATCTTTAAATTCTAAATCAACCTGTGGCTCGATTTCTTTAGAATTAGTTGTTTTTGCCCAAGCACTAAATTTGTAAGTTTTTAATGGTTCTACAGAAATTTCTTGATATGCAGCAATACAATTCCCGTACCATTCACCTTGACTTAATTTTAGTAATAATGAATTTCCACCTTTACTTTCAGGTGATTTTTCATTTTTACTTTGAGATATACTTCCTTTTTCATCAAACTTTGAAAATTTCCAATTTGAAACTGCATTTTCTTCTTCGAAATTGCCATCGTTTAATACATTATTTGAATTTATATTGTTATAATCTATTTTAGATAGAAATACACTACCGACCCATATATCTCCGCTTGTTTCACCTAAGAGAGTCCAACTTGGTGTTAATACAATTTCTACATATTTAGTTGTAGGAGAGGTTTTGAAAAATAATCCGTATTTTTTCCAATCTGATATATTCTGCACTTGCTTTTCATATCTTGGATTATCATCTGAAATAGAATAATTTTTCTCGTCTTTTAAAGAAACTTCAATAGTAGAATCAAGATTACTACCTAAACCTTTAATTAATGTATCTAAGCTATAAGATTGATTAGGTTCTACAGGAATTCTTTGGACTAATTTAGGTAAAAATTTGCTATATGACCATGAGCCTTTAGGAACCTCTATTTTATAAGATTGCTTATCATCTAAAGTAACTGTTTTCATATCAATGGAAGTTTTTCCAACAGTTCCAGAGGTGCTAGTGTCTACTTTCCAATTATTAAATTTTGTTGTTTGTCCAACAATCTTGGGCTGTATAGCGCTTAAATTAGCTGAGTCAAACCATATACTCCCCTTGGATGTTCCTAAATTTCTTCCAATTTGAATCTTAACTTCTATAAATGTTGTTGTGGGAGAGGTGGTGAAAACATTTTCGCTTTTATTCCACTTTTCTTTTGATTTAATTGGATATGTTTTTTTGCTTTGTTCGTCATTTATAACATTACTTTCATCTTTAAAGAACGTTAAATCAATATTTCCAGAGATATTTTCACCTGTTGTTTTACTCCAAATACTCATAGAGTATGTTTGATTCGGAGATACCTTCACCTTTTGCTTATACTCTACTAATGTTGATGATCCCATACTCCATTCATCTTTAGATACATCAACTCGAATAGAAGATGCACCAGATCCTTCAGGAGGTTTTTCTTTTGTATCTTTAAAGAGTTGTGCACCTGCATTTAGAGTTTTTTCCCATATCTGTTTCTCTAAATCACTTTCAAAGTCTCCGTTACCAATAAGGTTAGCATTGGTAATGTTATTATTGGTTTGTAACTCTTTATTTTTATAATAATGTGCTTGTATTAGTGCATTTCCACTAAGTTCTAAATATTCTATCACTACTTTATGAGTACCCGCAGTCATAGGAACGGTAGCCTTACGAGTGTCTCCAGCACTTCCTATCCAGGAATCAATAACTTTCATATTATCGACATATATGCGAACCCCATCATCAGCCTTAGCTTCAAATGTATAGTCTCCCTGAGAAAATTTATCGTATTTAGTATAACGTGCTGAAAAGTTGTCATTTGGAATATTTGTACTTGGAGATCGATCTTTCCAATCAAAGTCAATATTTTCAATCTTATTTTGCGAATTTTTACCTGCTAAAACAATAGCATCGCCTTTTAGTTCCTTATTGTTATAGTATTCTGCAATCCAAGTATTAGATTGTATAGCATTACTATACGGTTGGATATTGAACTGAACATTACTTCCTCCACCTAATTCTAAATACTGTACTTCTATCAAATGGGTGTCCTTTTCATTGGTTTTACCAATAGCACCAGCACCTGTATTATCTTGAATTGTAATTTTTTTAGCATGTTCTTTATCCCATTTTCCAGTATCCCATTCATCTATGGCGAGCTTTCCATCAATATATACACGCATACCATCATCCGCTTTTCCGCGAATAATATACTCACCTGCTGGTAACCGTTTTACTGTAGTATACCGAGCTGAAAAATTATTTGTTGGTACTTTTGAAGTCGGTGATCCGTCTCCATTATTTTCTACAAGTACTTTCTCATCGCCTTGTGGTGCAATAACTTTTGCATCAACTGGATATCCATCTAAATTAGTATTCGGATAATAATAAGCTAACCAAGAATCAAATGGTACAATATCGGAAAAGATAGCTGCTTGACCAGTATTTTCATAATAGTCAGTTTGAATTTTATGATTCCCTTGCTGTACATTGGTCACGATAGCACGGTCAATTTGTCCACCAACATCATACCAGCGATCAATAACTTGTTTCCCGTCAAAAGAAACTTTGACACGATCATCTGCTAGTGTCTGTACAAAATAGTTACCTGCATTTAAAGTTCTTGATTGATCAAATTTAGCTGTAAAATTGTCATTTTTCACACCTGAAGGTGCTCCGTAACCCCAGTTATAATGTACTTCACCACCTTTTTGTTCATATGTATCATTAGTTGCTGCATACCCATTTAAAGCTGGAATGGTTAATGTCATTGCGAGGAACATACTAGTGCACTTTTTAACCCATCCCCATTTCCTGATTATCACCATCTTGTTACTCCTTATATTAAATTAACAAAAATACAAAATTACACCTGAAATGTAATATATTCCTGTCATTATTAATAATATGACATTTTAATGTTTTTTTATATGGATTTTATGTTAATAATACGAATAACCTCTAAATATATTTCTGTCATTTCATTAGCTGGTTTATGTAGTATGTATTATGTTGTAACTTTAGGAGATAATTTGTGTAGTTTTTAAATGATAAATTGCATATAAATGGAAAAAACTTAAGAAAGGAGGTTAGATATTCTGAACCGCCGCCAAAAAGTTGAACAGTCTGCATTATCTAAAATATTAAACTCGATCATTTTCTCAAGTAATGATTTGTACATCTTCTTTGAAAAAAATTCTAGCTTACCCCATAAATTGACTAATAGCATCCTCTGAGCAAGCTTCAAGAAAATTTTCTTGATACGATGCCTGGGGCTTTTCCTTTAACAATTCTCCCATTTCCTTTAGAACACCATGAGTAAGATTATTTAATTGCTTTAGTCGATTACGATGGATTTGCTTATTTGACTGTTGCTCTCGATGTAACTCTTTAGAATAAGCAATCGGTTGAATCACTTCTCTGTAGCGACTATATAGCTTGTCATTCATTTTTAACCCTTTAGGGTCCATATCGAAATTAGTTTCAATACTTACAGTAGGGTTATATGGGATAAATTTATCGAAGAACTCCCATAATGCATAAGCAAAATGCCTACTCGTACACACAGAAGGAGAATAACATCCAACTTCTTCTTTTACCGTTTCAATAAAAACCTTTTAAAGAATAGGATCTTCGAACGCATAAACAGCTTGGAATGATTCAATTGGATAGAATTTTTCCACCTTTATAAGCTCACATAAAGGTAACTTCAAAACAGTGTCATGTTTAATTGCTATATCAATGTGTTGCTTTCAAATAAAGTTTGATCAAAAATACCCCACAAGCCAGCATTTTAAGTAAATGAAGAAATTCATTTTGATCAATCTTTATTCAAAAGCTACACAAATCTATATTTTCCACTATTAGATACTAGTATAGCTTTTTAATTTCTTCGTCTTTGCAGTCCCATCTCGAAGAGTAAAAAAACAGTAAACCAATAAAAGGTTTACTGTTTTATAATTTTAAGATTAGATTATTTATTTTTATTTTTTGTCCAATTATAAATAATATCCTCATCTGACTTCTCTTCATCGGGATCATCAGAGAACCAGAAACTTAAATTTTCCTCTTCTCTTAATTTTTGATATAGCGTAGGTCGTAGAATTCTAGTTTTGTTATCATTAAATGGACTTCGTTGTCCTAATGTACCATCTGCTTTTGGAGGATTTCTTTTAACAGCGTAACAATAGAGTTTATTTGGATTCTCAGCATCACTTTGGCTGAGTGAATATATCAAAGCTTTTTGTTGTATGTTTGATTTCTTTTCAATCACTTTAGTAGGAATAAATGTTGAAAAATGTTGATTAAATTGTTGAAGTATATCCCCAAGGTTTTCGCTATATTCAATATTAAAATACTCTCTTAAGGTTTTAGTATCAACAAAAAGCTTTACTGAATTTGCAGGAACTAGTAAATTATCGTCAAAATTTCCTTGCCTTAAAAACTCGATCTTTAACATTGCATAGTCAGGTCTTGCTTCGTCAACCTCATATAATTTGACTAGTACTATAAAATCTTGCTGTTTATATTTAAATAAGAACGAGTCAATCCGCCAACCTTTTTTCTCCATATCCATTTTTAAGTGTCTTAAACTTTCGAAAACTTTCACGATAATAACACTCCTTTCATAACATATTGCATAGAGTTAATGTAATTGCAGCATTTTAGAATCAAACAATGATATAAAATTATAATAAGTATTCAAATACTCCATGTGAGGTAACGAAAATTTCCGCTTATGTTTCTTTAAGGTGGAATAAATAAAAGGAAATAAAAAAATTGAATTGTACCCCTTAACTTTGTTGTAATAGTTCATCTGGACAAAATTCATCTTGCTCTAATATTTTTGTTGGTTCAATACGTACCAGGCATCCTCTATTAACTTTCATATATGATACGCCTGTAGCACGATATGTGTTGATTAAATAATTTGTTATTTTCATATGTTGTTCCTCAGTACAATCTCCATTGCAACCTAGTTTAGTACATATAGGATATGCTTTTCTTCTATTTCCTCCGTGATAAGTAGATAAATCCATCTTTTCTTCTTCATCTCGATAAGGGAATTGTTCTTGTAAGTATGATACGTCTTTCCATGTACTGTATAATTCATCATAGACCACTTTGTATGCATCGTTTACATTTCGTTTTATAGATGTTCTTAAATTTTCTCGTGCTATAAGTTCTTTTAAAAAAGCTCTTTGCTCTTTAGTTACCTTGTTTGGTGATAATTTTTTCTCTATCAGTATATCCGATAGCATATACTGATGAATTTCTTCGACCGTTTTTTTTGATTTCAAATGAGCTAAATAACCCTCTAATATAGTTCTTTCATCAAGGTCTTTATACGGGAAATCTCTCATTATTTTAGTGAAAGGGAGTTTTGTTAAGAAGAGACTCAAACACACCCTTTTAAATAAAATTATTGTATCTCCTTTTAAATCCACCATAAATCCAGCATCCTTGCATGCCTTTTCTAAGAAGAGTTTTTGTTTTTGGGTAATCTTCTTAGATGAATTGATATGAGTCTTTGTTTTGTTCTTTTTTTTAGGACGTCCAAGGATATTGCCGATTTTTATTAAACTTCTGTTGTAAGGTTTATACTCTGCTTCTGCCCCTTTGTGTAGTTTATTTTTATAAAATGAAACTACACTGTCCCAAGATCTTGTTAATATATATCCATGACTTTCTAATAAGTTCTGTACATCTTTACCGTATCTATCTGATGTGTATATACGTTGATCTAGTATTGTAATGATTCCATAGTCCTTAATGCTTCTAATTAAACGACCTACTGCTTGCTCTAGTTTATTAATCATCATCGGATAATTAACTTCATCAAAACGATTTTTAGCTCCTTGACTCAACAACTCTACAATAGGATCTGAAGGAGGAAATGGTAATTTGTTTAAGATAACCGAAGTTAAAGCAGTCCCTGCTATTGAAAAACCTGAAAAAAAACTACCTGATCCAACTAATACACTTTCTTCTATATCTTTAAACTGTTTAGTGAGTTTTTCAACACCACTTTCACCTTGTTTATAAAGTGGAATAGCGGCAGTGGCTAATTTATTTTTAATTCCATTATGAATTCCGTCCATATGCTCTTTAGAGGTATTTAAAAGAAGCGTCCGGCCTTGCGTTAACTTGAGTAATCTGTTTGTCTCTTTTAGCGCTTTTTCTAAAAATGCATCATGATTAGGATTCCCAAGACCTTTAGGTATGTATACAAGCGCTTGGTTCCTATAATCAAATGGGCTCTCTAATACTTTTGTTGTATCTTCTCCTGGTTCGATTCTCCATTGATTTTTAATATATGAGAAATCACCGTTAACTGTAAGAGTGCCAGACATGAATATAATTTTATTCCTAATTTTGATGTAATCTAACATCTCCCTGAAAGTTTCTTTATAGTTATTTTTTACTATATGAAATGTATTATCTTCCAAGGTTACCCAAGATGTATACTCGTGTTTTTGTAGAAAATTATGAAGAACAATTGATAAATCTTCCAATATATCAGATCTTTTATCTTTTGCATCAAATAGATTTCCATTTACAACTCCTTGTAATACTTTCAGAGTTGCGAATACGTGATTGCTTAGTTTATAACGGCCTGTGTCGAATCTTTCGTTGTCGTCTTTAACTTGTTTCAACCAATTTTTTAAATGGGATATAGCTTTCCCCCATTTATACTTATCTTTTTTTATATATTTTTCAACATTCTTCAATTTGGAAAGGGAAAAAGACTGTTCTAACTGACCGATAAATGTTTCTAAAAAGTCATGTGCTTCATCAATTACTACAACACCCATATCAGTTTTTAGTACTGGTTCGTATATACTATCCATGTCCATTGCACTTAAAAATGAATTAATTAATTGATCATGGTTTGTTATAACAAGGTCATTCTCACTTGCCTTAAATCTTCTTCTATGTTGAAGAGTTGGACAACTCAGAGAGTATTGACAACCTCTACAATATGAATTGTTGGAAAGTTCCAGCTTTCTCCACTTACTATCCTCTATGTTAACTCTAAAGTCTCTTTCCAAATCACTTCGTTGCCCGCTATTACTAGTTTGAAAAAAATTGGTGAACACATCTTGTTCGGCACGCGAAAAAAAAGTTTTTTCTGTGTCAGTCATAACTTTTTTTAGATTGAAATGGCAATAATAATGTGATTTTCCTTTTGCTAGAATTGGACTTTTTACTAATCCTAATTTATTTAACAAGGGGACTTCACTTTCCATTAATTGTCCTTGTAAATTAATAGTAGCGGTTGCATACATAATTGCCCTTTGATTGAACTTACTATGATTTTTATCAACTAGAAGTGGAACTAATGCACCTAAAGATTTTCCTGTACCGACTGGTGCTTCTATAATCATAATTTTTTTGTTAGATTCTAAAAAGTCCCCAATATCTAATGCCATTTGTACTTGAGATGTCCTAATGACATTTGTATCGTAATGTTTTGGTATTTCTTCTTCAAATATTTGAAAAATAGAATCAGCTCGAGGATCCATTCGCTTCCTCCTACATCTCTTTAAATTTAAAATCTCCCTTTAGTAGTTAAAGTTAAAGGAGAGTGAAGTTAGTTCTAAATAATACCATTGTATTTTAACACAACATATAGTGCGGAACAAACGTTTTAGGTACTAAATAATGTTTCATTGCCTGGTTTTATATTTAAAATAGAATAATCAAATGTTTATTCTATTTTAGGAAGGGAAATAATGTTAATGCGCTATTTTTAAATTAGGGGGTGACTTATAAATGAGAATTCCATATTCTCAGCGAAGTAAACTCTATGATTTAAGCCCTTTAAATTTTAATGGGGAGTATGTTGAATCTTTAACTAGCTATATAACAAGACTTTCAAAAGTGCACTGTGTATCCCCTGGGAATTTAATTTCTAGTATTATTGCTCCTCTTTTAAAAAAGGAATTTTTAAATAACAGCATTGAACGTGGGGGAAATAGATTTTACGATGGTGCAAAAACTCTCAATGGATTTGATTTGAATTCTATTGACATGGTAAATGTGCTAACTCAACTTACTAATGTGAATAATCTGAGTGAGACCACATTACAATCACTGGATGAAATAATTCCCTCTCGGAATTTATTTAGGGACTGTTTGTCTTGGTGTCCATTGTGCTATGAAGAGTGGCTAAATCTTGGTTTGGAAATATTTAATCCTCTAATATGGCATTTAAAAGCAGTTAGATCCTGTAATATACATTCATGTAAACTTCAAAAACAATGTAATAAGTGTAATAAAGAAATTCCTATATTACATAGGAAAAGTATACTGGGATATTGCCCTTATTGTCAGAATTGGTTAGGTAGTAAGATTTCTGAACAAAGTGAGATAAGGGATATTTGGATGGCGGAAAATTCTGTGGAATTAATATTCAATAAAAAAAGAATTGCTAATTATTCAAAGGATAATCAAGTTACAAATAACCTTAATAAATTGTGTTTGGTTCTGACGGATGGTAATAAAGAAAAATTTGCTAGATTATTGAATGTTCCTAAGACGACAATGTGGGATTGGTGTAAGGGAAAAGGGCTTATTCCCTTGGAACGGATATTAGAAATTTGCTATATTTGTGGAGTATCACCTTTAAATTTTTATGTAAAAGATATAGTATCAACACCGATATTTGTTAATGAATCATTAAGATTATTAGATAGACGAGAAGAAATACAGATAACAACAAGGAATAAACGAATTATTAAGCATAAAGATATCTGGTTGCTATTAAAAAAATATTTAGAAGAAGACAATATACCTAAAACAATGAACCAAGTGTCATTAGAAATGGGTTTATGTAAAAGAACTTTATATAAATATTTTCCTGATATATGTAAAGGAATATCTGCTAGATACAAGGAACATATAAAGGTGAAGACCCAACAGAACTACGATGAAAATTGTAATAAGATCTCTGTGGCTATTGCTACTTGTAAGGAAAAAGGTATTTATCCAAGTAGAAGGAAAATAGAGGACGTTATGAATAAGCCTGCCATACTTAAAAATAAAAAGTTAAGGTTGTTTTATAAAAAAGAGTTAGAAAGGAGTTTTGTTACTTGTTAGGGGAACGGGGATTTGAAGAATGGAGTAATTCATTAAATTTAAAACCAGAGGGCATCGAGCTGATTCGTAGAGTTAGAGATTCATCTCCAGTTCGGAGTGTACAAAGCAAAAAGAATAATGTTGCAGGACGTTATTCTAGTACAAAAATGGGAATGACTATTCAATTTGAGAGTCACACGGTAGAGTTAGCCGCGATATATCTTATGGAATTTAATTCGGGTGTTTTAGAATATTATGATCAACCTTGTACATTAAAAGTGAGTTACATCAATCAAAATGAAAAAAAGGTATCATATCTTTATACGCCAGATTTTTTAGTTTTATATAAGGAAAATGTTATGATAGAGGAATGGAAAACGGAAGAGCAATTAGAAAAGCTATCTCAAAAAGAACCGAATCGTTATTTTAGGAGTGAGAATGGAGAATGGAGGTGCCCTTCGTACGAAGAGGCAGCTAATCAGTATGGTTTACAATTTAAAATTAGAACACCTCGGGATATAAATAGTATTTTATATAGAAACCTGATGTTCTTAGAAGATTATCTAATTGAAAATTCATGTTCTATAAATCAAGAGAGTATACAAGAGATATGGGATATTGTGTCTAATCAATTTGGAATTACATTATCAAATTTAATTCAATCAATAAAAGTAGCTAAGGTAGATGATGTTTACAGATTAATCGCTAGAAAAAAACTATATATTGATTTGGAGAAAGAAGTTCTCACTAATTTGGATAATGTTCGTATCTTTCAATCTAAGCAACATTACGAAGCGTATAAAGGAATAGAGGTTTTGCCTTTATGTGAAGAAAAACAAGTTAATATATTAGAAATCAGTATAAATGAAGTTCTATTGTGGAATGGGATTGAATGGAAAATTTTAAATAATGGAGTAGACACAGTTTCCCTGCTTTCTACTGATGGAGATATAGTAGAATTACCGAGGTTACATTTAATTGAATTATTTAACCAATCAAAAATTAAATCTAAAAATATTCAAGTTACTTCAACAGTTAATGAAGAATTTTTAAATCCTATTCTAGAAGCAAGTCCTGAAGATTTAGAGAAGGCAAATCAAAGATTAGAAATTGTACAAAAAGCTCTCCAAAAAGAAAAGTTTCAAGATATAGGAGTCACCGATCGAACAGTAAGGACATGGTTGAAAAACTATAGGGATGCGGAAGAATTATTTGGGAATGGTTACGTTGGTTTATTACCAAATTATAAAAAGAAAGGAAATCGAAATCGTAAGCTACCTTCAGAAACCATTGAATTAATGGAGAAATTTATAGAGACAGAATACGAAAATATAAAACAGAAGAATAAATATACAGTGTATGGACAATTCTTGGGAATATGTGAAAAGGAATCACTCCTTGCACCAAGTTATAAAACATTTTGTGTAGCTATTAATAATAGACCTAAGTATGAACAAGTAAAGAAACGACAAGGAAACCGTGCTGCATATGAATATGAAGAATTTTATTGGAATTTATCATCAGAAGTCCCTCGTCATGGCGAACGTCCATTTCAAATATCCCACATAGATCATACAGAATTAGATATTGAATTAAGGTGTTCTACTACGAACCGTATATTAGGACGACCATACATTACATTTTTAGTAGACGCTTATTCTAGGAAGAATTTATCCTTTCATATATCATTTGATCCCCCGAGTTATAAGGCTGCAATGATGGTGTTAAGAAAGTGTGTATATAAACATGGTAGACTACCTAAGAACATTGTGGTGGATGGAGGAAAAGAATTTCATAGTATATATTTCGATACACTTTTAGCTTACAATAAATTGCACAAAAAGGTGCGCCCACCAGCAAAAGCTCGCTTTGGAAATATTATAGAGCGTTTATTTGGAACAACAAATACAAGTCTTATTCACAACTTACAAGGTAATACTAAGATTATGAAAAATACACGACAGGTGACAAAATCAGTAAACCCTAAGCAACATGCAATTTGGACTTTAGGGAGACTAAATGAAGTACTTAATGAGTGGATTGAGGAAATCTATCACCATAATATTCACCCTTCTTTAGATGGTCAATCCCCTCAAGAAGCATTTGAATTGGGAATAAAAAAGGCTGGTAACAGAGAATCTACTTATATTAAATATGATGATGAATTTGTAATTATGACTTTACCTTCTACTCGTAATGGTAAAGTTACTATAAACTCTAGAACAGGTATTAGAGTAAATTACATTAACTATTGGAATTATGCATTTAAAAGTCCACAACTAGAGGGTGAAAGTGTGGCTATAAGATACGATCCCTATGACATTAGTGTCGTTTATGCATATGTTAAGGGAAAATGGATTAAGTGTACATCAGAGTTATACTATGACCTCAAAGGAAAAACAGAAAAAGAGTTGAGAATAGCTACAGAAGAGATAAAAAAGAAAAAATCCTTACATTCTGGAGGTTACACAATTAATGCTCGAAAGATTGCTGCGTTTATTAGTAAATTGGAAAAAGAAGAAAAAATGATGGTACAGAACTTAAAAGATACGGAACTTAAAAAAATTGTAGATTTGCCACTAGAATCTAATATTTCAAATTCAAAAAATAACACAGAAAATGATAATTATGAAGAGGATTTAGAAAAAGAAAGAAAATCTTTTAAGCCCTTTAAGCAATTCAATATTTATCATAGAGGTGATTAAAATTGGAAAATGAATCCCGAGGCTTCCCTATGTCGTTATTGCATGCTGATAAGGAAAGAAGATTAAATTATTTTCAAAAATGTGTTGTGGAACATACACGGATACAACAGGTGCAAGAACAATTGATTTCATATATCAATAATCCAGCGGGTTCTTCTATATGTTTAGTGTTAGGGCCTAGTGGTGTTGGAAAAACTACCTTAGGGGCATCGATTGAAACATATTTTGTTAAAAATTTGTTGGATGAGTTAAGCGAAGATTTATGCAGAATACCTATAGTTAGATTGGAATTAGTAAGTTCAGATTCAGGAGTATTTAACTGGAAGGATTATTATCGTCGAGCGTTAGAGTATCTACAAGAACCTTTAATTAATTTTAAGATTAATCTAGATCAATCAAAATTAACAGGAATGGAGAAGAAAAAGAGAAAGTTTAATTACCATGATGCCAATTCTACGCCAGAACTAAGAAGATCTCTAGAAAATGCTTTAAAATATCGAAGGCCAGTAGCATTTTTAATAGATGAAGCTCAACATCTACTAAAGGTATCAAGCGCTAAAAAACTGCAAGATCAACTAGATGCTATAAAATCACTAGCGAATATGACAAATGTTCCTCATATTTTAATTGGAACCTATGAGCTGAAAGAATTTGTTAGTTTAAGCGGGCAATTGAGTAGAAGAACAGCTCATATGCATTTCCAAAGATATCGAGCAGATCATGAGGAGGAGTATCATACATTCCTATCTGTACTTTATGTGTTTCAGAAACATCTTCCGTTAAGAAAAGAACCACAATTAATTGAGTATGGAGAGCTTTTGTATGAAAGGACATTAGGGTGTATAGGGATATTAAAAGATTGGCTTACGCGCTGTCTAGGTGATGCAATAGATAATGATGAAAATACTATTACATTAGAAATATTAAATAAGCATGCCCTATCTATCAATGCTTTATTAACCTTATTTGAGGAAATAGAGCAAGGAGAAAAATTATTTATTGAAAATGAACAAGAACGAATGGATTTAATCAGTAGGATCGGATTAAATAGTCAAAAGAAGATAAACAATTCTTCTGTTAAGAAAGTAAGAGGGTCAGTTGGTAAAAGAAATCCTGTAAGGGATAAAGTAGGTACAACTAATGACTAGTATTTATAATTCTAGTGTGAGAATTATAAAGGAAATATGTTGGCGAGATTTTTTGGAAGAACGTTCTAGATTATATTCACTCATTCCTTTTGATATTGGAACACCATACGTAGAGAATATTACTAGTTATATGATAAGATTAGCTAATGTTCATAATGTAGGGATTTGTAAACTAATGGATTATGAGATTAATCCATTAGTTTCTAATCCTTTAAGAGTATCTAAGACTGGTGCATTTTCACAGGCAAACGAGTTAATGGGAGGAAATGAATTTTCTCTAAAAATTGTAGATGCTTTAGTGGACTTAACTGCAGTTAGTGATATAAAATACACCACAATAAATTTAATAAATGGAGTATTAAATATCGTGAACTTATTCAGAGGTTTTCAAGCTTGGTGCCCTTGCTGTTATAGAGAAAGCTTAGAAGAAAAAGGGCATGTATATAATCAGTTGATATGGAATTTTGATGATGTAAATATCTGTTTAAAACATAAAGTTAAATTAAGAGTAGTATGCCAAGTTTGTAATAAATCGAATCCTTTTTTACATAAAAAGATTCAATTAGGATTATGCATGTATTGTAAAAGTAAACTTTATGAGCAGCAAGTTTCTGAGGATAATGTGGAAGACTGGGAAGTTTGGGTTGCGTATTGTATGGGAGATTTGTTAGCGCATATGCCACGTATTAAAGTGCCCAGCCTCAAAAATATCGACTTCATAGTTCATAGAGTATTAAATGAAATCTTTATGGGTAGCTATAGAACGATGTGTGAGTATTTTAATGTCAGCAAATTTACGATTACTCCTCTTAAAGTTAGAGATGTCCCTCCTCCGCTCACTTTTCTTTTAAAAATAAGTTATTTAACTAAGCAGACATTAATTGAGCTATTATGTGATCAAAAAATACCATTCATTAATAGAGATACTAAGGAAGAAATCAAAATAAAAAAAGACATATACGAAAATGTAGATGTAGATTATGCAGAAAACTACCTTCAACAGGTTTTACGAACTGAAGGAATAATATCGATACTTGATGTTTGTGTAAAACTGAATATTTCTCAATCAACTTTAAGGAATGGTTTTAGTGAGTATTATGAGAATATCTCGCTACATAATTATTCCTTATATAAAGAAAGATTTGAAAGGAGATTAAAAGAGAAATTAAACTGAAATGTTTTGGGCAAAGTTTTTCTGTTAGATTATGCGTTTAAAGTAAAGTCGCGACGTCTTAAACAACTTTAATAATCGCCTATCAAATTTATGGATAGGCGATTACTGTTTTTTAAGAACAAAATTAAACAATTTTATATTATTTTTACAACTCAAATTTTTAATCGCTTGTTGCATTGATTTTTATATTAAGGAGGGGGGAATATCCTTATCTTTTTTTAGAAACAGTTTGACATCTGGATAATATTGGTCAATATCATGAAGATTCAGGAAGGGTTAGGGGTTAAAAAATAAATTTCGGAAGTGTTATGCTTCAATTAATTGTTATCATGGTGGATAAAATTACTCTATTTTATTTAGATTTAGGAAGGGTTATGGGTTAATAATAGGAAGATTTATGATTCAAGTCACATTTTTGTGTGATTTGAACCATAAGTTTGCCGTTTCGGCAAACTTATGGTTCTTTTTGTTTGCGGCAAACTTATGCTTCCAGGATTTGAAGAATATTTTTAATGTCGCTTTTAAATAAAGTCACGGTGTTTATAAAAAAGACGCGATGTTTTGTCCCTTTGGATCAGTTTATCTAAAGGGATGTTTTTATAGTGAAAAGAAGATCTGAACTGAAAGACGGATTAAGGAACTGTTGAGCGGCAATAAAGTTACTCCACTAAAGGGCCATATTGTGGTACTGTTAAGGAAAAGCGAGTAATTGCGTGCGTTGTACAAGGGGGTGTTGGGGTGAATGTAATTGCGTGGTTGATCGTTGCTTGTGAAATAGGGTTTTGGCTTGTTATAACTTTAGGTCTGCTCACACGATATATCCTTAAGAAAAATAAATTAGGATTGTTTTTCCTAGCTTTAACACCTGTTATTGATTTAATTTTATTAGTTGTTACGGGTGTCGACTTGTATCGTGGTGCGACTGCTACCCAAGTGCATGCAATAGCTGCTGTTTATATTGGAATCTCAATCGCATTCGGTAGGAGTATGATTGAGTGGGCTGATATACGCTTTCAATATTATGTGATGAAACAAGGAGCGAAACCAGTTAAAAGATTTGGCATTGATTATGCGAAACACTACTTTAAAAGCTGGGGACAACATGTGCTTGCTTTTCTAATAGGTGCCGGAATTTTATTTGTCTTAATCTATTTAATTAACGATTCTTCTCGAACAGAAGTGTTGGCTGGCTTTCTAAAAGTATGGACACTTGTGTTGGGTATCGATCTTTTGATTGCCATAAGCAATTTTATTTGGCCGAAAAGGGAAAAAGGGTAACAATTTAATAATATCGCAATTGGGCGCGATTGTTGAGCAAACACAGGTAGAAAAATGATTAAACTTTTTTATGAAAAATTATTCACTAGCAACAAATAACCCAAGCATTTTGATCAAACTTTATTACAAACCAACAGCATTCATGGCAAGCTTATGGGTTAATAATTAATCCACGGCGAAGGTATGTTTCCTTTTTCCTCGAATAATCAACTAAATCTCCTCAAAAACATGTGATTTCCGGCAAAGATATGCTTCCTTTAGCGGCAACTTTATGGGTAAAGTCACATTGTGCGATTTGAACCATAAGTTTGCCGTTTCGGCAAGTTTATGGTTCTTTTTGTTTGCGGCAAACGTTGATTATTTCTACTTAAAATAGAAAAATTTATCGTTTGATTTTTTTGAAATTTAAGGTTCGATTTATTTTTTATATGGGAATGTTATTCAGTTTGAAAATATAACCTTTTCACTCATAAGATGGAGTCCCATTTAATAAAATTTATCATACTCTGAACAAAAACTTTCTATTTGCTTATCAGATAGTTTAAAGAAAGTATTCTGAGATACTTCTAAGACTAATGCTTGATCTTTTGTTATCCCCTGATATACTCCTCTTATTATTCTTCCAGTAAGTCCATGTGACATTACTATTACTTTTTCTTTATTTTGTATAGAATGTAGCCATTCAGATACTCTCTCTACAACTGAATCATAGCTTTCTCCACTAGGGGAATTAAAATACCAATTGTAATTATTAGTATTTTCCATGAGTTCCGGCCAAGATTTTTCAATTTCTTTTGTAGTTAAACCAGCCCATTTACCGACAGAGACTTCTTTTAATCGATCGTCCATTTTAACTTTATTTCTATCGTAACCTATAACCTCACATACTATATCAGTACTTTGTTGCGCCCTTCCTAATGGACTGGAAATAAACTCCCACTCTTTAGGGTGATCTATTAGTATTTTTAGTAATTTTGCATTCTTTTTGACTTGTTCAATGCCATCAGACGTTAGTGCTGAATCAAGTTCCCCCTGATACCGGCCTTTTACATTTAATTCAGTTTCTCCATGTCTAAGTAAATAAATAATTTGTTTCAAACTCATACCCTCCGAGTATTTAAAATCTAATACCTATTTTTTATAAAATTAAACAATCCCCTAACTTAATTTTAAGCCAACCGACCAACTTAGCAAATTAAATTTTTCTCAATCCCCCGTTTTTATGAAGAGCGAATGTTCAACGAATTACTCATAATGTGGAAAAATAACTAGAATTTGCTTGATTCAAAATCTAGTTGCTTTAAGCTATCAAACCAAATTTTCGCAATATTGAAGAATAAAGTTCTTGTAATCACAGGTTTTTGATCAAACTTTATTACAAAGCTACAGCATTCACGGCAAGCTTAGGGGTTAATAATTAATCCACGGCAAAGTTATCGTTCCTAATTTTACAAAGAAGAATTGTGAGGTATGTTATATTTTTTAGGTTTTTTTTGTTAATCGTATAGGGGGATAAAGTTGTTTAATTCAAAGAGTTCTCACGGATTTAATGGTCATCGTATCATGGATGAAACTTTTATATCTATTAGTTCTTCAAATTATAAACTTTTCTCTATTTCATCATATCTACATAATCATTCATCCAGCCTTGTTAAGAAGTGAGTTCCGCAATTTCAATTAAGCCTTTTGATCTTTAGTGATATTCTTGAAAGAATTTTGTTATATTTTTGCAAGAAAGTTGAAAGGTATTTAAGCTAAGATGTGTTTACTGATATTAATTTTATTTTACAACAAGGGGTACTTAAGGTACTTTGTATTACAAAAAACATTTAAAATATGTATTTTTACGCTCTCGAATTCTTGAACAAATTTGGGGGCTTGAATACGAGGAGATTAAGGCAGTAACTGTGTTAATGAATCATCTATATGAAGAGTTAGAGAAGCACAGATTATTGGTTTGAGACAACAGGGGGAACTACAATATGAAATTACGGAATCAATTGTTATTGATGAATCTATTAAGCACCGGCATTATGCTGATTGCTATCTGGTATAGCGAAATGAAAATGTTACTTAGACCGGAACAAACGCAGCTATTCATAGGAATTGTAACCGTAGCAATGGCGTTTTCAACGATTATTTATTGGCTATTAACACGCCCTATTACGGAATCTATTCAAAATTTAATTGCATTAACAAAACAATTTAGCGATAGACAATTTGGAACAGTGTATAGAATTGGACGAGGACCACAAGAGTTTAAAGAGTTAGCAACAGCCTTTCAACAAATGGCGAAAAAATTAAAAGAAGGGTTTACGAAATTAGAAGAAGGAGAAAAAGCACGTACAGAGATCATTGCGAATATTTCACATGACTTACGAACACCTATGGCTAGCATACAATTGATGATTGAAGCATTACAAGATGATGTAATTGCAAATCCCGAAATGAAAACGCAGTACTTAACGACAATCCATAAGGAAATACAACGATTAAGTGGATTAATTAATGACTTATTTGATCTTTCTAAGTTAGAACTTGGACAAGAAGATTTTTATCCAAGTTTCACACATATAGATCGTATTCTATTAGAAGTGTTGGATGCACATTCTATTTTATTAGAAGAAAAACAAATCGATTTACAATTACGCGTTTCTGATACATTGCCTAGGCTCTGGATTATGCCTTGTAAGATTGTACGGGTTATCAGCAATTTGTTACATAATGCGATTCGATATTCTCCCGTATCTGGAACGATTGAGTTAATTGTAGAAGAAAATAAGCAGAAGCAGCACGTTCAATTCATTTTGCGTGATGAAGGAGAAGGCATTGCTTATAGTGATCAACTGCGCATATTTGAACGCTTTTTTAGAACAGATCCATCAAGAAGCTCACAATCTGGGGGATCTGGACTTGGATTAGCCATTGCACAATCATTAATTGAAATGCACAAAGGCGAAATTGGTGTGCGAGATCGTTTAGACGGTAAACAAGGGAGTGAATTTTGGTTTACTCTTCCCGTTACATCAGCAAAGAAATGAGATGATTGCAAGACTTTTGTAACATTTATGAAAGTAATTTGAAAGATATTTAAATTAAGATGGGATTCCGAACATTAAATTCTTTTTAATCAGTAGGGAAAAACATACATACATACAAAGTGAGGAATGACGTTATGAAAAAAAATTTAAAAACAACTGGGATTGGAAAGAAGGTAATTCCTGCAACAGCAGCATTAGGTATTCTTTTTTCTATGGCCCCTGTTGCAGAAAATAAGGCTAGCGCAGGGATAGGTACGGTACTAGATGTAACGATTACTGCATTAGGTGCTATAGCAAACATTTATGATGGACTTGGACTAGCCCCTGGGGATATAAAACCAAGCACTACCATTGATGTATATGCAGAAAATATAGCTTACAAGGCTCCTAATTTTACATCTGGGGAATTTAATATTTCCATGCATCATACAGAAGGTGATTCGAATTTTACTAAATCAGTTAAAGTACTCTATCCAAATGGGAAAATTGAAATTCATAAATTAAAATCTGGGCAGCAACTTAAAATTACTCAAGCGGGTATAATCATAGATTTAAACCCTGATGCAAAATCTGTCTCAGAACACGATCTTCTTTACATTACACAAGCACAATTAGACGAAGGAAAGACCGGAGTTGTAATGAATCAAGATCACACTGCATTTGTAGAAAAAGCATCTGGTAAAAATCCAAGAT
>NZ_JAVBXD010000022.1 GCF_030756675.1 Bacillus multifaciens
GATCAAACTCTCCAATAAAGTGTTTGTCTAGCATCATAAATAAAAATTGACGTTTCACGTTGTTTGTTTCGTTCAGTTTTCAAAGAACTTATCCGCCGCTCATTTGCGACTCCCTTATGCTAACATTTCAGTTATTCGATGTCAACTAAGTTTTTTATTTTTTCGCTTTCTGCTTTCGTGCATCAGCGACGTTTATTAATATATCATCTTCTTTTTTTTAATACAAGTATTTTTTCAAGAAAAAAAGAAAGTTTTTTATGCTATCAATTCAATCCTTTTATAAACCTTTAGCTAACTATCCAAAGAACACCTCACTTAAGATTTTTTTTAGAAATTTTTTACATAGATTTAACTCTAAAACCCTCCCCTTTGTTATATAGTAAAACAGTAACCATCAAACCCTATTATGGAGGAATTTATTTATGGAAAGATTGACGAAGTTTTCATTAAAAAATAGGGCCGCTATTATCATCATGGTTTTTCTCATCTCTGTACTAGGTATTTATTCCGGCTCTAAATTACCGATGGAGTTTTTACCAAGCATGGATCAACCAGTTGTAACAATCACTACCTTATCTGAAGGACTAGATGCTGAAACAATGACAAAAGAAGTAACAGAACCTCTTGAAAAGCAGTTTCGAAATCTTTCACATGTCGATACGATTACATCATCAACAAGTGAAGGATTGTCAAAGATTGAAATTATGTATACCGCAAAGACAAATATGAAAGATGCAGCGCGTGAAGTTGAAAAACTCACAAATGGAATGCCACTTCCAAAAGGCATAATGAAACCTGTTGTCAGCCAGCTAAATACTTCTATGATTCCACTCGCACAAATTACAGTCCAAAAGAAAAATGGCTTTACAAAAGCCGATGAAAAACAAATTGAAAAAGAAATTATCCCACAACTTGAAAATATCGACGGTGTTTCTAATGTTATGTTTTATGGGAAATCAACATCAGAATTATCTATTGTATTAGATCCCGCTAAAATGAAAGATCAAAACATTGTAACATCACAAATCGTATCTGCTCTTCAAGGAAAAGAAGCTTCTATACCAGCTGGACAAATATCTATAAATAATGAAAATCATCTACTTCGTGTAATTGGAGAAATAAAAAGCATTGAAGATATCAAAAACATTACACTCACACCACAAGTAAAATTAAGTGATATCGCAAAAATCGAATTAAAACAACATCATGATGCAGTTTCTCACATTAACGGAGACGACGGCGCTGTACTAGTCATTATGAAAGAACCGAGCAAAAATGCTGTTACAATCGGAAAAGCAATCGAGAGCAAAGTTGATGATATAAGTAAGCAATATAAAGACACTTTCACGATAAAAACACTTATGTCCACACACGAACAGGTTGAAAATGCTGTTACAAGTATGGGGAAAGAAGTTGTGCTTGGTGCGATTGCCGCTACATTTATCATTTTAATTTTCTTGCGTAACATTCGTACTACTCTAATTTCTATTGTTAGTATCCCATTATCCATACTCCTTACACTCTTTTTACTTGATCAGTCCAATATCACTTTAAATATTTTAACATTAGGCGGATTAGCAGTTGCTGTCGGACGTCTTGTCGATGATAGCATCGTTGTAATCGAAAACATTTTCAGGCGCTTACAAAAAGATACTTTCTCAAAAGACGTCATCATTGATTCTACGAAAGAAGTTGCAATCGCGATTACGTCTTCAACTTTAACAACCGTCGCTGTTTTTTTACCTATCGGTTTTGTAGCGGGTGGAATCGGTGAATTTATGTTACCTATGGTGTTGGCGGTTGTATATTCAATTCTTTCATCTTTATTAGTAGCCTTAACAGTTGTGCCGCTCATGGCTTTTCTACTTTTAAGGAAAACAAAACATACGGAGCAAAAAGAAACGAAACGTTATACAGCCATTTTAAGATGGTCGTTATCACATAAATTTATCATTTTACTTACCGCTTTTTTATTATTCGTTGGTTCAATTGCAGCTTATATTCTACTCCCAAAAGCCAATATTAAATCTGATGATAACACCATGCTTTCTATTAATATGACATTCCCTGCAAATTACGATTTAGAGAAAGGGAGACAACAAGCTTTTGAATTAGAGAAAAAATTACTTGCAGATTCACGGGTAAAAGACGTTACATTACGAATGGGTTCCGCTTCAGAAGATGCCCAGTGGGGACAAACAACAAAAAACAATCTCGCAAGTATATTTGTAGGGTTTAAAAAGGGAATTGACCTTGAAACGTACATTAATAAACTAAAAAAAGAACAGAATCAATTTCAACCAGCGACATTTGATTATATAAAAGTAAGCTTTTCAAATTTCGGCGGCGGAAACGCATTACAATTTAACGTCACTGCAAACAATAATAAAGACTTAAAACAAGCTTCCGACCTTGTTACTACAAAGTTAAAAAGCTTAAATAGTCTTTCAAAAGTAAAAACGAATACAGAGGAAGAGAAAAACGAATGGGTTATTAACGTCGATCAAACAAAAGCAGAAAAAGCAGGACTAAGTTCTGAAGTCATCGGACAACAAGTTGCATTTTTAATGAAAAAATCACCAATTGGTCAAATCACACTGGACAATGAAAAGACAACTCTTATGCTAGAACACAAAAAAACAGAGACTCCTAATAAAGATGCGATTTTAAACTCAAATATTTTGTCACCAATCACTGGTTTAATCGCATTAAAAGATGTTGCAACTATTTCCGAAAAACAAATACAAACCGAAATATTTCACAAGGACGGAAAAGAAACAATTCAAGTTACAGCAGAAGCGAAAGGTGAAGACTTAAGTAAAGTAAGTGCAGAAGTAAATACAGCTATTGCAGATTTGAAATTGCCTGATGGAGCGAAAGTTAACATTGCTGGAGCAACAGAATCGATGCAAGAAAATTTCACTGATTTATTCAAGATTATGGGAATTGCAATTGGTGTTGTTTACTTAATTATGGTCATTACTTTCGGGCAAGCGCGTGCACCATTTGCAATTTTATTCTCTCTCCCATTAGCAGCTGTAGGCGGGATTTTAGGTTTAATTATTTCACAAACACCTGTCGATTTAAACTCTCTTATCGGAGCTTTAATGCTAATCGGGATTGTTGTAACGAATGCAATTGTATTAATAGAACGTGTACAACAAAACCGCGAAAAAGGAATGGCAACAAGAGAAGCACTATTAGAAGCTGGTTCAGTACGGTTGCGCCCAATTATTATGACAGCTATTACAACCATCTTCGCAATGCTTCCTCTATTATTCGGTGATACACAAGCAGGAAGCATGGTATCTAAAAGCTTAGCTGTTGTAGTCATTGGCGGTTTATTAGTTTCTACATTACTAACACTAGTTGTCGTACCCGTTATGTACGAATTGCTAGATCAAATCGGTAGTAGAAAGCACCGTAAAAAACGACATGAATCTTATACAAATGTTCCTAAATCTTAAAAATATAAAAGCCGTATTCAGACTTCTGAATACGGCTTTTCCTTCTTTGACAAAACAAGAGTATTTCCTCAAACTCTTAGGACACTCTCTTTATTTTATAATTAAATTCTTTTTAATTTTTCAGCATATAAATCGCAGCAATACAAAACGAAAATTGATATCCGCTCGCTTTCTCCCTTTGTTTTAAACCTTGCACGTGGCAGAAAAAAGCCCTGACCGCTTCTATGCATGGCCAAATGCTCTGGCCCACCTAAAAGAAAGGAGTTTTTTATATCTGTTATTCACTTTGTATATAAAAGTTATGCTGCTTTTACTTTCTTACTTTTGCGAGTTTTTTTCGTACCAGTAAAGCGCTTATGAAGTACAGATGCTGTAAAGCGTGCAATAATATTGAATAGTAATACCATAATAATTAATACTGCTGCTGATTTTGTTGCAATTAGTTTCGCGTCAGGGATAATTCCCTCAGAATTCAACTTCCAAATATGCACAGCTAATGTTTCTGCTGGTCGAAATGGATTTAATGGATGTGAAGGGCTTGAAAAGTCCGCTGCCGAGTTTAAAATCGGTGACGTTAATCCAGCTGTGTAAATGAGTGCCGCCGCTTCACCAAAAATACGTCCAGCCGCTAAAATGACACCTGTAATAATTTGCGGCAATGCAGATGGAAGCATAATTCTTACAATTGTTTGCCACTTTGTTGCACCTAATCCAAGACTTGCTTCTTTCACATTCGCTGGAATTTCTGTCATTGCATTTTCACAAACGCGTGTTAAACTTGGTAAATTTAAAATTGTTAAGGCTAAAGCTCCGCCCATAACAGTATATCCCCAACCTGCCGTTGTAACGAACACAAGCAATCCAAATAGACCGACTACAATAGAAGGTAAGGAAGCCATTGTCTCAATGCATAAGCGAACAAAATTTAAAAAACGACCTTGCTTTGCATATTCCGCCAAGTAAATTCCTGCACCGAGGCCTAAAGGAATAGAGATAATCAATGTAATAACAAGCATGTAAAAGGAGTTAAATAATTGAGGTCCAATTCCTCCTCCTGCTCTTGTATTACTCGGCTCTCCAAATAAAAAACTCGGATCCCAAAATCCCCAACCTTTTTGTAAAATTTCATATACAAGAAAAACAAGTAAAGTGACTATAAAGAAGGCAACTGCATATAAAATACCTGTCCATATATTATTAACTGTTCTAGCATTCATCGTTATCTTTCACCTCTTTGGCCAATCGCTCGAATTACTACGATAAATAAGAAAGAAATCAAAAGCAGTATCATCGCTAACGTCCATAGCGCATTATTCCAGGCTGTTCCATTTAACGTATTTGTCATATCCATCGTCAAAATACCCGTTAAAGTTGAAGTTGGACTATAAATTCCTTCCGGTAATTTTATTGTATTTCCTATTACCATTTGCACTGCTAATGCTTCCCCGAAAGCTCGAGCTAATCCAAGAACAACCCCTGTTAAAATACCTTGTTTTGCAGCCGGAACAATAATACGACTAATCGCTTGCCACTTCGTCGATCCTAAACCATAAGAGGCTTCTAAATACTCAAAAGGAACCGAACGAATTGCATCAGAAGCAATACTTGCAATCGTTGGCAAAATCATAATACTTAATACAATAATACCGGCAATTAAACTAAATCCTACACCACCAAATGAATCTCGTAAAATCGGAATTAAAATCGTGACCCCTAGTAAACCATATACAACAGATGGGATCCCTACCAACATTTCTAAAACTGGCTTTAACACCTTGTTTCCAAACTTCGGAGAAATTAAATTCATGAACACTGCAAGTGCAATTGCAATCGGTGCGCTAATGATTACTGCCCCAAGTGACACTAGCGTCGATCCAACTATGAAAATAACAGCTCCAAAACTTCCATTCCCTTCATTCGGTGCCCATTTTGTTGATGTAAACACTTCTGAAATCGAGATATTACTTTGTGTAAATGATTGAATTCCTTTTGCACAAATGAATGCGATAATAGCTAATGTAATAGCAACAATTAATAAACCGCAAAGCGTTACAAGTGTTCTTCCAATATATTCACTTTTTACGTAGTTAATTTGTTTTTTCCCCTTCATCACAAGACCACAACCTCACTTCATATATTGAAATGAACAGGACTGGCTAAACAGCCAGCCCTGCTTTATCCCGCATTAACGAGCAGTAATACTCCCACCTCAAAATTCAGCGAAAACATCGTCCAGCTCCAGTGGCTAGAATGTTCGGTGGCTTCACTTCTTCCTACGAGGTAAAAAACACCTCTACGTCAGAAGTTCCATCCCCCTCACATTCTGAACGAGCCACTTCCGCTTTTCTTAAGAAGTTAGGTGGGAGATAAACTGCCCGTAAAAGCCCGATTGGTTCAACTAATAATCAGTGGGGGATAAAACCCCCCACTGATTAAAGTTTCACTTTATATTATTGCTTTAATTTAGACATTGGGATGTAACCCATCTCTTCTACTTTCTTTTCAAATTCTTTACCTTTTACATAATCAATGTAGCCTTTTGTTGCATCTTTTGCTTCACCTTTTGTAATCATGTATTCATAAGACCAGAACGGATATTTACCAGCAGAAATATTTTCAGTTTTTGGTTCTACACCATCAATTTTTAATGTTTTTAACGATCCTTTTTTGTCGCCAGTCATGTAGGACATAGCTAAGTAGCTAACAGATCCTGGTGTAGAGTTGATTGCTTGCTCTACTGCACCATTTGAATCTTGTGTTGTACCTGTAGCATCGTTAATTTTCACGTCTTTCATAACTGTTTTTTCAAATGTAGCACGTGTACCAGAAGCCGCTGGGCGGTTAACTATATTAATTTTTTCATCTTTTCCGCCAACATCTTTCCAGTTTGTCACTTTACCAGAGAAAATATCTTGTACTTGTTTTAATGTTAAGTTATCAACCTTTACATCTTTATTTACTACTAACGCAAATGCGATACCTGCAACTTTGTTATCTACTAATTCTTTCGCTTTATCTGCTTCTTTTATTTTATCCGCAGCAGGAACATCGGAATTACCAACCTGAACCGCACCAGAAGCTACTTGGTTAATTCCAGTTCCACTACCGCCGCCTTGAACTGTAATTGATACTTTTGAATTTTTGCCCATAAATTCTTTAGCTGCTTCTTCTGCAAGTGGTTGAAGTGCTGTAGAACCAGCCGCTGTAATTGTCCCCGATAATTCTTGCTTCGCTTCATTACCACCTTTAGCAGTTTCCTTTGTGCTTTCTGATTTCCCGCACCCTACTAAAGCACCCGCAACTACTAATGCCGCTAAAGAAAATTTCAAGCCTTTTTTCATAACCATGTTTTGTACCCCCATTTAATTATCACTTTTCATTTCCACGTTATTATGTGCATAATCCGTAATACAAATTCATTGTAGAATACTAATATTATGTCAGTGTTAAGCGTTTTTTAATTTTAAGTAAAGACAGTATATCTTTAGAAAAAGCTATATATATTCATTGTTTTTCTACAAAAAAAAAGTGAAAAACCTTAAGAAACCGTACTCATTGTAAATCTAGTTTTAATAATGTAAATTGAATGTAAATTTCAAAATATACTTCTACGATTTTATTAAGATTGTCTTTACAAAAATTCTACGTTTCTCCTGTTAAAACAACTAAAACCTCAGCGCGACTTACATATGAATACTCCCCCCACTTAACAAAGCTTGAAGTGGGGGTTTTACTGCCAGTTAATGTGAGATAAATTGGAACACCTAAAGAAATGATTGAATATTTCTAAAGTAACAATTGACAACAGCATCCACTATCATCTAGTATAATATTAATAAAAAGTTTCCCTAGGGAAACTTTTTGAACTCGTACTAAAAAAATAGAGGTGAGGTAACTCTTATGACATTGGTTAAAACTCAACCACTTTCTACTTTTAAAACAGGTCAGCTCGTACAAATTGAAAAAATCAGATTAGAAGGAACGATGAAACGTCGTTTACTAGATTTAGGGTTCATTCCCGGTGCAACAATTAAAGTATTACAAAAGAGCCCGCTTGGCGATCCCACTGCATATCAAGTAAGCAATACAACAATCGCGCTTCGAAATGAAGAAAGCTCTCTTATATTAGGAAGCTTGATAGGAGATGATTCACAATGAAGAAACATCGCATCGCATTAGCTGGGAATCCAAACACAGGAAAAAGTACATTATTTAATACGTTGACCGGATTAAAACAGCATACTGGAAACTGGACTGGGAAAACGGTATTAAAAGCTGAAGGTGAATATGAACATCGCGGAAACCTCTATACTGTAATCGATTTGCCAGGAACATATTCCTTATACTCAAATTCTGCTGATGAAGAAGTGGCACGTGACTATATTATTTTTGAAAAACCAGAGGTAACAGTTGTTGTTGTTGATGCTACTGCAATGGAAAGAAATTTGAACTTAGCCCTGCAAGTAATGGAAATGACAAAAGAAGTGATTATATGTGTGAATTTAATTGATGAAGCAGAAAAGAAAGGCATTATAATCGATGAGAAAAAATTAGCAACATCGCTTGGAGTTCCTGTTGTGAAAATTTCTGCCCGTAACAAATTCGGAATCGGTCAGTTGCTAAATACAATTGAAAAAGTAGTAAATAGAAATTTAATTCCTACTCCTTTTCAAATTACTTATAACGAAAAAATAGAAAAGATGATCCAGGAACTCGAGCCGCAAATATATAAAGTTTTTGGAGACTCTTATCCTACTCGCTGGGTTGCACTTCGCATTTTAGATGGAGACAAGAATTTCTTAGAATCTCTTCAAAAACATCATGAAGAACCACTTATAAGGGAGGTTGTAATAAATGGAATCTCATTCAACCAGTAAAGCTCTTCCGTTAGACTATATCGTGCAGCGTGCACAAACACTTGTTAGAGAAGACATTCGTGATGAAATTGTCGGTGATATATATCGTGCTTCAGCTCATATTTGTAAGGATTCTGTTCAATATACAGATAAAAATAAATTATATCGTTCCGAGAAGCTCGATAAAATTTTTACTTCTCCTATATTCGGCTTCCCGATTATGCTTGCTATTTTATCTATTATTTTTTACCTTACAATCGCAGGAGCTAACGTTCCTTCTGATATGATTGCTGAGTTTTTCGGATGGGCAGAAGGTTATTTAACAACTTGGTTCCAAGCAATGAACGCCCCAAAATGGCTACATGGTATCCTTATTCTCGGTTTATTCCGCGGAACAGGAGCTGTTATTAGTGTTATGTTGCCGCCAATGGCTATTTTCTTTCCAATGTTTGCTTTATTGGAAAACTACGGTTACTTACCGCGCGTTGCTTTTAACATGGACCGCCTCTTTAAACGTGCCGGAGCACATGGGAAGCAATCACTAACAATGGCAATGGGATTCGGATGTAACGCAGCTGCAATTATGTCGACGCGTATTATCGAATCGCCGCGTGAACGTATGCTCGCAATCTTAACAAATAACTTTGTTCCTTGTAATGGCAGGTGGCCAACACTTATTTTATTAGCATCTTTATTCATGGCTGCTGGATATACGGGGGGTATGCAAACACTTGTAACGTCTGGTGTTGTTGTCGGTATGGTTGTAATTGGTATTATTGTAACTTTAACCGTATCATGGGTACTCTCAAAAACAGCTTTAAAAGGTGTCCCAACCCACTACACACTAGAATTACCACCTTATAGAAAGCCTAAAATTTGGGATACGATTGTACGTGCAACACTTGATAAATCCATATACGTTCTAAAACGTGCTGTTATCGTCGCAGCACCTGCAGCAGTATTAACATGGATATTAGCAAACGTATTTATTGGAGACACAAGTCTTCTTATGTATATCGTGAACTTTTTAGATCCGTTTGCAAAATTACTTGGACTTGATGGATATATTTTAGCAGCATTTATTCTTGGCTTACCGGCAAACGAAATTGTTGTTCCCATTTTATTAATGGCTTATTTATCAACAGGTTCATTAACAGAGTTAGAAGATTTAACACAAATTAAACAGTTATTTCTCGATCACGGTTGGACTTGGCTAACTGCATTAAATATGATGCTGTTCTCTCTTCTTCATTTCCCGTGCGGCACAACGTTAGTGAATATATATAAAGAAACAAAAAGTGCCAAATGGACATTTCTTTCATTTGCCATTCCTACTGTAATTGCCATTGTTGTTACGTTCCTTTCCGCACAATTAATAAACTGGTTAGGACTCATATGAGTCCTGAATAACAATCCAGAACACAATAAAGAAGATAGCCAACACAAAGTAGATGGTTATCTTCTTTTTTATATTGAAACGGTCTTTTTCAGTTCCTTCCGTATTACTCAGGTTTCTTTTTTTGCTGCATTTGTTTTTGCCAAGGTTGCGCACCGTGTTCTTGTATTTTCTTATGAAGAAAATAAGCTGTATACGGGAGAATTGCCATTAAAATCGTACATATAATCCCTAGAGTTGTAAACATGAGACTACTTACTCCTTTACTCACTTCTTATCGGTAACACAGACCCTGTATGTTCAATACTTGGATGTACACGAACGATAATATTACTCGTACTAAAATAATTCTGGCCTTGATCCCAATTTTTTTTAACTTTTATCCATTGCTTATAATTTTTGCGCTTGTAATACTCCCCTATCCCAAGTACATCTACTTTCAAATCTTTTTGAGCAACTTTAACTGTTTTTTGTAGCTGTTTTTCCATTTCCCTTGCAAGGTATTTACTGATTTCCTTGTCATTCATCGCCTTATTATCTTTCCTTAAATAAACTTCCGCTAATGTCCCAGCTAAATATACATCAATTACAAATTTAGGTTTTGTAGGATCCGTTACGAATGCATGAATTTTCCGGTGCATTGAACGAATTTCAAATACAATATGTTGATTTCCTCTTTGAATTTTAAAAAAACCTCCTACTTTTTTCCCCATCATATAATTTAATCCTAATGTTTCCATCCCATTTAATCTACCTACAAGCTTTTTGTCTTTCCCGCGAAATACAGCTGCTCCTTCCATTTTAATCCCCTGACGTGTTAGCCCTAAGACTGGAAGAACAAAACTTCTGCTAGCAGACATTTTCTGTTGTAAATCACCAATTCGAACCGCTTCTAACATTTGGGCATTTTTCTGTGCATGATTTGATATCATATTTACATATTTAGCTGGTAAGTTTTCTGGTTTTGCACTTTGTTTTAATATGTCTTCCGCTCTTCCTTTTGAAACGAAAATACGAATGTTCCTACGCATCTCATGATCACGAAAAAACACATCCAATGTATCTTCTAAAACGAAAGGTTTTTTCAATAAATCCTCAGAAAAAACAAGCACTTCTATATGAGGAAAAAATAAAGAACGGCTTATTTTCTTAGATATAATCCGAATTTGAGCAAATACACTATCAGCCGTTGCATTAATATTAATATAATTTTTCTCGCCGTCTTTCATTTTCTGCTGCGTTAAAGAGCTAGGTAACACAATTTGATATGTTCCTTTTACAAGAGGAGAACGACTAGTAGTTGTTGGTTCACTTTTTTCACCTTTATTAGTTCCCTTATCTAATGCGACCCCAACAACAAATCCTCTTTCTTCAATTTCCTGTCGTTCTGAGCAGCCGCTTATAACGATAACAAGAAATATACAACTCATTACGCTAAGAAGAGGTTTCATTTTTCGTTCCCCTTCCTTTTATTTTATAAAGAATAAAAATAAGAAACGTAACAACAAACATAACAGCCATGTCACCCCAAGCTAAATATGTACCGTACTTACTTATTACCTCTAAGTTACCTGGAATCATATTTACAGCATAAATAATCGGTGCACTAATAAAAATGAATGTATGTTTTTTTATAGCAGGAAACATGGAACAAAATAAAAAAATAGCCACACCATAATACAATGCAGTTGTATTAAAAACCGTAATAATCCATGTGATAAAAAAGATTGCATCAAACCTCTCTAGAAAACCTCCCCCTACTTCAATTTCTTTTCCAAGCTCAATTGTTGGATATGTTAAGGTGCTAGTTGTTAAATACGTAAATACGCTTATACAAGTAACATAAATTAATATATAGGATAAAACAGTAACCATAACCCCTTTCACTGCTGCTAAAGGAGCCTTTTTCGTTGTTCTTAGTATAGCAGCATAGAAAAAACCTACCTCGAATCCAATAAATGTAAAGGCAGTTTCTCGGATCCCTCCTATATATTTACTAAGTTTAGTTTGGAAAAATGGAGATACATTTTCAAATTCCATTAAATTAACATTTAACAGCGATAACAAAATAATAGCAATAAAAACAATCGGCAAAAACAGAACACTAAGTCTTAATAATCCTACCCTAGATCCACAAACACCATAAACAACAACAAGCAAATAAAAAAAAGACAAAAGCTGAACAGGTGTATCGCTAAATAAATATGTCTGAGAAATAATAGAAATTGTTCGCGCCTCATAAGCCGTAATTCCTGTAAATGTTAGTATTAAAATCATACTTAGCATATAAGCAATCGGCTTCGTTACATATACGCTCGCATATTGAACAAAATTTTGTTTCGGAAATAAAGTGGCAACCTTCATAATGAACCATGCAAAACAAGCGGATACTAATCCACCTATAAGTAAAAGAACCCACCCATCTGCAAAAAGGGCATGGGTTGCCATAACGCGCGGCATCGAAAGTGCACCTGTACCAATAATAGTAGAAGAAACAGCAAAACTGAGTTCACGAGTACCAATTTCTTCATTTCCATACTCAAATGGTTTCACTTTACTCTCTCTCCTTCGAGCGCAACGTTTTATCTTTCGGTTGTAAATACTCAGGTCTTTCTTTTAACATCGCTTTAGGCAAACGGACCACATCCTCTTTCCAATCTTTATAAAAAGCAGGTGCAATCGGTGCAGAATATGGTACTCCAACACTCGTTAAATTGACGATGTGAATCGCTAATGCAATTAGCCCTAAAATAATTCCATACAACCCGAAGACTGTAGCAGCTAAAATAAATGCAAATAGTAAAATACGAAAAGTAATTGTAATGCTATATACTGGCAATGAAAATGTAGCTACCGCTGTGACGGCAATAATAATGACAAGAAACGGGTTTACAATCCCAGCACTTACAGCAGCCTCTCCAATAACAAGACCTCCTACAATTCCAATCGTTTGTCCCATCGGCTTAGGAAGACGAATTCCAGCTTCGCGAATCAGTTCCATTGTGAGCGCCATGATGACTGTCTCGATATACGCTGGGAATGGGACACCTTCTCTTGCTCCAGCAATTGAATAGGCAAGAGTAGAAGGAATAAGACCTTGATGATAAGAGACAAGAGCTACATACATAGCCGGCAATAAAATTGCAATCACGCCCGCTAGCATTCGAAGTCCTCTTAACAACGTTCCAATCATCCAACGTTCATAGTGATCTTCCGGCGATTGAAATATATCAATCATCACCATCGGAGCAATCAGTGCAAATGGAGAACCATCTACTAAAATAGCTGCTTTCCCTTTTGCTAGTGATGCCACAACATTATCTGGTCTTTCTGTATTTAAAAATTGAGGAAACGGTGATAAATTATTATCTTGTATCAATTGTTCAATCGTTCCTGTTTCAAAAATAATATCAGTTTCAATAGATTGAATTCTCTTATGTAACTCCTCTACAATGTAAGGATTAATGATATCCTCAATGTAAACTAAGGTTACTTCTTTCTGCGAGCGCTTCCCCATAATATAAGAGCGAAACCGCAGTTGCGGGTCACGGATGTGACGCCGAATTAACATTTTATTTACATTTATATCCTCAATAAATCCTAAATTAGGTCCGCGAATGATTGTCTCCGTAGAAGGTGAATTGAGACTTCGCTTTTCCCATTCACGGAAATTAACAATCATTGCAGATGAAATGCCATCGAGTAATACAATTGTATCTCCTGCTAATAGCGCATTCATAATATCCGGAAATGTCTTTGCAATACTCACTTCTCCAACTGATAAAAAGCGATCCATTACTGTTTGCATAATTGGTGTTTGTTTAGGAACTTCTTCATACTGCAATGGCCGAATGACAAAGCGATGAATCATGTCTTTATTACTGAGTCCGACTAAAAAAATAACCGCACACCGATTATTTGTCCCCGAAAGAGAGAATTCACGTACAATTAAGTCGTTAGGTGAATCTAACTTATTTCGAATTTCATTTGTTATTTTCGATAAGTTAGTATCTAATTCAATCATATATATCACCTAACTTTCTGTTTCAAAATGTTATAACGAATTTATATAGTTAGATTTCTCTACTTAAAGAAAATATATACAAAAAGAGTTATCCCTTGGTAATTGGATAACTCGAATAAAATACAATTTTATTTTCCATTCCTCATGAAATTCAAAACTGACGAAACAAATACACTTACACCAACTGGCAAGGCATCTTCATCAATTGTGAAGCGCGGATGATGATGGGGATATATAATCCCTTTCTCCTTATTTCCAGCCCCTATAAAGAAAAATGTACCTGGAGCTTTTTGTAAAAATGCTGAAAAATCTTCTCCAGCCATTGTCGGCTGTAAACGAACAACACATTCTTTTCCTAAAAGCTGCAATGCCGTACTTTCTACATGACTTGTTACAGATTCTTCATTTACAACTGGGCGATATCCATATTCGTATGTAAATGTATAAGATGCACCGTATGCCTCTGTAATACTTTTTACAATCTTTTCAATGCGTTCTGCTGTTTGCTTTCGAAGCTCATTTCGTAGACTTCTCACTGTCCCGCCAATTGTCGCACGATCAGGAATTACATTATGAGTTGTCCCTGCATGAAACTGCGTTACCGATAACACCAATGAATCTAACGGATTCGTGAGTCTGGAGACAATTTGTTGTAATTGCGAAACAACCTGTGTACCAATCGCAATACTATCAATTGTTTCATGCGGAATACCAGCATGTCCACCTTTCCCAATAATCGTAATTGAAAATGCATCCGGAGCAGCCATCGCCGGGCCATATATCACGCCAACTTTCCCAACTTCCAGCGGTGACCAAAGATGTGCACCAATAATGCAATCAACGCCTTCCATCACACCAGCGTCCACCATTTCCTGTGCGCCGCCCGGGAAATTTTCCTCAGCATGTTGAAATAAAAAGCGAATTTCTCCTTCAATTTGATCATATTTTTTCGAAAGTGTGTATGCTGTTCCTAGTAACATCGCCATATGTCCATCATGCCCGCACGCATGCATAACTCCTTCATTACGAGAAACAAAATCAAACTGGTTTTCCTCTTCAATAGGCAGTGCATCCATATCAGCACGAAGCGCAATTGTTCTTCCCGGTCGCTTACCAATCAATCGTGCCATTACACTATATTGCGCCGGACGCGAAACTTCTAGATGAGGAAATGTTTGCAATATATCATAAACCATTTGAGATGTTTGTTCTTCAGAATAAGAAAGCTCTGGGTACATATGAAAATGTCTTCTCCACCAAATAAGCTGTTCTTTTGAAATAGATGCTTCTTGGATCAAGTCCATATACAATCATCCTTTCTTCTTCCAATGTAACTGTTATTATAACCTGGATACTCACGAAAATAAAAATTATTCCGATAATTAAAGTTATTATATATCCATTTTGATGTTTGGACATCTTTGTCTAGCTCTGCCTCCTAGGCCCTCATGTCTAAAAACCTTAGCCAACAGGCCTAAACAGTCGGCTCCGCTTGTCTTTATAAGTCGCTACCATGCAGAGTACAACATGCTCGCTACTTACTTTCTCTTTTTGTTTTAAACATTGCATGTGGCAAAAAAAAACCTGACCGCTCCTATGTACGGCCAGATGCTCCTCCCTAAAAAGAAAGTTTTTTGTAATATGATTCTAGTGAAGATGTGTCTCTCTATTACTTATAAATTCGTTTTTTGGCATATAGACTACTGTCATACAAACAGGGCAGGAGCTTGCACTTATTGTCTACTTTTATTTTCAAACCTTGCACATGGTAGGAAAAGGCCCTGACCGCTCCTATGCATCGCCAGTCCCTCTCGCCCATTTAAAAAAAATGCTTTTCTGCCTTTTTTTCATAAAGTAACTGAGTAGTTACAGTTTTTTTAGCTTGTATATAACCTCTAGCTCATGATCAATAGCAATATTCTCAAAGATTCTTATCTATGAGTTGCAAAAAGAAATAAGCTGGTGCTACACAAAGCCCTAATACACTAATCGTACCCAAAATAAGAGAAAATGAAATACAAGAATATTTTACTGCCTTTGTTTTTTTCCAACCATAACTCCAAATTTCAATGCTTAAGCCAATTAATATAATTGCGACAAGTACTTCCCCAAGTAATAAAAGGGCCATAGTTGAGATCGACATGTATTGACACTTCCTTAGTGATATAATAGTAATATTTTACCATACGCGGAAGTTAATCTTAAAGAATAATTATAAAAAAACCTGCTGAGACAATGTCCCAACAGGTTTTTGAAAGCATATTACATAGAGAAGAAGATCCAAACTGTACCAACAACCGTTATTGTCGCAATGAAAAAGTGGAATACGATTGTCATTGTTTGTATTACTCCCTCTCCTTCTGTCATGTGCATAAACATAACTAATTGTAATGCTGCTTGTGCCACTGCCATTACAAGAATACTTGTTAAAATTGTTGAAAGTGGCAAACTTGTCTCTAACGTTACATATAAAGCAAGGAACGTTAATGCAAGCGATAAGATAAATCCGAAAACGTGTGACCATGGAAATCCGCTATGCGCATGTCCTTTTGCTTGTGTATTGTTTTGTCCCATTATTACGCCACCATCCCGTTCAAGTAAACTAGTGTGTAAATAAAGATCCAAACAACATCAAGGAAATGCCAGTATAAGCTGATAATAAATACTTTACGAGCTGTAACTGGTGTTAGTCCTCGTTTTAAAATTTGGATAATAACACAAGTTGCCCAAATGATACCACCTGTTACGTGGGCACCGTGCGTTCCAAGAAGAACGAAGAATCCAGATAAGAATCCACTTGTTTGTAGTGTAGCACCTTGGCTCACGTACATCATAAACTCTTCAATCTCCATATAAAGGAAGCCGGCACCTAATAGTAACGTAATGATAAACCATAGAAGCATACCATTTTTATTTTCTTTACGCATTTCATGAATTGCAATCCCGCATGTGAAACTACTTGTTAAAAGTAAAAGTGTTTCAATCATAACAGGCTTTATTTCGAAAATTTGTGCTGGTGTTGGACCATCTGCCGTACGACCAGCTAATACTAGATAAGAGGCAAAAAGCGTTGCAAACAGTACGATTTCAGCCCCAAGGAAAACCCAAAACCCTAAAATATTCAATCTGCTTTGTTCGGATTGATATTCTAAAGGTAAGCTTTTATCTAAAGCCGCCATTTCGTTTCACCTCTCATGCAACATGTTCTGTCTTTTTAATTTCATCTACACTAACGTAGTATCCGTCGTCGTAATCAAACGAACGCCAGATCATACAACCTAACATACCAATACCGCCGACAATTGCTAACCAGAACCAACTAAATACTAATGCAAAACCTGCAAGACCGATACAGCAAGACATAATAATCGGAACACCTGTATTGCTTGGCATATGAATTGGTTTTAATTCTTCAGAGCTCGGTGTAATAGACTCACCGTTTTTCTTCATTTCCCAGAATACATCGCTATGCTTAATTTCTGGTAATTTTGCAAAGTTGTAATGTTGTACAGGAGATTGTGTTGCCCACTCAAGTGTACGAGCGTCCCAAGGATCTCCAGTTACATCACGCTCACCATGACGAATGCTATAAACTACGTTGTAGCATAATAAGGCGAAGCCGACTGCCATCATTACTGCACCGACAGATGCGATTAAGTTTAATCCGCCCCATCCAAGGTTTTCAGAGTAAGTGTACATACGACGAGTCATACCATCTAAACCTAGGAAGTACATTGGGAAGAAACAGATGTTAAATCCGATCATAAAGATCCAGAATGTCCATTTACCAAGACGTTCATTTAACATATGACCAGTCATCTTCGGATACCAGAATGTAAATCCAGCAAGCATCGCGAATACTGTACCCGCGATTAATACGTAGTGGAAGTGAGCGATTAAGAAGTAGCTGTTATGATATTGATAGTCAGCTGCTGCCATCGCAAGCATAACCCCCGTAACCCCACCAATTACGAAGTTTGGAATAAACGCCAATGACCATAGCATTGGAACTGTAAAACGAATACGTCCTTTATAAAGCGTAAACAACCAGTTAAAGATCTTAACACCCGTTGGAATCGAAATCGCCATTGTCGAAATCGAGAAGAATGAGTTAACTGCTGGTCCTGCACCCATTGTAAAGAAGTGATGCAGCCATACAAGACCACTTAAAGTTGCGATTGCAACCATTGAATATACCATTGCTGTATATCCAAATAAGCGCTTGCGTGAGAACGTACTTACGATCTCAGAGAAAATACCGAATGCCGGTAAAATAACGATATATACTTCAGGGTGACCCCATACCCAGAACAAGTTCGCCCAAAGCATTGGCATACCGCCGCTCGCCATCGTAAAGAAGTGAGCATCGAATAAACGGTCAAATGTCATTAATGCAAGAGCAACTGTTAATACTGGGAATGCAAAGATGATAATAAGACATGTAATTAAAATAGACCAAGTAAACATTGGCATTTGCATTAATTTCATGCCTGGCGCACGCATTTTTAAGATTGTTACAAGGAAGTTAATCCCTGTCATCAGCGTCCCGAGACCTGAAATCTGCAATGCGAGTGCATAGTAATTATTTCCTACCCCTGGACTAAATTCTGTACCAGCCATAGGGAAGTATGATGTCCACCCAGCGTCTGGAGAACCACCGATAACGAAGGCGATGTTAAATAACATAGCACCTACGAAGAATAACCAAAAACTTAATGCATTTAAGAACGGATATGCAACGTCACGTGCTCCAATTTGAAGAGGAACAACAACGTTCATAAGTCCCATAACAAACGGCATTGCCATGAAAAGGATCATAACTGTACCGTGAGTTGTAAAGATTCCGTTATAGTGTTCAGCGTCTAAATATGTTGTGTTAGGGAATGTTAACTGGGCACGAATCATTAATCCATCCATACCGCCGCGGAACATCATTACAATTGCTGAAATGATGTACATAACCCCAATTTTCTTATGGTCAACAGACGTTAACCACTCATCCCAAAGCCATCTCCACTTTTTGTACTTCGTCAGTACAAAAATGATTGCTAATGTCACAAGAACAATAGATGCGTCCGCTCCGTAGATAATCGGATCACCTGTGACAAAAAATTCATCAAGCTTCACTATATTCACTCCAATCTGTTGGAATAATCGTTATTACTTTTTATTTTTGTAGTAGTTGTAATCACAATATTCAAGTGATTTCGGATCTACATATTTCAAATGTGTATTAGAGTATGTCATACGACCTACTACACCTGGTTGGACAATTTCTTTATATTTCTTTTCTGATAACGGAGGAGCACCTTTTGCTTCTTTTACCCATTTGTCATACTCTTCTTTTGTTTTCGCTTCAAGTTCAAACTCCATATCAGTAAATCCTTCACCAGAGAAGTTTGCACTACGTCCAGTGTAAGAACCTGGTTTATCAGCTTGTAGGAATAAATCCATAATCATGCCATCCATTGTATACTTCATTCCACCAAGTTCTGGAACCCAGAAAGCATTCATTGGACCGACAGAAGTTAATTTAAATTGAATTGGTACACCTGCTGGTACATTTAAATAGTTAACGGTTTCAATTCCTTCCTCAGGATAACTGAATAACCATTTCCAGTTAGCAGATGTAACGTAAATTTCAACAGGTTTAATATCTTTTGTTTGCTCTGGTGGTTTTTCCGTTGCATACGTTGCTTTTACTGTCGGGATTGACAATGCAATCACGATGATAACAGGGAAAATAGTCCAGATAACTTCTAAAAGTGTATTACCGTGTATATCAGGTGGCTCATAGTCCATATTTTCTGGTTTTTCACGGTAACGAATTAAAATAATTGTAAACAGGACAAATACGACTACAATGATGACTGACATCAGTATGAGCGACCAAATAATTAAATCATACTGCGTTTTTGCAACAGGTCCTTGTGGATTTAATACAGCGATTTTTTCGCATCCACCGAGGAACAAGAGTAATGATAGTGGAAGAAGTGAAGCCAACTTCCAAATTCTTTTTTTCAGTTGCACGATTGAAAATCTCCTTTCTCCTTGGATTGAAACTATGCCAATAAAACAATATAAACCTATTAATTTATAGTTGGCAATAGTTTTTAAGATATTGTTAAAAAATAGACACAAATGCACAGTTTTTACGTTGAAAAACATTTGTAACTTGCTAATATTGTAAACTATTTTTTAGACCATAACTCGATTTTAAAAATTTTAAGATAATTAAAGTTATACCAGAATATCCAATAAACGGAAAAAAGTTATCTCATTATAGAATGAGATAACGGAATTTTTCATATATTCAGTTTATCATTTATGAAACGTTTTTTTGCTGTTCAAATGTGACAATTTTTTTATATTTTACTTTATAAAAAATGTAACAAGTAATCATGAATGGAATGCCGCAATATAAAGCAATACGCTGGTCTGGAATAAACGCTAAGCTTATAAATGTAACAAAATTTAAAGAGAACGCTACAATAGGAACAAGCGGATAAAGCGGCGTACGGTATTTTAAATCTCGTATATCCCCGCCGTTCTTAATAAATTCTCTTCTAAAGAAAAATTGAGATGCAGCAATGGACATCCAAACAACGACAGCTGCCATAGCCGCAATCGATGTTAACACTAAAAAGACGGTATCAGCGGCAAATACACTTGTTAAAAGAGAAAGACCGGCAAAGATTAAACTGAAAATTAAGGCATTAATTGGTACCCCTTTTTTCGTTAATTTTGTGAAGCGCGGACTTCCCATTCCTTGTTTTGACATCGCCCAAAGCATACGAGAGTTTGCGTATAACCCAGAGTTTGCCACCGATAATACAGCTGTAATAATAACAAAGTTCATAATGTCTGCTGCATAAGGAATTCCAACTGTGTCAAAAACGAGTACGAACGGGCTTTCTACAAGATTCGCTTCTTGCCATGGTAATAATCCTACGACTACAGTAATTGCAAGAACGAAAAAGAAAAGTGTTCGCCAAATTGTATTTTTTATAGCGCGTGGTATTGTTATTTCCGGTTGCTTACTTTCACCTGAAGCAATACCAATTAATTCTGTTCCTTGGAACGCAAAGTTAACGGTGATCATTGTAAAAAGAACAGCTGGAAGTCCGTTTGGAAATAATCCGCCATTTTCTGTAAAGTTATGGAACATTGGTGCGGGCTTACCATTAAAGTCTAATAAACCAAGCATAACAGCACCGCCGAGTAAAATAAAAACAATAATCGTCATTACTTTAACACTTGCAAACCAAAACTCAGTTTCCGCATATGCCCGCGCTGAGGAAGCGTTTACAATAAAGAGTATGGCAGCAAATACAACACACCATATCCAAGATGCAACATCTGGAAACCAACGCTTCATTAAAATACTAACAGTCGTTAATTCCACTCCGACAGTCACAGCCCAGTTTAGCCAATACATCCATCCAACGACAAATCCAAAACCAGGTGAAATAAATTTGCTAGAATAACTTTGAAAGGAGCCTGCTTCAGGCATTGCAACTGTTAGCTCCCCAAGACAAAGCATGGTTAAATACATAACAAACCCGCCGACTAAATAGGCAAGAATCGCTCCGCCCGGTCCAGCATTGTGAACAATTTGCCCGGATCCCATAAATAATCCAGTTCCAATAACGCCCCCTAGAGCAATCATGAAGAGGTGTCTGCTTTGCATCGTACGTTTTAGTTCATTTGACTGCTTCTCCTTTTGGATCATATACCCCTCACCCCATATTTTCATCTTAATTAGTGGAAATTTAACTAAGTTAAACATATTTTATTTTAACAAAATATTCTAAAAATGTATATTTATTTTTCTTTTTATTTGAAAAAGTTAGAATCTTCAGTTCGGTATATTCCCTCCTTTCTTTTAGAGGAGGACGAGAGCATCTGGCCATGCATAGAAGCGGTCAGTTCCTTTTCCTTCCACATGCGAGGTTTAAAACAAAAGGAAGGAGCAAGTGCAAATCATGTTGTATTCTACATAGCGACGATTTATATGTCGAAAAATTAAAATGGATTTATATATATGGAAAAATTAAAAATATATTCATATATTAGGATGTTATCGGTATAATCATTCTAGTAAACTAGTGAAAACAAAGGTACAATAGAAGAGTGTGTCACTTTTCGAAATGCAAGAAAATAATTATGTAATGGAGTTAGAGAAATGGGTAGGATCGTCAAATACGTATGTATTTTAGGTATTGGTGTTATTTTTGGTGTAGCATGTAATAAACAAGTTATGGGCGTAATTGAAACAGGGAAAAATAAAATTTTTCAAAAAACCCAGGAACTTCGTGTAGATTTTTCATTTGACATGAAAGACACAATGATGATTGAAAATGTTCCATTTATAAAACAACTTCCCGAATTAGAAAGAGGTTGTGAAGTAACGAGCTTAGCAATGTTACTTCAATATAAAGGAATTAAAGTGGACAAAATGACGCTTGCAAATGAAATTGCTCATGTCCCATTTGAAACAAACGGTGTGCGAGGAAATCCACACGAAGGATTTGTTGGAAATATTTACACAAAATCAGAACCAGGTTATGGTGTATACCATCAGCCAATTTTTAAATTAGCACAGAAATATGTTCCGGATAAAGCTGTTGATTTATCTGGAAGAGACGTGAAGGATTTGTATAAAGTACTTAGTGCTGGTTCTCCAGTATGGGTGATTGCAAATACAACCTTTAAGCCGCTAAATGAAGGCAACTTTGAAAAGTGGAATACAAACGCTGGAGACCTAATGGTTACATATTTTGAACATAGTGCCGTTATTATCGGTTATGATCAAAACTCTGTATATGTAAATGACCCACTTGCAGATAACCCGCGTAAAAGTATTCCACGTGCTGAGTTTGAAAAAGCGTGGGAACAAATGGGGAAACAAGCAATTACTATTTTGTAACGATGAAAAGCTATCAGTTTTGATGGCTTTTTGTTGTTAATAGACAATGTATATAAAGTCAAAACCCATTCTTTTTTTGGAGGGCGAGAGGAACTGGCCATGTGTAGTAGCGGTCAGGGCTTTTTTCTGCCTCTTGCCATGTTTTAAAACACAAGGAGCGAGCGAGTGCGGGGCATCGGGTGTTTTTCGTAGCAGCGACTTATGTGTGTCGATAAATTGAAATGGATTTATATAAGGTAAACAGCGACATACTCTCTCCACTTTTTCTTTTTAGGGGAGGACGAGAGCACCTGACCGTGCATAGAAGCGGTCAGGGCCTTTTCCTGCCACATACGATGTTTTAAAACAAAGGGAGCAAGCGAGTACAGGTCGTGTTGCAGTCTGCATAACAGCAACTTATCTGTCGAAAAATTAAAATTGATTTATATAGATTCAATTCTAAATGAAACTACTTGATATCAAATTTTTACGTCGATACACACTTAACACGATACCCATTAAAAACGCATGAAACAGAGTTGGCATCAATCCATAGCTAATAAAAGGCAAGGATATAGAAGTAATCGGTAATAAGCCTAGGATCATTCCAACGTTATAAATGAACTGGACTACAAAAAGAGTCACTCCGCCAACAAGAAGCAATTTACCATAATGACCATTTATTTTATAAGATATGACCATTATCCTTGCTACAAAAAGGGAAAGAATCAAGACAAGGATAAGTGCAAACAAATACCCATAATAGTAAGTCAAACTTGCAAACACAAAATCAGTATGTGCAGCAGGGATAGACTTTACATTTCCAGATGTACCAAACCAACCCGCTGACAACATTACCTCTTTTAAACGTATATACATAAACCCTGCGCCACCCGCATCTTGCTCTGGGTTTAAAAACCCTAAGATTCTAGCCGAATGGGTGCCCTTTACTGTGGGACGAAAAAACAATTCACCGATGATAGATAAACAAATTGGTACAACTGTAATGATCAGTGCCTTTTTCTTACCTAACTTACTCCACCAAAGCATAACGAATACCATCATGATATAGATAAAGGTTGTTGAAAGGCTTGGTGTAGTTAAGAATAGACACAAAGAAAATAGGTGCAAAATCCCAAGATGCCAAACCTTTAACTTACCGTTATTGAAAAAAGAAGCCCAAGCTAGAAAAAAGAATGGTACAGCCATTAAACAGCCAATTGTAATGGGACCAATTTTTATTAACGATTCTCCATACATTGAAGTGTTTGGGAAATAGTTTATCATTAACAGGATAAGTACTCCAATTGTGTAAAACAGCCATCCAAGTCTCTCTAATTTCCGATAATCAATCATCATCATCCCAAGAGCCGTCGCAATACCGAGAATAACGAATATCACCTTATTGATTAGTAAATCATCCGTATGTCCAAGAGCTACAACTGGCAAGAAACCTAGCCCCATAACAGTCACCAATAAAATAATAATGAACCAATCAACCTTTGGCTTATGAAGTTTGTTAAGTTCTTGACCAAGTTTGAATGGACTTCCCATTTGTTCAACAGCCTTGTCTTCAGCAATTTCCTCACTTAGCCCTTTCTCTATCCACATGTTCTTAGCCTGCTTCAAGTGAAATTCCAATTCAGTTGCCACAAGATTCTTTGCTTCTTTTGATTTAATATGATTGGTAACTTCTTTTAAAAAATGATCCCCTTTTTTGTTCAATTTTGTCTCACCCCTGTACTAATTCTTTTAGTATAAATCTTGCCTTTGCAGAATCTTTTTCTGCCTTTCGTAATATCTTTCTTCCCTTATCATTTAATTGATAATATTTAGTTTCTGAATGATCCCAACTTGATTGGATAAAATGATTCTGTTCTAGACGATGTAATAAGGTGTATAAAAAGCCTTCATTTCCTTCGAATTTTTGAATTCCTCTCCCACGCAATAGCTGTGCCAATTCGTACCCTGTTTTTTCATTCATGAGAAGTTGCAAAACTGCTAAAAAGATATCTTCTTCATTTTCGGATGGTTTATTAATTTTTTCGTAAACCTGCTTACGATGCTGATCAGAAAAATTCAAATGTTTAAAGGTTGTTTTCTCCATTGATTTTCGTAGCCCTTTTAATCGATCTTCCATTTGATTATTCCCCCAATCCTTTCTTCAAGAGTTCCTTAGCTCTTTTAAGTCTTGTTTTAATCGTGTTTTCCTTCACTTCTATTACCATAGCAATATCTTTGATTGGCAATTCTTCAAAATAAAAGAGATAAATCACTTCTCGATATTTTATTGGTAAGCTCATTACTGCAGAAGTCAGCCTACGATCCTCATCATTTTGAATAACAGTCTGTTCAACACTTTCTTTTTGAACCCCAGTATACGTAGATTCATTTTCTGTAACGATTACCTTTTTGTTATACCAACTTTTTATATAGTCCTTACAATGATTAATAGCAATTCTCCACAACCATGTTCTTAACTTCGATTTTCCCTTGTATGTATGAAGAGATTTGTAAAATTTAACAAATATATCTTGGGTTAAATCCTCAGCGATCTCTTTATTATTTACATATGAATAAACAAGCTGTAAGATCTCCTGTCCATACTTGTTCATTATCTCGTCTATAAGGGCCTCCTTATCTTCTATTTCAAACACCTCTGCTGTTAATTCATCCACATCAGTTCCTCCTTCCAATTTATTAGACGACGTACTCCATTGAAAAGTTTTCTAAATTCCTTAAAAGAAAAACGGTTGTCAATGTCCATACCGTTTTATTAAACCTATCTTTATTTCAAGTTTAATTTTGCTTTACTGTAACTACTCAGTTACTGTATGAAAAACCGACAGAAAAGCATTTTTTTAAATGGGCGAGATGGACTGGCCGCGCATAGCAGCAGTCAGGGCCCTTTTCTGCCACTTGCGATGTTTCAAACACAAGGAAAAAGCGAGTACATGGCATGTTAAAATATATATAAACAGAGCCTCTCACACGAGAGGCTCTGTTCTTGAAACTTATTATAGAAATAGATGACACCCAAATAATATTGCAAAGACATAAAGAAGCGGATGTACTTCCTTTCCTTTTCCTTTTATGATTTTTAAAATCGGATAAATTAAGAAACCAAGCGCTATACCGTTAGCGATACTTGATGTGAGTGGAATACCGATGAAAATAAAGAATGCTGGGAACGCAGTTTCAAAGTCATTCCAATTTATCTCTCGAACGTTTTGCGCCATTAAGCCACCAACAATAATAAGAGAAGGTGCTGTAATTGCCGCTACACTGGATAAAGATGCAATGACAGGACTAAAGAACGCTGTAATAATTGTTAAAACGATAACAACAATACTTGTTAATCCTGTCCTACCTCCTGCTGCAATACCAGCAGAAGACTCAATTGTAGCTGCTGTTGGACTCGTTCCAAACATTGCCCCTACTGTTCCACCAATTGCATCAGCAATAAAAGCTTTTCCAAAACGTCGTTCTTCATGATCTGTATTTAAACCTGCCTGCTTAATTAAGCCTAGCAACGCTCCTGTTGTATCAAATAACAATACAAGTAAAAATGAAAAGACAACGCCGTATAATCCGTATTCCATTACATCTCCCGCAGCTTGAATAGGATTAAACGTAATGATTCCCTCAGGTAAATGCGGAACTTCTACAAGTTTATGTTCAAACTTTAATTGTCCTGTGAAAAAGGAAATAATCCCCGTCACAATCATACTAATAAATAGTGCACCTCTTACGTTTAAAACCATCAATACTGCAGCTAACACTAAACCAATTAACGTTAACACAACAGACAAAGAATGGAAGTTTCCAATCGTAACTAAGTTTGTTGGATGATCTACTATAATACCTGACAAACGCAAACCAATAAATGCAATAAACAAACCAATTCCCGCTGCAATCGCATGCTTTAAACTGTCTGGAATCGCTTCAATTAACTTTTGACGAAATGATGTAAATGAAAGTAATAAAAATATAATACCTGTTAAAAATACAGCTGAAAATGCAATCACATATGTAATTCCCTCTGCCTTTTGAACAACAGAATAAGCAAAATAAGCATTCATTCCCATTGCCGGTGCAATGACAATTGGATAATTTGCTAAAAATGCCATACACAATGTTCCGATAATTGTTGCAATAATTGTTGCAGTAAAAGCTTGATCGAACGGCACTCCTGCATCAGATAAAATCTTCGGATTAATAACAAGAATATACGAAAAGGTTATAAACGTCGTTATCCCTGCTAAAATCTCCTGCTTTACAGAAGTGTTATACTTTTTTAATTGAAACATATTAGCTATCCTTCCTATGTAATAAAATAAATCTTTTATTATACAAAAAATACAATACTTAATCATATCAATTGCTAAAAAGAGACGTCAATATCATCGCTAATAGTTCGAATTTTAAAATTAAGTTGATATATACAAGTGAAAAAAACCTTTCTTTTTTTGGGTGGGTGAGAGCGTCTGGCCTTGCGTAGTAGCGGTCAGGGCCTTTTTCTGCCTCTTGCCATGTTTCAAACAAAAGGAGCAAGCAAGTGCAGGGCATGAGAGCAGTGACTTAGATATCGAGACATGAAAACGGATTTATATAGTACAGAAAACATTGTCTTTTTTTGTAGCATAACAGTTATAAATGTTTTATAATTTTAAATAGTTAAATAAATCTGTAAGCGGATACAATATTTTTCATATTAGTTAAGGAGGTTTATTATGCAGCACACAAACAAAACAGAAAATTTAAACCGTGGATTAAAGCAACGACATATTACCCTTATGTCGCTTGGGTCTGCTATTGGGGTTGGGCTATTTTTAGGATCAGCTTCCGCTATTAAACTAGCAGGACCGTCTATTTTATTCGGTTATATTATTGCAGGCCTTGCGATTTTTTTCATTATGCGAGCGCTTGGAGAAATGGCAATTGAACAACCTGTTGCCGGTTCATTCAGTAAATATGCACATGACTATTTAGGTCCGTTAGCAGGTTATATAACGGGTTGGAACTATTGGTTCTTATGGGTTGTAACTTGTATGGCCGAAATTACAGCGGCAGGAATTTATATGGAATATTGGTTCCCAGGAACCCCGCGTTGGGTTTGGGCGTTAATTGCTCTTGTCTTAATGAGCGCATTAAACTTTTTATCGGTTAAAGTATATGGAGAACTTGAGTTTTGGTTTGCTTTAATTAAAATTGTCACAATTATCTGTATGATCATAATTGGCACCGGTATTATTTTATTCGGTTTTGGAAATGGCGGCGTAGCGACTGGAATTTCAAACCTTTGGTCACACGGCGGTTGGTTCCCAAATGGATTTTCTGGCCTTCTTTTATCATTACAGATGGTACTATTTGCTTACTTAGGAGTAGAGTTAATTGGTGTAACAGCCGGTGAAGCAGAAAATCCGAAAAAAACATTATCTAAAGCGATTGATAACGTTTTTTGGCGCATTTTAATCTTCTACGTAGGTGCCTTATTCGTTATGATGGCAATTTATCCATGGAATGAGATTGGTGAAAAAGGAAGTCCATTTGTACTAACGTTTGAACAAATCGGCATTGCAAAAGCAGCAGGAATTATTAACTTTGTTGTCTTAACAGCTGCTCTTTCTTCTTGTAATGGTGGTCTCTTTAGTACAGGTCGTATGCTATTTACATTAGCACAACAAAAACAAGCACCAGAAAAATTTGGTCAGTTAAATAAAAATGGAATTCCAAGCAAAGGAATTTTAGCAACCGCTTTCGTATTATTAATAGGCGTTGCATTAAACTACATTGTTCCGGCAAAAGTATTTACGTGGTTAACGAGTATTTCCACGTTCGGAGCAATTTGGACTTGGGGCGTCATTTTAGTTGCACAACTTCGTTTCCGCAAAGGACTATCACAGGAGGCGCAAGGCAAATTAGCGTACAAACTGCCATTGTATCCACTTAGCTCTTATGTTACGCTCGCTTTCCTTGTTTTAGTATTAGGAATTATGGCATACTCTGCTGATACACGCATCGCATTAATCGTTGGACCAATTTGGCTCATCGCTTTAGTAGTCGTATATTATGCAAAAGGATTTCATACAACAGATAAAACAGCGAAATCTTCTTCGCAAATCGGGTAATGCTAATCCCTTCCTTATATGAGGAAGGGATTTTTTCTTTTCCATCGCTGCAAAAAAAATATTTCTCAACAAAATTCACCTTAATTTTACAAAATTTTATAAATTCCCCCTTTTTTCTTCCGTTATATTTCGGTAAAGTAATACAGGGACACTTTTATTCGTAGGGGCATTTGATAGTTAGTTGAGCGAATCGCACTCTTACTTAACTTACTTTAGGGGGATTTTTTATGAAGAAACAAAAATGGCTGAAACTCACACTCGCAACAGGAATGACTTTAAGTATGGCTACCATGTTTAGTTCAACGACTTTTGCTGAAAGCGCTGTAGATCCAGCTCCGCAAATTGCAGCAAAAATTGTAAACGAAAACGCTGAAAAAAAAGTATTATTTGATAATACACATGGGCAAACAGCAGGGACAGCTGATTGGGTTATTGATGGGGGATTTTCTGATTTTGGAAACGGCATTGCAAACAAAGGCTTCTCTGTAAAAGAACTACGTAAATCAACACCTATTACATACGATGACTTAAAAGATTACAATGTGTTTATCGTTCCAGAAGCAAACATTCCTTATAAAAAATCAGAACAAGACGCTATGCTGCAATATATAAAAAATGGTGGAAGTATCTTCTTTATAGCCGATCATTATAACGCTGACCGTAATAAAAATCGCTGGGATTCCTCTGAAGTTTTCAATGGGTATCGCCGCGGAGCATGGGAAACTCCAGTAAAAGGAATGTCTTCTGAAGAAGTATCTTCACAAGCTATGCAAGGTGTAGAAAGTTCTGATTGGCTATCAGACAACTTTGGTGTACGTTTTCGCTATAATGCAATTGGCGATGTTTCTACAAATAAAATTGTAGCACCTGATCAATCATTTGGAATTACTACAGGTGTTTCATCTGTTGCCATGCATGCTGGGTCAACAATTGCAATTGTAAACCCTAATTTAGCAAAAGGAATTGTTTACTTACCAGAAGGTTTACCTAAGTGGAATAACGCTGTCGATAGTGGTGTATATAACGGCGGGGGCATCGCTGAAGGCCCTTACGTTGCAGTTTCAAAGGTTGGTTTAGGGAAAGCAGCCTTTATCGGTGACTCTTCGCCAGTTGAAGATGCGACGCCAAAATATGTCCGTGAAGATACAGGACAGTCTAAAAAAACATACGATGGATATAAAGAAGAAAGCGATGCTACTTTATTAACAAATATCGTAAAATGGCTTTCTACAAAAGAAACATATACAAGCTTAAATCAAGTAAACGGATTACAATTAGACAAACCAACACCATTAAAAACATTTGAACAACCAAGTGCATCAACTGAGCCGCAACCAGAACCATGGAGCGCTCCTAACCAAGGATATCAATGGTTTAATTCCAGTACATTTAAACCTGGTTCTTACGGCTATAATAATAGCAATAATAATAGCAATAATAATAATGATGGTGGAAACGTCTCAACAAATGATTATAACTTTATACACCCTAGTATTCTTCCAAACAGCGGTGTATTTCAAGTAAAAATACAAGCAAATCATTTATTACCAAACACGACTTACAATAATTACTCCCTAGGTATTTATACAAGTGGTGGCACACAAGTAGCAAAAGTTCAAAATGAAAACGGCACTTGGCCTTCTTCTTACGGTTATAGTAATTCATTTTCCTTTACGACAAATAGCCTAGGTGTTGCTGAAAAAGTCGTGAATGTACAAATTGCCCCTAATACAACAGGGCAAGCTACATTACGCCTTCGTCAAAACACGACTGTAAAAGAAAATAAAACGGTTGTAATTGGAACATCTGCTATTCGATAAAGTGAAACTTCCATCAGTGGGGGTTTTCTTCATCCCCCACTGATGGAAAGCCCGCCCAATCGGGCTTTTACGGGCAGTTATCCCTCACCTCTCTTCTTCGCTTCTCTCTGAATCTTGAGGTGGGGGTCTTACTGCCCGTTAATGCGGGATAAAGGAAATCCCCTTTCAATAGAAAGGGGATTTTTATTGTACATAACTATCACCATCACTATATAAGAATATTTTTTTACAATAAAGTGACCTTTGTTGACTCAGAAAAGTTAATAAGATAAACTATTAAATATATAAAACTATTAACTATGTTTTTTTAGGTTAGGAGGAATCACATATGGAAGCTGCGCTACAGTTTGATAAAAAACAACAGCCAAAAAAGAAACATCCTCCAGGTTTGTACTTACTCTTTTTCACAGAAATGTGGGAACGATTTAGCTATTACGGATTACGAGGATTATTAACATTATATTTAACAACAGCCTTAATAAACGGTGGTCTTGGTTTTAGTAAGAGCTGGGCACTTACGATTTATGGCTTTTATACAGGCGCTTGTTATTTCACCCCATTGATTGGTGGATTTTTAACAGATCGTTATCTTGGTAGACGATTAGCGATTACACTTGGCGGTATAACAATTGCAATTGGTAACCTTACGTTATTTGCACTGCAAAGCCAATTAGGACTATACCTCGGATTAGCGCTCATTATTATCGGGAACGGTTTCTTCAAACCAAATATTTCTACCCTTGTCGGAGAATTATATAAAGAAAACGATCCACGCCGTGATGGTGCCTTTACGATTTTTTATATGGGAATTAACGTCGGTTCATTCCTTGCTCCACTCGTTTGCGGATATTTATCAGAAGATTTGTTTAAAACAACAATAGATGGCGTTATGCATTACGGTTTCCGCTATGGATTTTTAGCTGCGTCTATCGGGATGATTGTCGGACAAATTTTATTTACAACATTATCAAATCGTTTTCTTGGTGATATTGGTAAAAAACCAACAGCGGCTTTACAAACAGGTACAGGCAACAAAACAGCTGGCAATACACCATTAACAAAAAAAGAAAAACAGCATACAGCAGTTATTGTCATTTTAACGTGCTTTGTTGTTTTCTTCTGGGCTGGATTTGAACAAGCTGGTAGTTCTTTAACTTTATATACAAATAGCTTTGTAGATCGCTCTATATTCGGTTGGGAAATTCCAACATCTTGGTTTCAGTCTGTAAACCCGCTATTCATTATTTTATTAGCACCAGCTGTTTCTGCACTTTGGACAAAGCTTGCTACTACAAAACGCGGTGACTTGAAAATCCCAACAAAAATGGGTCTCGGTATGATCTTACTTGGAATTGGTTATATGGTTCTTGTTGTTGCTACATTAAAAACAGGAAGTAACGAACAACAAATTACAGAAAAAGCAAACCTGCTCTTTATTGTCTTTACCTACCTGTTCCATACATTAGGTGAATTATTCTTATCTCCGGTCGGACTCTCAATGGTAAGTGCACTTGCTCCTGTCAAACTCGCATCTTTATTAATGGGCGTTTGGTTAGCAAGTACAGGTGTTGCTAATATTTTAGGTGGACAGTTAGCAAACTTTACAACTTCATTAGGATATTCAGAAGTATTTGCTGTGATTGGAGCTGTCGCTATTTTCTTAGGATGTATCTTACTATTAATTTCAAAAAAATTAGTAAAGTGGATGGACTAAAAAAGATGAGGGGTTATCCCTCATCTTTTTTATGCATTTTCTCCTTTTTCTATCGCTTGCTTATAGAAGAACGAAATTCCACCCTCAACGAAGGTGGAATTTCTTTTTAATTATTTAATCTTTTTCGTCTGCACCAAGTTCCCAGATACTACGTATCGCTTGGAATTATCAAGTACAGACGTACATGTAATAAGTGTTACTTCATTTTTCCCATGATCTTCAACGACTTCCCATTTATCCGGTGTGACTTGTGTTACTTGTTCTACCGCATACTCATATTCATTTTCACTATCATATAAATATACTTTATCATTCTTTTTTAATTTTGAAATATCGCTAAATAACACACTTTTTTTCGACATGTTATGTCCTGCTAGCGCATAGTTCCCTTTTCCCATCTCTTGTTTCTCTTTTACTGTTGCTGCACCTGATAATAAATTTTTCTCTGTTGAACCATTTAAAATTGGAAGTTCTAATCCAATACTTGGAATCGACATACGCCCAATCACTTGTTTTTTATCTAATGAAGCATTGGCCACATCAGCTAAATCCGGTTGATTTATTTTAGAAGCATCAACAAATTTCGTTTCTTGTTTTTCATACTTTATTTTCTTAATAGCTTGTACGTTTTCATCTTGCATTTTTCCAGCTTTGTAACCATCATAAAATGGTTTTGCAATTAAAACGCCACCTACAATAAATAAAAGAAGTGCCAGTATACTATAAATCTTTTTCTTATTCATTCTCCAATTCCTTTCCTTCACAAAATTCCTCTTATATAAAATGATAAAGTAAGAATGCTAGATATACAAGTAACATGTACAAGACAAAGGAAATGGCACTCCTTATTAGGAAGTGCCATGATTATCATTTTTGCAAACAATAAAAGCTCAATGTTCCATCTGCTTCATCTGCACTTACAAATATATTACGGTTGCTAATCTTATGAATCCCTTCTGGTGCTTTGCCTCCTGAAGGAACAAGACCAATATAAACAGGGAACATCGGGATCGTTACATCAAAAAAGAGTACTGCATTTGCTCTTTCAGCAGCAACAGCCATAATCGGACTTTCTTGTATCATTCCTGTTGCAACATTTTCCACTTCACTGCCTCGGCTATTACTGCGACTATCTGGATATAAACCTGCAGCTGCAACTTTCTCATCAATAAGGTTCATACTATCATATACAAGCGAACCATTTTGACTCCATACAGATATATTGCGTCCACCTGATTTCACACCATCTTTAAATTCATTTTTCCCTAGGTCTCCTTCATTAGCAGTAATTACAAAACGCCCCGATTGATCCCACGTTATACCATCTGGTTCTGGTCTTGCAATTAGTTCATCTTGAAAAGAAACAGCACCATCATTTTGCAAATCTGCTTTATGCTTTGTTGTTCCAAGGCCAAATATCGTTTCAATGTTTTGTCCTTGCAAATTAACAATAGCAACAGCATTATTCTCTTGTAACGTAACAGCAGCTTTTTCTCCATTTGGACTAATTGCAACATATTCTGGCTGAGGGTCATGTTTGTAAACTGTTCCGTTTCCAATTTGACTTATATCAATTGATAGCTCATGGTGAATTCCTTGCAATACATCTCCACTTGGGAACGTGATGATAGAAATCGTACCCGGTCGCTTCGTTTTTTTCATATTGACTTCATTTCCGTCATTTGGATCTCCTTCTTCATCCTCATTACAAACAACAAGCTTTGTACCATCTTTTGATAAAGCAATAGAATCCGGTCCTACACCAACCTCATATGTTTTCACAATATTTTTCGATGATAGTTCTACAACCGCTATCTTCCCTTTATTTGCATTGTACAAGTTATCGCCTGTACGAAAAGCAACAAATGCATACTTACCATCTGGTGTAACTGTTGTACTCGTCACCTCTGCTTCGGAATGAATTCCTTTCAAACTCACTGTCCCTTTCAATTGAATGTCTTGTAAATTTTCAATTGAAAGGATGCTAATTTGTCCTAGGTCTGCTTCTGTTACAACTAACGTCTTACCGTCCGGTGAAGATGCAGCGATTTCCGCTTTTCCACTTGGCATTTGGAAAATAGCCGTTCTTTCTAACTTTGTATCCTTATGTTTATTACTAATGAATTTATTTACCATTTCCTCTATTTGCCCACGAAATGCTGGATTCGAAATACTCCCTTTTGGTAAACTTTCTATTTTATTAGCAAATTGTTTCGTTTCTTGATTGATTTTTTCTGCGTTTACATAACTGCCTGTCCATAATACACTCGCTATAATTCCTCCGCAGAGCAAAGCCTTTCTCATTCTCTAATCCCCCCATTTCAATACTTCTTCTATTGTAAAAAGGATTTGTAAACTCTCCCTATAGCATTTCATTAAGCTTTTGTAAAAATGCGGAAAAATTTTCCGAGTTCTAAATATAAAAAAAGATGCGCTCTTTCGCACATCTTTTACACAACCTTATTACGATATAAAGAAATATGAAATATTGTTGTTTGGATTAGTAAAATGATAAATATTACATACAGTGGATATTCCGGAATGTTTCGATTAAATAGTGGATAAGCAACTAAAGTGGCAGCTGCGATAGGTAGAATACACCATAATGAAAGAAGGGTAGTTCGACACGCTTTCGCCGTCAATATTTCTTCTCTTTCATCTTCACTTGGAAATAATAACGGAAATGTCCAAAATGATAATTTCTTATATTTCTTTTTTTGCACCTTGTAACCAATGATTATCCCTATCCCTATAATCAGCATCAATGCAATTGGCGTTATATTCATCGTAACAGTCCACGTTTGCTTTTCGGTACGGATGATGTTTGCAAGTTCCGTAATGATATGAAAATACTCAACAAACCCCCAACCCGCTATAACAAGTATACCTATATTTATTACATAAGAAAGGCCGATTCTATTCATTTGCTATCTCCTCCTTTTGAAGAACAAATACCTCTTCCATCTGCAAGCCAAATACATCACAAATCATGAGCGCTAGTAATAATGAAGGTACATAATCCCCCTTTTCAATAGCAGCGATCGTTTGTCTCGTTACCCCCACCTTTTCAGCTAATACACTTTGTGAAAAATGAAAACGGGCTCGTAGTTCTTTTACTCGATTGTAAATGGTCAATTTTACCACCTCTTACCATTATTGTATGCTAAACTTCACAAAATGTAAACTCAACTTAACATTTAATGATAAAAAAAATCTACTTTGCTTTTGCAAAGTAGATTTTTACTTTAATCTAAAATGACAACACGAACCTGTTTTCTTCCCCAAGCACTAGAAGTCCCTTTATCTGGAACGAAAACATCAATTTTATATCCTTTAATCGCACCACCAGTATCCGCAGCAATAGCTTCTCCATATCCTTGAACCCATACGCGTGAGCCTAATGGAATAACCTTTGGATCAACGGCAATTAATTTCAGATTTGGGTTTGATGTTAAATCATAGTGGCCCCAAGCAGAATACACATGTTCACCTGGCTGTTTGCCATTTTCAGCTGGATCATTTGTATAAGCTGTAGCTTCTACAAAAATTTCACGTCCTCCGCCTTTTGCAGGTTTTTCCGGAACTGTATCGTTTACTGCCTGTGCTTGTGACTGTTCTTTCTTCGCTTTTTCACGATCTGCCGCTGCTTGTTGTTCACGAGCAATTGTATCTTGTACGCTCTTCATATCTGATTCAAGCTTTGCTTTTTCTTGCGCAGCAAGTGTAAGCTGACTAGAAATTTGATTATATTTCGCTTGTACAGCTTGTAAGTTATCTTGGCGTTTCTTTAAGTTTTCTTGTAACTCAGCTTGTACTTTTGCTAATTTTTGTTTATCGCCTTCTAAAGATTTTTCTTTTTCATCAATTACCTTTTTATCGGCTTCAATTTGGCGAAGATCTTGTTCTTGTAAACGAAGAATCTCTTTATCTGCATCCATAATCGTAGAAACTGCAGTCATACGTTGCAGGAAATCTGCAATGTTTTTTGAATCTACAATTACTTCTACTACTAAACTTACATTTGAGCTGTCTTGAACAGAGACCATACGTTTTTTCATAATATCTTTACGCATAAGTACTTTTTCTTCTAAATTAATAATCTCTTTCATTTTTTGCTCAATTTGTTTATGCGTTTCATCAATTTTACGCTGAATTGCATCTTGTTCTTCTTTATTTTTTGTAATTGTATTATTTAAGTCCGTTAATTCTTTTTGAATGCCTTCAATGTCTTTCATTACAGCTTGCTTTTCTTGTTCTTTTTGCTGCATGTCATTATTATTATTTTGCAATTGCTGCTGCATGTTGTTTAATTTCTCGTCGTTTGACTCAGCTTTTACAGCAACTGTACTACTGAAACAAATAAATCCAGCTAATACAAGACTACTGATACGCTTAAAATAGTTCATAATCCGACTCCCTTCTCTTACATTTATACATGATTTGTTTTACAGTTTGTTTACAAACTCATTAAATACAGTTTATTTTTCATGACGAAATATAACGAATCATGAAAAAATTGTAATAAACTTATTCGATATTTTTAAATTTTTATATGGATATATTTAAAAATAATGCTACAATTTCAATATAAAGTGAAACTTTAATCAGCGAGGTTTTCTTCATCCCCCACTGATTATTAGCCATCACCAATCGGGCTTTTACGGGCAGTTTTCTACTTATTCCTTTTTATTTATCTGAATTTTGGGATATTTTACCATAACCCGCAAATAGCGAGATGAAAAGAAAATTATAGAAGCTTGGAGAGAAGACTATGTTTACAAAAAGCAAATCACTAGAAAAAGAAATTGCTCAATTACAAAATCAAGTACAAGAATTAGAACATCAGTTACATGAGAAAGAACAAGAACACAAAAAGGTCATCACTTCATTACAGGGAAACGTATTAGCTATTGTCAATGAACATGAAGAAGTTAATCGCCAACATCATACGCTACAAAGTTTAATTCAACAGTTAAATGACTGTTTTAACAACGTAACGACAAGTACAAACCGTTCCAGCGAGCTGAACAATGATATGCTGCAAAAAGAACAAGGGCTTATTCAAGCTATTGAAGAAATTGTAACGTGCTCGAATGAAGGAAAAGATTCCGTTCACGGCTTACTTACTGTTATTAACAAATTAGGTGAGCAATCACAACGTACGTCTAACAGTATGAATCATTTAAGTGAGCGTTCAAAAGAAATTGAACAAATTGTTGAAGTGATTCAAAATATCGCTGCTCAAACAAACTTACTTGCTTTAAATGCAAGTATTGAAGCTGCTCGTGCTGGTGAACATGGAAAAGGATTTGCAGTTGTTGCCAATGAAGTTCGAAAGCTTGCTGAAAGCACTGCTGAAAGTACAAAAAACATTGGAGATTTAACAAAGAAAATTCAAGAAGAAATTGAAAAAGCATATGAAAATACAAAAGATAATCTTCACCTTGTTGATGAAGGTGTTGAAGTAAGCGCAGATACAAATGCAAGAATTGAAAAAATCTTAACGATGGTACAAACATTACAAATAGGTGCTACAGATGTGATTGAATCCATCGAGCAACAAAAACATTGTAACGAAGACGTATTACGTGAGTTTACAAAAACACAACACATGTTCAAAAAGGTAAATGACACACTGGTAAAACATGTAAATGATGCTCAAAAAGTAGATACAAAGTTATCTACAAGTCTAGAAGAACTAGCTGGAACAAAAAAATAATAAAAAGCCTGAATCGATAGGTTCAGGCTTTTTATTATTCCTTCTCTCTATTTGTTTTTTGTAAAAAATTGTCGTTATCCTTACATTTACTCCGATTTTTCTGAATAGTATTATATTTTATATAGATACTTTTTGCTGAATCCATATGGAACGGAGGACCCGTTATTGTAAGGAGAAACTTACTAGGGGTGAATCTTGAACAGTAGGGTACCCTTCAAGGCCCGAACCCGACAGCTAACTTCGTAAGCATAACTGGAGGGATTACTTATGTTATGACTGAAGAACAACGATACTTACCTTATTACTTTACTACTAAGAAAAAGAGGGATCCGTTATGTTCATTGTGACCAACATGCTTTATATAAAAAGAAATTGCGAAAAAGAAGTACTAACAGCATTACAACAATATTACCCTACTCCTAATACGCGAGGTTTTATTAATATAGAAGTTTCCTATACAAAACATGGGAGAGATCATACAGAATTCTTCATTCGCACATTATGGAAAACGCAACAAGATTATCGAGGATGGCTCACCTATAAAAAGAAATCTACTACTATTACGTGGCAACAGCAAGTTCAACCATATATCATTTCTTCCAAGTCCAACGCAACTCAGCTCCATCAGTAAAAATACAAAAAAGCATGGAAATCATATAGATTCCATGCTTTTTAAAATTAATATACTTTCTTTTCCTGACAGTATAAGTGAATCACATGTTCATTTTTCTGAAACACATCATGTGTTATATTAACAATGCTAAAATTACGTTTTTCTTGCTCTTTCTCATCTTTAAAAAAGACTTGTTCTCCTTCTTTAAATTGCCATGCACTATTAAATGTTGTTACATACTCTCCATTTACTAAAAACAGCTCATATTTCATCATTTGTGAACCCCTCCCGAATCAATTATTCAAATTACCCTAGTACCATATTTAAATTATAAGCTGTTTAAAATGGAATTCAATATGATTTACTCTCAATCTGAACACACTTTCTAAGACAACGTAAAGAAATAGGGAAATGTATGATAAAAAAGAGGATATAAAGGTATCCTCTTTTTTACGTGATGGAATGAATCATTACATATTAAAAGTAGCGGAAATTTCCTTATTTCACTTCAGCCATTGGTAAGTTTTCATACTTAACGAAACATGCTGCAAATAAGCCTAGACCGAGTATGGCTGCAAGTAGAATAAACGTCGTAGTGAAACTGAAAGCTTTCATAAATGTAAAAGAGATAATTGGACCAAAACTTGTTCCAGCAAATAAAATGACTGTGTACATTGATATTGCAATACTACGAGCTTTACCTCCTAATTGACCAACAAGAGAAACTAAAGAAGGTACGGAGAGTGCAATGCCACTTACAAAAACTATACTCATTATTGTTAAAAATAACATGTTTGTAAGAAAGCCCATTGATGCTAGGGCTAAAATGGAGAGAAGTAGCGCCCACCGAAGTACAAACAGAACGCTAAAATGTTTTGCTAATTTACCTGCTAGTGGAGACAATATCATTCCTAGGATCCCGAATGAACGAATATACAGAAGTTCGTAATTGTTCATTTGGAAAGATGGATTGGTTAAATATTGCCCTAAGGTGGTGTACATACTAACGAAAGACATGAGTAGAACAAAAGCTATTACGTAACTAAATATTAGATTTTTATTAGTAAAGACAATGCCAAGTTGCTTCATCGGCTCCCAAATACTTTTCTTTTGATCATGACTTATACCTTTTGGAAGTAACCAGAACACTATTGCGGCAGTAAAAATATAAACTGCAGAAAGAGAGTAAAAAACAAATTGCCAATGAAATTGTTGGCTTACGTAAGCACTAAATACTTGACCGACGATTCCGGCAACGAGGAATCCTGTACTAATAAAACCAACAGCACCAACCTTTCTTTCGTTAGGGAATACTTCTAGTGTGTATGCTAACGCTACTGGTGAAAACGTTGCAGCAGCTAAACCTTGTAGACCTCTTAATACAACAATATATGAGAAAGAATGAACCATTCCTAGCAGGAATGAAATGACACTTAAAGAAATTAATCCAAGACATATAATGTTTTTACGGCCATATTTTTCAGAAATCGCACCGTAAATAAAACATCCACTAGCAAAACCTATTGAAAATATACTAGAAGTTGTAGCTGCTTGCGATAGAGAAACATGAAAATTATCACTAAACATGATAATGAGTGGAATACTTACATATAAACTGGACATAACAACCATTCCAGTCCAGCATAATATGAGTGTCATAAGATTATAGTTATGCTGTTTTTCAAAATCAATCGCGATCATAAAATCACCTTCACCTTCATTTTAATTATACTAACTTATAGTTAGATAACCTAATTAAAAAGTTAAAAAAGAGCTACTATCGCTTTGGATAGGTAGCTGTTAATCGCTATTTATCGCTCAATTCCAAGTCGTACTTGTATATTTTCATTTAATTTCTTAATGATTTTCTCAAATACTTGACGTTCAGTAGGGGCTAATTCATCAAAAATGGAGGCGCAAGTAGACCAATATGTTGGCAATATTTTTTCAACAAACTCACGGCCTTCATCGGTAATGCTTACATGGATTTTTCTACGATCGAACGAGCTGTGTTTTCGTGTAACAAGGTTTCTTTTTTCCAACCAATCAATCATAGAAGTTGCAGATGCACGACTAATTCCTAAACGTTCAGCTATCGCTGAAGGAGTTATCATTTTGTTATCGTGCAGAGTTATTAAGATTAGCAAATCAAGTTTGCTTTCTGTAATCCCAAAATGAGCTAACTCCTGGTCCATTACATCCAAGATATTATCGCTTAACCATAACATGATTAATCCCATAGAGGCATCATTACGGTTTGTACTTGATGCTGCTGAGCGATTAATAAGCTCTAAATAAGGCTGAATACCTAATTTTGGTAAGGCATCATCTGAATGTGTTCCTTTTCCGTTCTTACGCATTTTCTTTATGTCTACTCCTTTTAATTAGATTACCTAACTATAATTTATTCTAACTATAAGAAAGGAATTACGCAAGAGGAATTTCAGGAAAATTTATGTTATTTTGCTGGCTGTTATTTTAAATAAGGAAGTTAACATACATTAATATAAATATAGTGAGGACATACAAAATAGCTTCCCTCGTCTATAGAGGTGCCACATGTGCAGAAAACAAAAGCCCCCCTTCTAATTAGTTTAGAGGGGGGCTTTTGTTTATAAGGAATTACAAACATATATTTTTCATATTGAAAAAAACTATAGAAAAATTGGATAGATCAGGAAAGATGTTAATGATATTTTATTAATGTTACCAATGTATATGCTATAAATAGTAAGGATAAAAAGATAAATATATCTAGTATTAAAAAAATATATAATATTACTTTTATTTTTTTAGATTTATCATTTCTAATCATATATATAATAAATAGAATTGTAGTTGATTGAAATAAAATAGTAAAAAGCACAAACATGGTAGAAAATAACATTTGTGATAGAAATAAGGTATTTGCAATAAGTAAACAACTAATTATATTAAGAATAGATGTAGTTACTATAAAAATATACTTATAGACGTTTTTAATTTTGATCACCTACTTTGTCACTTTTGTTTATTTGATAATATAGTTGTTTATTTTTATGGTTATATATAAGTATTTTGTTATTGTTTTCGTCTACAATATAAACATCTTTTTCTTCCCAATCTATTCCACGAGATATGTCCTTTTGAATAGAAAATAAAACCTTTTTATTTTTAAAAGGAATTGAATTTCGATTAGCATGAATATCTATTTCATGTTCTTTTATTTTGAGGCTATAATCCCCTGAATAATTGGAGAAGAAAGGTTTTAATTCACTATTAATATATAGAATTTCCTTTTTATCGGTTTCTTTATAAAAGTGTGAATTAATAACTTTTAGATCTGATGTTTTTATGTCCTTTGGTATAAGTAAAAAAGCAACAAGACAACAAAATATAACAATAATAGCAAACAAAGAATATATGTATATATAAGTCATCATTAAATATTTTTTGTAATTACTTTGTTTTATTAATTGACTCTGCAAATTTAAATCCTCCTTTAATAAAGAATCAATTGAAACATTAAATAGTTTGCTTAAGGCTAATAAATTAGTTAAATCTGGAAGACTTTTTCCTAGTTCCCATTTAGATATAACTTGTCTTGAAATAAATAATTGGTTGGCTACATCTTCTTGCGTCATTTTATTTACTAATCTTAAATGTTTTATCCTCTTTCCGATATTCATGTTTGTACCTCCTTTAATTAATTTAATTCATTCTAATGTTAAATAGTAAGAAACGGATCGTAGCATCACAATAAAAAGGTCTGCAACGATCTGTTGCAGACCTTTTTATTGTGATTTATCTTCTATTTTTGTAACTACTCAGCTATACCTTTTAGAAATTTAGAAAAGGGTATGATTCTAGTGAAGATGTGTCTCTCTAGTACTTATAAATTCATTTTTTTGCATATAGACTGCTGTCATGCAAACAAGGACAGGAGCCTGCACTTATTGGCTACTTTTGTTTTCAAACCTTGCACGGGGTAGGAAAAGGCACTGACCGCTCCTATGCATCGCCAGTACCTCTCCCCCTATACATGCGTAAATTTCCAAACATGCCAATCAATTTCATTGCGGAGAAAATTAGCGTTATGTCATAATAGCAAAAGAGAGGTGAAAGAGTTGAAGTACTTTATTTATTTTATTGTTATCATCGCATTTTTCGATACATTTTCACAGTTACCAATTATGAGTACATATGCACAAAATCTTGGAGGGACTCCTCTTATTATCGGTCTTGTCGTAGGAATGTACTCATTTGCTAATATGATAGGTAATATTATTGCTGGTGCCACTGTTGATAAATATGGGCCAAAAAGAGTTCTTTATATTAGCATGGGCATTACAAGTTTCATAGTTTTATTGTATATCTTTGTTCAAAGCGGCGAACAACTTATTATCGTTCGTTTTCTGCATGGATTTAGTGACGGCTTCTTAATACCAGCTGCCTTCACGTTCTTATCAAAACAAACAAAATCAACAAAACAAGGGAAAGCAATGGCTATATCTGGTGCAGCTGTTGGAACAGCAGCTATCATCGGCCCCGCTTTCAGCGGAATTATGAAGGCAAAAGCTGGTATACATTGGGTCTTCATTACAGTTTCAATCTTAATGATACTTGGTACAATGATTTCCCTTTTCTTACTACCAAATTATACAACAAGAACAAAACCATCACGGATACAAATGATGAACAAAGAAGAAATGCTTGAATTATTAAAGTTCGAACCATTATTACAAGCATATATCGGTGCTTTCACCTTAATGTTTTCACAAGGAATTGTCACCTATATGCTACCGGTAAAAATAGAAGCCTTAGGACTAAAAACATCTACAACAGGAATGATGCTTAGTGTTTTTGGAATTACTGCCATCCTCTTCTTCTTACTACCTACAAATCGGATATACGATTTCTTTAACCGTCAAAAAATGATGGTCATTGGTATTGCAGTAATGGCACTTGCGCTATCATTACTTGGTATATTTACAACAAAGAGCATGCTTTTCGTTGTAATGATGATTTACGGAATTGGATTTGCTATCCTCTTTCCTTCTATTAACGCCTTACTTGTCGAAAATACAACAGAAGACAATCGCGGAAAAGCATTTGGATTATTCTATGCCTTCTTCTCTTTAGGCGTTGTGGCCGGCTCATTTACAATTGGAGCAATCGGTGCCTCACCGAGCGTAAGCTTTGTAATTGGAACGGCTTTCTTGCTTACCTTTGCTTCAACAATTTATATACGAGGAAGAGGAAAAAAAACAATGATGGGATAACCCCTATCATTGTTTTTTCATTTCATAAGGAAGAATCTAATGAAATAAGAATGGCTTTCGACAATTCCCCCGGAAATATTTTTTCCCTCGGCACAACTCGATAAAATATTTAGGGATTTATTCCAAACTGTAAAAAAGCACATTCTCGCAGTACAGAGAATGTGCTTTCTATAAATCATAGAAGATATCAATCTATTTTCTATGAACCCAAACTGCTCCTGCAGAATGATCTTCTGCTTGCCCTACAACTTGGAATTTCAATCCAACGCTTTCCCTGGGACTGTCAGCCACTTAGTTACATAACCATCTACATTGTAACTTCCTCCAGATTGTTCTTCATAATATTGCTTAAATGTTTTTACTTTAGAACCATCAATTGAACTCCCCCCACTTATCGGCTAACGCCACTTGAAGTGAGGGATTCTAGAACCTCTTGCTCCGATGCTAACAGATTCTAGAACCTCCTCCGTTCAACAAGAGAAGTTCTCTATACCGTCAATCCGAAGTATCTATTGATGACCCATTTCTGCCCCTGTACAAGCAGACAGAAAAAGGAGCAGCAAGAGCCCCCATTCATTCCCTCCTTACCGCTGGACTCTGCCCTTCACGTGTTTGAAAAAGGGGTCTTCTGGGATAAAATGATAAAAAAATGGCTCAACATTTACGTTGAACCACTTTTTTATATTATTTCCCTTGTGTTTTTTCCCAGTCAGCTAAGAATTTTTCAATTCCTTGATCTGTTAATGGATGTTTCACTAATGAAGCGATAACATTTGCTGGAATTGTTGCGATATGTGCACCGTTTAACGCTGCGTCTGTTACGTGAACAGAGTGGCGTACAGATGCTGCAATGATTTCTGTTGGAATACCATGAATCGCGAAGATGTCAGCGATTTGACGAATTAAGTCCATTCCGTTATGACCGATATCATCTAAGCGACCTAAGAACGGAGATACGTACGTTGCACCAGCACGTGCTGCAAGTAATGCTTGTACTGCTGAGAATACTAATGTTACGTTTGTACGAATTCCTAAATCAGAGAACGCTTTTACTGCTTTTAAACCTTCTGTTGTCATTGGTACTTTTACAACAACGTTTGGTGCGATTTTCGCTAATTCTTTTCCTTCTTCAATCATTTTATCTGCTTCTAGGCTAATAACCTCTGCACTTACAGGTCCTTCTACAACACTGCAAATTTCACGAATACGCTCATGGAAATCTACGCCTTCTTTTGCAACAAGAGATGGGTTCGTTGTTACACCTGCTAATACGCCAAGGTCATTTGCCTCTTTAATTTCGTCAATGTTTGCTGTATCAATAAAAAATTTCATGTTTTTTTCTTCCTTTCTAAATGTAAGTATGTGTTTATCCCGCATTAACGGGCAGTAAGACCCCCGCTGAGGGAAGTTTCACTTTATTTTTTCTTAATACGGTCTAATTCAACCAAAATAATTTTTACTTTTTTCCTTTTCCACACTTACTACCGATGTAACTGCATTGGAATCCGTTGAAATGATACCGATTACATATTGCATTTTAAACGTGATTTTGTACATCGACTACTATTCATTTTATGGTAATATTCGCAAACGCTTCGAATATTCCGTAAAGACCATACAGGATTACTGTCATATACATTACAGAAATAACAAACCGATACCTAAAATGAGTAGTCAGACGTCTGTCCATAAAAACGAATATAAAACTCCTAAAAACATCATTTTCGATAAAAGGTACTACTTTTCCTTCCTCAATGATGAGACCGTTTACAATTCCGATGATAAGAACAGCAAAGAATGAATCCCTACCAGCAATAAGTGTACGTCATAATGCTAAAATAGAACGTACCGATAAGTCAATACCTCTACGTTAAAATTACGTTAAAAGTCATAATTTCAAATGCATTTGACAGTTCAATTATGTGTTAATTAAAACTTTACCATCCTACAATCATCTGTACTTCTCGTAATTTAGCTCTTGATGGCATACCACCTTGAGCCCCTAATTTTGTTACAGAAAGCCCGGCTGCAATGTTTGCAAAATGAATCGCTTTTTGCAATTTCTCTCCTTCTGCGATTGCAACTGCTAATGCACCGTTAAATGTATCTCCAGCTCCTGTCGTATCAACAACTTCAACAGAAATACTTGGTACATGAACGATTTCAGTGCCATTATGGAAGCGAACACCGTTTCCACCTTCCGTCATCAACAGTTTATTAGGATATTTTTCAAGAAGTGATTCAATTGGTGATGTAAAGTCATCTAGGACAATTCGACATTCATGCTCATTTGGTGTAATATACGTTGCCTTTTGCAGTACTTCCTCTGGCAACTTTTGCGCTGGTGCTGGATTTAAAATTACTGGAATTTGATGTTCTTCACAAATATTTAGTACATATTTTACTGTCTCAAGTGGAATTTCTAGCTGCAAAACAACCATATCCGCTTTCGTAAGAAGATCTGTTGCACGATTCACAATTTGTTCGCTTACCAAACGATTTGCACCTTGTACAACAATGATGCTATTATCTTCTTCAGCCAACACGATATGCGCAATGCCTGTTGTTTCACTTGTAACTGTTTCTACATATTCAATAAAAATATGCTCATTCTCTAAGTTATTTCGAACAAATTTTCCATAATTATCATTTCCAATTGCTCCAACCATTGCAACATTTGCGCCTAAACGCGCTGCAGCTACAGCTTGGTTTGCACCTTTTCCACCTGGAACAGTATGAAATGATTCCCCAATTACTGTTTCACCGGCTTTCGGGCGCTTTTTTGAGATTGCAACTAAATCTACGGAAATACTGCCAACTACCACAATATTCAGCAATTGCTTTCCCTCCTTACTGTACCGAATGCGATACGATCAATTGCTATAACCGGTACTTTAAAATTCATGTAATTACCGCCATTTTGCGGACTTTTTACAACAATAAAACCAGCGACATTATTGTTCATAAGCACATCGATATATTTCTTCTTTTTCTAAATTCCTATCAGAATCACATAGCACAACTGTATATCCTTTTTTATGAGCTACGTCCTCTACCGTCCAGGCTACCTGTAGAAAGAATGGATTTATGATGTTTGGACGATTTATCCAATTAGACGAGAATTTTCATTCGTATACATTCTTTTTCCTTTCCATCATATGTAACCGTTTACGCAAATAATATAACGTATTCATGAAAATCCGTCAATTGTTAGTAAATGACAAGATAACATCCAAAAACGCTCTCCCGCTAGTAAAAATTGCGATTATACATAAAAAGCATCGCCACTACTGGCGATGCTCTTTTTTATGATGAAACAGATACACTTGCATCTTTTTCTTCTTTCTCTTCTACTTCACTCTTTTGTTCTTCTGCTCCCTTTTTACGATCAGAAAGGTTAATTTTCTTCAAGAACAATGTAAATACAGCACCAACTAGAATAAATACTAATCCAGTTATAAATACATGATGAAGAGAATCTAATAATGATGTCTTTAATACAGGCACAATGCTATTTGCAATTGGTTCTGGGAGTTTCTTCATTGCTTCTGGACTAAATAACATTGAATATAGCCCTTGTGGATCTGTGTGAATCATATCTTTAAACTTCGTCACGATTTCACCTGCTTGTGGTGGGAACGTATTCAGTACAGGCACTAACTTATCTGTTAATACTGTACCGGATGTGTTATTCATAATGGAACCTAAAATCGTAATCCCAAATGTACCACCGATTTGACGGAAGAATTGACTTGATGAAGTTACAACTCCAAGATCTTTTTTTGGGAAGCTTTCTTGTAATGCTAATGTTAAAGTTGGCATTACAAGGCCCATTCCGAAACCAATAATCATCATATACGACGATGCAACGAGCTTACTTGTATGCATATCCATAGTCGTTAACATCCAAAATCCGCCAGCCATAACCAGCATCCCCGTAATAATTTGTGGTTTTACTCCAACTTTTAACACAAGCTGGCCGCCAATAATACTCGTGATGATCATCGTGATCATCATTGGCGTCATAATCGTTCCTGATTCAGCAGCACTTACACCGACAATACCTTGCATAAAGAATGGAACAAACATGATTGCTCCGAACATTCCAATACTCATAAAGAAACCAATTGCATTTAATATTGTAAATGTACGATTTTTAAAGAAATGGACAGGCAAAATTGGCTCTTTCGCTTTTTTCTCAACCATAACAAAGCTGATAAGACCAATAACCGCAAGTGCAAATAACCCAATGATTTGCCAAGAATCCCAAGCGTAATCTTTTCCCCCAAATGTTAATGCTAATAATAAGCTCACAACACCGACAATCATCGTGAAAATACCAGCGATGTCAATTTGAATTGGCCCTGTTTGTTTCTTCCCTTTTAAGCCCATTGCGATAAAGATTGTCGCTAAAATCCCAACTGGTAAGTTAATGTAGAACACCCATCTCCAGTTCATTGAATCAACAATCCAACCACCGATTTGCGGACCAATGACAGAAGCAAGACCATAAAGTGCTCCAAAAATCCCTTGCCATTTCGCGCGTTCTTTCCCTGTAAACATATCCCCAATGATAATCATAGCCATCGGCATCATAATACCGCCGCCAAGCCCTTGAATACCACGGAAAATAATTAATTCTGTCATACCATTTGCCATACCACAAAGCGCAGAACCAATCATGAAGACGATTAATCCTGTCATATATACAGTGCGGCGACCTAACAAGTCGGCTAATTTACCGGCGATTGGTACAACCGTTGTTGATGATAACATGTATGCTGTTGTTAACCATGTCATTAAACTTAATCCACCAAGTTCACCGACAATACGCGGCATTGCTGTACCAACGATTGTTCCGTCTAATGCAGCAAATAGCATCGCGATAACTAAACCAATTAACAACAACGTTCTATTTTGATTTGCTTGTTGTTCCATATAATCTCCTCAGCTCTCTTTATTTTGTCTCTTTCTTCTCTGATGATTGGCAAATAATTGCTTCTATTTTTTCAAATAATCGTAACAAGTCTTCTCTCTCTTGTACTTCTAATTCGGAAAAGTACTTGGCAATATGTTGATTACGAGCAATCATTGCCTCTTCTAGAACAGCTTTCCCCTTTGTCGTTAACTCAATTACAACCACGCGGCGATCATTTTCATCATGATAACGCAAAACCAACTCGTGATCGATTAAACGATCAATCATTACTGTAATTGCACTCGGTTTCACATACATTTTCTTCGCCAATGTTGTTGCTCTTGATGCACCGTAATGATCTAAAATTTTTAAAATATAAAATTGCGGTGGTGTTAATCCAGATGACTGTAATTTCCCTAATAACTCCGTTTGCAATTTCTTGCTAATAGAAAATGCAAGAGCTTGAATTTTATCTATATGTGTCATGTCATTTTGCATATTCTTTACCCCTTATTTAAACAATAAAATATTTAACGTCTTTAAATATTAAACTTCGAAACTAATAATGTCAATCATTTTATTTCTTACAAACTTTCGTAATTTTTTCAATAAAAAATTACATAAAAACCCCTTTCTGTTTAGGGAGGCGAGATCATCTGGCCGTGCATAGAAACGGTCAGGACCTTTTCCTATCACATGCCATGTTTTAACAAACAAATAGGAGAGCATGTTGTATTTTGTATAGCAGCGACTCAAATGTCGAAAAATTAACATGCATTTATACAGATGAAATGCTAGGATGATTTTTCCATAACAAAAAAACTACCCTTACTATGTATATAAAACATAGCAAGGGTAGTCTTTACTTGTTTATGAAATCAATTCAATTGTTTCAATAATTTCGATGCTATCCTTCACAGATTGGACAATTGTACAATTTTTCATCGCAAGCTTTAATGCCTTTTCTAACTGTTCTTGCGTGATTCCTTCTGCCTTTATTTTATAGTGTATGTGAACACTCTCCACTGGTTTTGACAATGTCTCACTTCTTTTTATTTCCGTTTCCATTGTAAATTCATGATACGCAATACGTTTTTTTTCTAAAATCGTTCGAAATACAATCGCGCTGCACCCTGCAATTGAAGCAATAAGAAGTTCTAATGGTGTATACCCATTCTCTTTCCCGATTTGCAATTCACCATATGGAACCTTCGTTATAATTTCATCGCGCTTGACTATTAGTTGCATATGTATTCTCCATTTCTACCTTTTGCTGACGCTTTTTATTTATATAATAATATATGTAGCAAAAAATAATAAATGGAATACCGCAGTATAATGCCATGCGCTGTTCTGGGATGAAAGCTAAACTAATTACAACAATACTGTTTAAAACAAGCGCTGCAATTGGAACAATTGGATATAATGGTGTCTTATATTTTAAATCTTCTAACTTGCCGCCGCTCTTTACATATTGTTGTCTAAAGCGAATTTGTGAAAATGCGATAATAATCCAACTCGCCACTGCAGATAATCCTGCAATAGATAGTAAATACATGTATACAGTACTTTCTGCGAATACGCTTGTTAATAATGATAAAGCTGAAATAATCATCGTTACAACTAATGCAGTAATCGGCACACCTCTTTTATTCACCTTCTTAAAGGAAGTCGGTGCCATTCCCTCATTTGCTAGCGACCATAAAATACGTGTTGCTGCATATAATCCAGAGTTTGCTACCGATAATAGAGCAGTAATAATAACAAAGTTCATAATGTCCGCTGCATATGGAATACCAATTTTATCAAAAACAACAACAAACGGACTTTCAATCACTCCTGCTTCTTTCCAAGAAATTAATCCTACTAAAATTGTGATTGTTAAAATAAAGAACAACATAATTCTCCATACCGTATTACGAATCGCACGTGGAATTGTTTTTTCCGGTTCCTTACTTTCACCTGCTGCAATCCCGATTAACTCTGTTCCTTGGAAAGAGAAGTTTACGGTGATCATTGTGAGCAATACCGCTCCTACGCCGTTTGGAAATAGTCCTCCATCATGTACAAAATTAGAAAAAAGCGGCGCTGCTTCTTTTCCATCGTATGGTAAGAAACCAAGCAATGCACTTCCTCCAAGAACAATAAATGCAAGAATCGTAATTACTTTAATGCTTGAAAACCAAAATTCTAGTTCTGCATAGCTTTTTGCTGATACTGCATTTGAAATGAATAAAAGTCCTCCGAATACAAGGCACCATACCCAAACATTTACATCCGGAAACCATCTCTTCATCATTAAACCAATTGACGTTAACTCTAAACCAACTGTTACAGCCCACCCTAGCCAATACAGCCAGCCAATCATAAATCCTGTTCCAGGTCCGATAAATTTCGTCGCATATTTTTGAAACGATCCCGAAACGGGCATGGCAACTGTTAGTTCACCAAGGCAAAGCATCGTTAAATACATAATCAAACCACCGACTAAGTACGAGAGGATTGCTCCTCCTGGTCCTGCTTGATTAATTGTATATCCTGATCCGAGAAAGAAACCTGTTCCGATTACTCCTCCAAGTGCAATCATAAATAAATGTCTACTCTTCATTGTACGATGTAATTGCTCATTCGTTGTTTGATTCATCTTCTTCCTCCCCTTGCATACCCCTTTGAATTTTAAAATTTTCTGATAATAAAAAATATACAATAAAGCGTTTACAATTTCTATATAAAATTAAAATTTTTCTAAAAAAATAACTCTTGCATAAAATACAATGCAAGAGTTATCCCGCTATTCGCGGGCAGTAAGACCCCCACCTCAAGGTTGAGAGAAAAGCATTGTCCAGCTCTAGCGGCTAGAATCTCCGGTCGTTTCGCCCCCTCGGACGAGGCAAAAAGCACCTCTCTGTCGGGTGCTCCAACGTCCTGCGATTCTGAGCGAGCCGCTTCCGCTTTTCTTAAGAAGATAGGTGGGGATAACTGCCCGTAAATGCCCGATTGGTGAGGGCTTTCCATCAGTGGGGATAAAGCGCCCTACTGATGGAAGTTTCACTTTATCTGCTCTCTAATCGTCTTGAAAAAAGAGACAAACTATAATTTACAATGAAATACATACAAGCAACGAGAAGAAAGATTGGAATCATATAGTTTACATTTTGACCATTTATAATTTGAGCATTATGCATTAATTCTGGCAATGAAATGACGACTGCCAACGATGTATCTTTTAAAAGAGATATAAACTGACTGACAAGCGGCGGCACCATACGTCGCAGCGCTTGCGGCAGAATAATGTGCTGCAGCGTTTGAACATACGATAAGCCTGACGCACGCGCTGCTTCAATTTGCCCTTTCTCAATTGAAGATAAACCGCTGCGAACAATTTCTGATATCATCGCTGCTTCAAATATTGTTAAAGCCACAATAGCCGCCGTTGTAATTTCTAATTTCAATCCAGCTTCTGGGAGCGCAAAATACGTAAAGAAAATAATTAATAACAACGGTAAATTACGAATAATCTCAACAATAAACGCAAGTACCACTGATACAACCGGTATTTTCACATATCGCAGCGTACCGATAATGCTGCCAATGATAAAGCTAAGGAAGATTGCGATAAGAGCGATTTCTAACGTAACAAGTAGTCCTTTTAATAAAAAAATAATATGATCTCCTGTATAAGCACCTCGAAAATCCATTTACACAGCTCCTTTCGCCAAGTGTTTCTCTAAGTAGCGAACACCTACGCTAAGCGGAACTGTTAAAAGTAAATAAAACATCCCAACAAAAATATATACATCAAATGTGACAAATGTTCGTGTAGAAATTAAGTCACCTTGATACATTAAATCCGCCCCTGCGATAATACCTAGTATAGAAGAGTTCTTCACTAAATTTAGAAATTGATTACCTAGCGGCGGAATCACAATTTTTATCGCTTGCGGCAAAATGACATAATACATCGCTTGTACATACGTTAAGCCAGAAGAACGCGCTGCTTCCATCTGCCCTTTCGGAACTGATAAAATCCCCGCCCGAATCGCCTCTGTAATAAAGGCCGCTGTATATATCGTAAGAGCAGTTGTTCCAGCAACAAAGCCGCTTAATGTAACGCCAATTACCGGAAAAGCAAAATAAAAAGCAAATGCAATAAGAACTAAAGGAATATTCCGAATAAACTCTACATATGTTGCGCCAATCCAATTTAAAACGCGAATTGGCGCAATTCGCATCACTGCGATGATAATGCCAAGAATAAAACTACCAATTAACGCAATCAAACTAGACAGCAGCGTATATTTGAATCCCTCTAAATACAACTCTATATTATTTGAGAGAATCGAAAAATCGGGCACAAACACTCCCCCCTCTTTCTTCATAAGAGGAGGATGAGAATTTCTCATCCTCTCCTGTATTTTTACTCAGGCTTTTTCCCAATCCACTTTTCATACAATTTATTGTATTCACCGTTTGTTTGCATCTCTTTTAATAAATCATTAATTACTTTCGTAAGCTCTGTTTCTCCTTTTCTCACCGCAATGCCATATGGTTCGTCAGTGAATTTTTTTCCAACCACTTCATAGTTTGCGTCTTGCTTTTCCATACCATATAAAATGGCATTATCTGTTGTTAAAACATCGCCTTGTCCTGCCTTCAATGCCGTAAACGCTTCGCTATAGTTTTCAAATTCAAGCACAGTCGCTTCTGGCGCTTTGGCACGAATATTGTTCGTAGAAGTAGAACCTTTTACAGCCAACACTTTTACTCCCTTTTTCACGTCAGCTATATCTTTAATTCCACTTCCTTTTTTTACAAGTAAAGATTGTCCAGCTTTAAAGTACACATCCGAGAAATCAACTTCTTTTTTGCGTTCCTCAGTAATTGTCATTGTCGCAATAATTGCGTCAATATCGCCGTTTTTCAGCATCGGGATGCGCGTTTTAGAAGTAACTTCTTTTAATTCTAATTTGTTTTCATCGCCTAATATTTTTTTCGCAAGTGCTTTTGCAACATCGATGTCAAATCCTTCTACCTTTCCTGTTGCCGGGTTCTTTAATCCAAATAGATTCGTATCATACTTCACACCGACAACTAATTTTCCGCGTTTCTTAATTTGATCAATAACAGTTTCTTTCTCATTTTTTACAGCTTCTTTTTCTTTCTTATTTCCACAACCAGTTACAATAAGTACAAATAAACATGCAAAGACGATAAGCGTAAACCACTTTTTCATGTTAATCATCAAATTCCTCCTTTAACGATTCAGCACACGACTTAAAAATAGCCTTGCCCGTTCTTGCTTTGGGTTTACAAAAAAATCAGCGGGAGATGCCTCTTCCACAATTTCACCCTTGTCCATAAATAAAATGCGATCCGCTACCTCGCGGGCAAATCCCATTTCATGTGTAACAACAACCATCGTCATGCCTTCTTTTGCTAATGTTTTCATCACGTCAAGTACCTCACCAATCATTTCAGGGTCAAGCGCTGAAGTCGGTTCATCAAACAGCATAATCTCCGGCTTCATTGCTAGCCCCCTTGCAATCGCAACGCGCTGTTGCTGTCCGCCTGATAGTTGATGTGGATAGGCATTTGCTTTTTCCGTAATCCCTACTTTCTCCAAATAAAACATGGCAATTTTTTCTGCTTCTTCTTTTGGCTTTTTGAGTACTTTTATCGGAGCAAATGTAATATTTTGAAGCACCGTTTTATGAGGATATAAATAGAAATGTTGAAATACCATGCCGATGCTTCGTCTTAATTGATTTATATCTTTCTTCCCCTCATGTATGTTTACACCATTTACAACCAATTCACCATTCGTGATCATCTCTAATTGATTCATGCAGCGCAGCAACGTGCTTTTCCCTGACCCCGATGGCCCAACGACTACAACGACTTCTCCTTTTTCAATTTGTAAATTAATATTTTTTAAAACTTGAAAGCTACCGTAATATTTGTTGACATCGCGAAAGACAATCAATTTACTCCCCTCCTTTACAACTTGAAAAAGCCTATACAGTTTTTTATATTCGAAAGTATCTAAAAAAATAACTAGTAATCTTTTAGACAAAAAAAGAAGCAAAGAAATTGCTTTCTTTGCTTCTTTCCCCTCTTTTAGGAAACCTCTTCTTGTTTATCTTTTTTATATTCATGCTCCCAAAAATCAGCATTTTTAATCCCGAGTTCTTGAGGATCAAATACAGGATCTTTTCCTTCTTTCTTCTGCTTCTCATAGTCTTTTAGTGCTAACAGTGCTGGTTTTTGTAAGAATAGAATCGCAATAATATTTACCCATGCCATAATACCAACACCAATATCTCCAAGGGCCCATGCTGTCGCTGCCGTTTTCACACATCCATAAAATACGACTGCTAAGAAGATAAACTTCAATATTAATATCATCCAAGGGCGGTCTTTATCACGATTTAAATAGGCAATATTTGTTTCTGCAATGTAGTAGTATGCCATAATCGTTGTAAATGCGAAGAAGAAGAGAGAAATGGCAACGAAACCGCTTCCAAATCCAGGGAACACAGATTCAACAGCAGCTTGTGTATACCCAGGGCCTGGTTCTGCACCATTCAAGTTATTCACAAGAAACCCTTTTCCGCTTACATCAAATACGTTATACATCCCCGTAATAATCATCATAAACGCCGTTGCAGAACATACGAATAATGTATCAATGTAAACAGAAAATGCTTGTACAAGTCCTTGTTTGACCGGGTGAGATACTTCCGCGGCAGCTGCTGCATGAGGTCCTGTTCCTTGACCGGCTTCATTTGAATAAATACCGCGTTTTACACCCCAAGAGATTGCTAAACCAATAATTCCTCCAAATGCAGCATCTAACGCAAATGCACTTTTTATAATAAGCATAAAAGCATCTGGCAATTTATCAATGTTCATCCCAACAATTAAACAAGCTACAAGAATATACCCAATTGCCATAAACGGTACAACAACTTGTGCTACATTTACAATACGCTTTACACCACCAAAAATAATAAGACCTAATACAACAACTAATATCGCTCCCGATACAGACGTATTAATGCCAAAAGCTGTTTCCAAGCTCACTGCAATACTGTTTGCCTGTACACCAGGAAGCAACATTCCCGTCGCAAGAATTGTCGCCATCACGAAAATAATCGCATACCATTTAATCCCTAGTCCCTTTTCAATATAATACGCCGGACCACCACGAAATTGTCCTTTATACTTAGTCTTATAAATTTGTGCAAGTGTTGATTCGACATAAGCAGAACCAGCTCCTAAAAAGGCTACAAGCCACATCCAAAAGACCGCTCCTGGCCCCCCGAAGGCAATTGCTGTCGCCACTCCAGCAATATTTCCTGTTCCAACTCGCCCTGATAAAGAAAGTGCTAACGCTTGGAACGAAGAAACACCAGCTTCTGACTTTTCCCCTTGAAATGTAAGCTTTACCATTTCACCTACATATCGAACTTGCAAAAATTTCGTTCGAACTGAAAAATATAAACCTACTCCTAAACATAAGTAAACAAGTGCAGGACTCCATACAATCCCATTTAACCAATTAACGAAAGTTTCCACGGATCCTCCTCCTTTTTATTAAGAATTTTCAGAATATATAAAAATTATAAGATATACACCTTGTGAAATACAATATTATTTTGAGAAAATAAACATGTTTTTGTATAAAAACACAGAGGTGATTTTGGATTAAAAAAGAGTACTATTATATGTACTCAAATTCGTTTCGTTTTTCGTCATATAAGCGGCTGTAAATGCTCTCTCCTTTTGTAAACCTTGCATGTGGCCCTGACCGCTTCTATGCATGGCCAGATGCTCTCGTTCACCTAAAAGGAAAGGGGTTTTTCGGCTTTGTGTTTATATAGTAAAAAAACTGACCTAAACCACCATAACAGTGTTTTAGGTCAGTTCTCACTTTCCTTACCATTCAACAATCGCTTTTCTCGCAACAATTCTCTTATAAATAGCATCTGCTAATGTTTGAAAATACGCCGGCATTTCTTTACCGTTAAACTTCTTCATAATCGTTCCATATAAAGCAACATCTCGAAGGCGCATGAAAAGTGGTATCGTATCATACGCGGAATCATCGAGGATATGTTCTGACTCATATCCTTTTCTCAATACTTGCAGCTGGTGGCGTGCAAAAATCGCCTTTTCTTCTTCTGACCCCTCTTTTCGTAAAACAGAATAATATAAAATCATCGCAAGATCATGCGCAAAATAATTGTACGTGGCATCATCAAAATCAAAAATGGTTAACTCTCCATTTTCATAGTGAAAATTCCCATGATGAATATCTCCGTGAATCAATCCAAATGTTCGATTTGTCACAGGTATTTTTTTTATTTCAGCTACAACTTCATACCCAATTTCCTGCAATTCCTTATCTTCCTGTAACATATCAATAACAGTAATTTCATCGTCCATCCACGTAACGCGATTGTCCGTCTTTGGATAATTCATCGTAAGTCGATGTAACTGGCCAATTGCTTTCCCCCACGCGTAAAAAAGCGTATCATTCCAAACATCAGAATCTTCATCTTTCACACTCTCTCCGTTTGCATAATCAAAAAGTGAAATGTAAAAAGATGTTCCATCAGTTGCCTGTAAACTTTCTACAAATAGAGCGTTTTTGGAGCGATGCGGCGCCGCTACCTTTGCACCGTGTTTCCCAAGATATGCTAGAAAATCTAATTCGGCCTCAATTTGCTTATATGTACGGTGAGATGAATGTGTCAAACGTAAAACATATGGTGTACAATCTTCTCCCTCGGCACGAAAAATATAATTTTCAAAGTCTCCTAATGGTTCTTCCTTAACTGTTACCCCGAAGCATTTTGCTGCTTCTTGTAACAGTTCTTTTGTAAACACTTTTTCAACTGCTAATTCCATATGACCACTCCTCTCTTCTCTACATAATTCGTCATAAACTTTAAAATCACTGCTGAGAATTGAAAAAAGGAGTAGAACATTCTACGCCTTTTCCATTCCAATAATAAGGAATTTATATCGATAACAGCATTACCATCTCTCTTCCAACATGAGCGTATAAATACCCATGCTCATAACAAACAGTGCAACCCCTAACGTAATAATCCATAACGGAATTTTCAGTTTTTTCACTTTAAAATAAGCTCCGTACCCTTTATATTTAACAGAGCGATATACACTAATTCCCCCTACGCAAATCATGAAAATGCTTAAAATATGTACGACATATGGCAAGCTCCCACCCCTAAAAAAAACCTCACTATAAGATTATCACATCTCTCTTCTATTTACAGTAATTTCTAAATAAGATTTATCATGAAAATAGCAAATGAACTAACCCCCACTTAAATTCTAACGAATTTTGAAGTGAGGGCTAATAATTAGTGGGGATGAAGCTCCCCTCCACTGATTAAAATTTCGCTTTATGATGTTCCATCTGATACTCTTTTCGGGTTAATAAAACGAGAGAAAGTCCTCCCATTAACAACATCACAATTAATGAAATGACCCCAATCCAATGGAAATGCTCCCAAAAGTAACCACTAAATGAACCAACAAAGCTTGAACCTAGATAATAGAATAATAAATACAATGCAGCAGCCTGTGCTTTATTTACGTCTGCATATTTTTCAATCGATGCACTAGCAATAGAATGACTTCCAAAGAAACCAAATGTAAAAATGGATAAACCAACAATTTTTACAACAAGGTTTGGAATGAGTGTCACTAATGCTCCTATCATCATAATCGTAATCGAAACCATAAGTGTAAATGTTCTACCATGTTGATCTGCTTGTTTCCCCATAAATACAGAGCTAAACGTTCCTATCACATATACAATAAATAAAAATCCAATGAGCGTTTGACTTAATGAATATGGCGGTTCCTGTAATAGAAATCCAATATAATTGTACAGTGTGACAAAGCTACCCATAAGTGTAAACCCAAGTAATATGGTTGCCACTAATTGTTTGTTTTTAAAATGTATTGTATACGCATTCCACATGGAGCGGACATGAACTGCTTTTTTCTTAGAGTTCATTGGAGTAGGTAATGTACGCCAAAATAGAATACTACAGATGACCGTAAGAATCCCAAGTAACCCTAATGCAACTCTCCATGACGAAAGATCCGTTGCAATGCCAATAAAAATACGCCCAGTCATCCCTCCTATCCCATTACCACAAATATAGAGCCCCATAACCTTTCCTAATCCACTTGGCTCAAATTCTTCTCCAATATAAGTCATTGCAATAGAAGGTAAGCCTGCTATACATATCCCAAGTAATCCTCTTAACAAAACAAGCGTGATAAAATTAGGACTAAATGCTGTCAGCATCCCAATCATAGAGGTAAGAAACATGGATAATATCATAATACGTTTTCGACCAATTACGTCTGAAATTGATGCTGCAATCAGCATCATAATTGCCATTATACCTGTTGTAATAGATAATGTTATACTTGCTGCTGCTGCGGAAACATGAAACTCTTTTGCTAATATAGGCAATAATGGCTGCGTTGCATACAGCGTAGCAAATGTAACAAATCCGCCAAGAAACAATGCTATGCTAGCATTTGTATATGTCTTTGTTCCTTTTTGGATATAAGTCATTGCAATCTCCTCTTTTCCTATCAAAACTACACTCTTTATGCTACGCTTCCTTTATCTATGTGTCTAATTTATAATTTGCATCATATCGATAACAAAAACGTATAACAAGGAGAAGACGATATGGAATGGCATCAAATTGAGAATTTTATTGCCGTCGCGAAATATAACCATTTTACAAAAGCAGCGAAAGAACAATTAGTGTCTCAGCCTGCTCTTAGCCGTTCGATCTTAAAATTAGAAGAAGAGCTTGGTGTACCATTATTTATACGAGAAGGAAAAACAATCTCCTTAACTAAGTATGGAGAAATGTTTTTAAGAAGAGCGAAACAAGCACAAAGTGCATTACATACTGGTATCGCGGAAATACAGGAAAAAGTTTCTCCTGATAGAGGAGAAATTTCAATTGCGTTTTTGCACACTTTAGGCACTCGTCCAATTCCAGAGATTGTTGCTAATTACAAAAAGATTTATCCAAAAGTGACATTTCAAATGTATCAGGGAGCTAATATTAACCTTTTACAAAAAGTAAAAGATGGAGTAGCAGACATATGCTTGTCTTCTCCACCAATTCCACATGAACAAATTGAATGGGAAACATTAAGAATAGAACCTTTATATTTGACAGTTTCAAAAGCACATCCACTTGCAAAGCAAAGTAGTGTGTCATTTCAAGAACTAGGAAATGAAGAATTTATCTGTTTTAAAGATGGTTATGGCCTTCGTTATATATTTGATCAAATGTGTGAATCTCTTCAAGTTCACCCTAAAATTACATTTACGGGAGAAGAAATTACAACAATCTCTGGATTAGTATCCGCTGGACTTGGTATAGCCATCTTACCGAAAGTCAAGGAGTTTAACCAATCTCAACTACATTTTCTAGAAATTACTGACTATCCTTGTGAACGAACCATTGCCTTAGCTACAGCGCATAATCATTATTTATCTCCTGCCGCAAAAACGTTTAAGGAATTTATTATAAGACATTTCCAAGAATACACTCCTTAAAAGTTTATGATTTTAAAGTGCGCTTTTTAAGACAGGTTTCGTAAACGTAAAGTAACTCCAAAATATACAATAAAAGTTGATTTTGGAGTTATTTTTTGTTTACTTCTCTCCATGTTCATCAAGAAATATTACAAACGCTCAGTAACAACCTTAATATTCCTTGTCAAAAAAGAAAGAAATACAAAAACATACTTTCATCAATATGAATATTTAATTACCAAAATGAATTTTTATAAAAAATATCTTTTTTCTCTTTCCTTTCTAAAAGACATGTAGTATACTTACTTCAAAATCAGAGGAGAAAGGGAGCAAAGAACTATGCTTACTAATACAACTGTAGTTACATTTGCACAAAAACATCATCATCATACGTAAACCCTTGAAACCTAGCGGAAAAATTTACGCGTAGGTACAAGGGTTATTCCCGTTGTACCTACGTTAGGCAAAGAGCCATGTAGGTATTTTTTATCTACATGGCTCTTTTTTATTTCCAAAAAACACTAGGTACAAAAAATTATAAAACAAAAAAACTATCATCAAAAGGAGTTAGACAATCATGGAAACAAAAAAATGGGGTTTATGGATTTTAACAGCATTCGTTGTTGGAAATATGGTTGGTGGCGGCGTGTTTATGCTTCCGGCAAATTTAGCACAAGTATCTGGACCAATGGGATCTACACTTGCATGGACAATTACCGGGCTAGGTGTATTTATGATTGCACTCGTGTTTGGAAACTTAGCAATGCGAAAACCAAATTTAAAAGCAGGTCCGCAAAGTTATGCCGAGGCAATGTTCACTTCACCAAAAGCTGGTAAAGTTGCTGGTTATAGCATGGCGTGGGGATACTGGGCGGCAAACTGGGCGGCAACAGCTTCTGTCATTATTTCATTTGCAGGATATTTATCTACATTTTTCCCAGTTCTGCAAAGTAAACAAGTTTTGTTCACGACAAATGGTTTCTCATTAGAACTAGGAAAAGCCTTAACATTTGCTGTATGTAGTGTGATGCTATGGGGCATTCAATATATTCTTTCGCAAAATATTGATCGTGCTGGTAATATGAATTTACTTGCAACTGTTGCTAAAATTATTGGCTTTACGATGTTTATTATCATTACATTATTCATTTTTAATGCAGCGAATTTCGGCGATGGGCAAACGTTTATGGATGAGGCTGGAAAATCTATTCCATTAGGCGGACAAATCAATGCTGCTGCTATCGCAACACTTTGGGCGTTTATTGGTATTGAATCAGCTGTTATGCTTTCAAACCGTGCAAAGTCACAGAGCGATGTAAAAAAGGCAACGATTTTCGGATTAGTAATTGCTCTTCTTATTTATGTAGCCATTACATTGTTAACAATGGGTGCTCTTCCACAAGAGGCGCTAAAAGGATCACAAAAACCATTAGTTGATGCATTAAACATGGCGATCGGTAATAAAGGTGCATACATTATGGCCTTTCTAGCACTTGTTTCTCTATTCGGTTCTACAGTAGGCTGGATCGTTGTAAGTGCAGAAGTTCCATATCAAGCAGCAAAAAGCGGACTATTCCCTGCATTCTTTGGAAGAACAAATAAAAAAGGAAGTCCGAAAAACTCATTGTTATTAACAAATATCATGACACAAATATTCTTATTCTCTACCATTTCTGGGTCAGTATCAGAAGCGTATAACTTTGCAATTGTTGTCGCTACGCTTGCTTATTTAATTCCATATCTTGTTTCAACAATGTATCAATTAAAACTCGTTATTACTGGTGAAACATATAACAACATGCAAGGCTCTCGCAAATTAGACGGAGTCATCACAGTACTTGCTCTTCTTTATTCCATTTGGGTTATTAAAACAGGAACAGCTGATATGAAAACTTTCTTACTAGGAATCGGATTATTTGTAATTGGACTCGTTCTTTATCCATTCATTATGAAAAATACAATTGAAAATAAACCAGATACACTTGATACAAAAGTCAGTTAAATTGAAAAACACTAGCTCATTCAGGAGCTAGTGTTTTTTCAGCTACGTATTCAACTATTGTTTCCCTTTTAACATACGATATGCTGCAAATCCAGCGATTCCAAATCCAGCAATTGCAGAGAATTGCCATAATGTTGGTCCATTATCAATATAGATCCAGCCATCTCTGTCTGGAACCCAATCGATTGTATTTTTCGCTGGGCAAACTTGTCCACTTACGTTTGATTTTAATGCAAAGCGAATTTCCCTTTGCTTATCTAACCCAAATTCTTTTAAGGGGACTCGGAATTCTATTTGCTTCTTATTACTACTCACGGAAAGAGTTTGTTCTTGAAAACTTCCCGCTGTCACTTTTACAGCATATTGGTTTCCTTTTCCAACATTACCTACCCATACAATTGGATAGCGATACTTCATCATTTGACATTTCCCATTAATTTCTACATATTCCCACTTCTCTTGTCCACCTTGCGCGGCATCTGGAAACACAACATGAAATGTCCAGCTATCTTTATGATGTCCTGCTGCTTGTCTCTCTACATATAAATATAAATATTCACCGTCAGAATAATATTTAACACCCGTAATATCTTCATGATTCATTCCATTTGGTACATCACCTTTTATATCGGAAATATACGGCATATTAGTCCAATCAGAAAAATTTCCGTCAATTGTAATAGGAGGTTGCTTAGTGGCTGCGAATACTTGTAGTTTAGCGATATATAATACACTTACAATTACTAAAAATGACACAAGTAGTTTTCTATATTTCATGGTAAATCTCCTCCATAAAGTGAAACTTTAATCAGTGGGGGGGTCTTCATCCCCCACTGATTATTAGTTGAACCAATCGGGCTTTTACGGACAGTTTATCTCCCGCCTAACTTCTTTGCTTTCGCTGAATTTTGAGGTGGGAGTATTACTGTCCGTTAATGCGGGATAAATCATTTACTATCGCCGCCATTCATCCATTTCTTCAATTTAAAATAGAAAGAAAACCGTTTCTTTATTCTCTTACTAATCATCTGCATTTCTTCACTTAATGTGCGCGTATTCCAGTTTGCTCTTTCTTCCTTTGCGTTAATCGTTCCAGCAATGCGGCAAAAGAAGACAAACATTCGATAAAACGGAAGTAGAAATACTGTGTATAGATGTTTACGCATATATTTCTTTATCTTTGGCTGTGACTTCAAATACAATTTTGAAACAAAATAAAACAACAACGAATTTGCGACATAGGCAAAGTAAAGAATCATATTTGCTGTTACAATTAAATACAATGGATAATCCAAAAACATTAAATATACGAGCGCAAAGATCCAAATCATTCTCGAAAAAATTAATGTATGGTCTTTAATCATTGTATAGCGAAGGACATCTAAACTACCTCGCATTTTTTTCTTTAACAATGTATTAAATAAAGCGGTAACTTCTATTCCCCCGCGTTGCCAACGTTGCCTTTGCATGTATAGACGGTCCACTGATTCGATTGGATCTACATAGAAAAAAGCGTCCTCGCATAATGCTATTTTTCCATTGTACATAAGACGAATTTGCGTTGTCATATGCGTGTCTTCTCCAAGTGTTTCAATATTATACATTTGTGTTTTTGTTACTACCTCTTTTCGGAATGCTGAAAACGCTCCTGCTAATGTGAAAATAGAATTACGATTTGATTGATAACCTCTACCTACTAAAAATGCTTCTACATACTCAAACAACTCACAGCGCTGTAATAATTTTAATAACGGTTTACTATTTTCTTGAATGAATTGTGGATTGATCATGACAACACCAGTCATTGCTGCAATATCCACATCTTCTTCAAATTTTCTTACTGTATTGTAAACAGCTCTTGCATCAAGCATACCGTCTGAGTCAATATTTAAAATGTATCTTCCTCGTGAAAGGTATATTCCTTGATTCAATGCTTGTGCTTTTCCTTGCGTTGATTTTATATACCTAATATTTAAAACTGGCTGCTCCATTTGAAATTGCTGAAACACTTCAAAAGATTCATCTTCTGACCCATTATCAATCAAAATAACCTGTATATTTTGCAATGGATATTGTTGATTTGCAATTGACTGCAAACAATCTCTCAACGTTTTTTCAGAATTATAAACAGGAATCAGAATCGTTACATATGGAAAAAAAGTTAATTCTGTCTCTTTCTTTCTGAAATAAGCACGCCAAACAACAATAGCACTTCCAAAGCCAGTCAATAAGTCAATCAGTAACGGAATAATGAGCCACACAGTCCAAAAAAAGAATTCACGTAATAAAACATCCATCGTCACTTTAATTCACCTACTTTCTGATAGCGAATTTGAACAAGTGTAAATAATACATAATAAAGATATACCGTTAAACCGAAGAAAAGAATGCGAGCAAGTACCATATGAACAAGCTTATAGGCGTCTGCTCCAAATATCTTTGTGACAACAATAATAAATAATAGCCGCAAAATATTTGCGACAATTAAAAAGAATAAACCAAAAATAGTTGATAATACCTTTGTTTTTATATTTCCAAACGGGAAGAAAAGGACAAGAGAAAGAAACACGAGCAGCTCAATACCGCCGGAGCATTCATAATTCAATACCATCGTTACAATTCCCTTACCCGTTTCAATTGTTACAAATGCAAGTTCACGATGCACATCAAATACGGGAAATACGGCCGAAATCCACTCTAACACATAGGAATTCACAATGTTTGCGTATTTCTCAACGTAAGGCAAAAAGTACAGCATACAAATTGTAAAAAAACCTACGCTTCCTACGATAAAAGCAAAGAAGCGCAGTCCAATCCGTTGCATCATCATATAACCGAAAACGCAAAGTACAATCAGTAGCATACCAATGATAATAGCGATCATGTTTCTCCCTCCCTTCTTCTATAAATTCCATACGATAAACTACAAATTATGCATAAAGCACTCACAGATAAAACAGCACCTTGCATCATATACGGATAGCCAACATGTACTTTCACATGTTTCGTCTTTATGTTCATAAATTGATTCACTTTTTCATATGTACCTTCTACTGTTTGAAAAGCATCAATTGCTGCAACAGGCACAAGTACATTTACTTGTTCACTATCAACAATGACTTCATTATGATTTCGTTTTAAACGTACCGGTACAACTTCTCTCTTTGGTAACGTGTAAGCTTTTAATTGCAACATATCCTCAAGAAATTGGAGTGTATCCTCACTTTTCGTTACAAACGTATAATAAGGAATATTTAATGCCATAAACATTACATTTTCATTTTGACTTTTCGAAAGGTAATTGAAAATCTGTTTATTCACATATAACTGTGAATCTGAATCAGTTGTATCACTAATAACATTCGTTCTCCAATCACTTGATTTTTTAGGAAACGGTTTTGTTTCCATCTTTTCACCTTTATAAAATAATTCCCCATACTGATCTTGCAGCGCAATTGGTTGCACATTTACATTTAGAAATGGTTCTGTCATTCCAGCTGTATCGATTACCACCCTCACATGATGATTGGCTAATTTTTTCACTAACTGTTCTGCTGCTTGTTTGTCTTTGTAATCTACTCCTGAAATGTAAACAACTTTATAATTTTTTAACTCGCTAAACGTGTAGTCATCAACTTTCATTCTGTCCCCTATTAACAATTGCGGGAACATATACGTAATATTGGGTGCATATTTTCCAATTGCAATCCCCTCATATTGCACGTTCGTTCCAAAGTTCCCTTCAATAGGATATTTATAAATATAGTTGCTAGGTGTTTCCTTTAGTAATTCATATCCTACTCGTTTGGCCGAGTTCCTCATTTCCTCAGGATGCTTAACAAAATTCTTCTTTAATACGAATGTATCCGCTCCTGTTTCTAGCGTACGATCAAATAAAATATCATAATATTCATGTTCTAATGCTGTATTTATTTGTACTAAATTTTGTGCCGTTGTTGCTCCTTGCCACGCCCAGCCATACACTTGATCTTTTACCTTATTTTGCGTTCCATGATAGGATAAATAGTAACTTGGAAACGAACCGTATTCGGAGTTATCTAACATCGCGATCCGCTGAGATGCTGCAGAAATTGCTACATCTAAATCTTCAGCTTGTCCTTTCGGAAATTCTCGGTTAAACCCAACTGTATAAAAAGAAGCTCCCGAATCAACAGCTAACAACAAAATAAACAGCCACATGAAAGACCTACGAAGATTTTCCCATAGTAAAACAGAGAACAAAATCATCACCATCGCCATTGCAGTAAAGCGGCGCATCCATAGCACTTGAACAAAAGGCATATTTTGCAGCAGTGGTAACGCTAGCTTTGTTGTACCGATCATAATGAATAACGCAACAGCAAATCCTGTCACCTGTTTTTTAGAACTAAAAAGTAAACCAAATAAAGCTAAAGCAGCAAATGAACAGCCAAAATAATAGATTTCGATATCATGAAAACGTAAAAATGGATGCAGCGATACACGTAATGGATAAGAGTGTAGTGCCATTACTTCTAAATTAGCCTCTCGGTCCATTCCAATAATGCCGCCATTTAATGCTGGAAATAGCCAAAATCCAGATAAACAAATTCCTAATGCAGCATACATCAGTACAATAAACTTCTGAATCATCTCTTTATTTACAATTGAATCGATAAGACAAAATAAAAAGAATGACAAACCGACCATAGCTGTTAACATCGGATGAATGAGTGTTATGATTGCCATTAAGATAGAAAGAATGAGGTATAAGTGAAGTCTTTTTTCACGTACTGCACGGTAAAAGATTAAAAATAGAAAGGGTAAGATTGACGTGATTGTACAAAAAGGAACATTTCCTTCTGCAAATAAAATGCGAAGATTTTCTGGAACGAAGAACCATAGTATCCCAATAAAAAATGCTAACCATTGTCGTTTTGTATACACTCCCCACAATAGCCAGCCGAATCCACCTACAACAAATAGAAAAATGAAAAATAGTTGATACGCCGAAGTCATATCCGTTGTCACCATTCGTAATACAGCTAAAATGTAATAAGATAAAGGTGCCCAAAATCGAAATGGTTGAAATCCGTTATACCACTCGGCACTATAATTCACATACCAATTTCCTTTTTGAAATTCTTCATATAGTAAATTTGCTTTATAGAGGTGTCCATATGTATCTGAACCCCACGGGTAACGACCGAAGCGATTCACATACCATGACATAAGGAAAGCACATACTATTAATAAAGAAAATTGAAAAAGAAACAGCCCAACTCGTTTTCGTTGTTCAAGTATCATACTCCTACCCTCTCTGAATCACATATTGCCGCATCGGATTCTCATTAATTGTTAACTCCTCAAGCGGAACATCCTGCTTCTGCAAACGCTCTGTCAAATCTTCAAAAAAGACTCGTCCAATTTGTTCCATCGTACAATTTCTTCCTGAAAACCTTGGAGAATCATTTAAGCAAGTTCCTTGGTATTCATTTAAGTATTCTCCAATGACGTTTTCAATATGAGCAAAATGTAACTCTTCTTCCCTTTTATGTGAAATAAGTAATGTAATTTCCCATGTATGCGGATGTACATCTGATTTCTTCCCATTAATAGACACATAATGCCTTGCATTCAAATAAAAATGTAGCCGATATTTTGTAATCATCGTAATATCTCCTTCAACCAATCTGTCTTTGTGGAACGAGTACATAGGATATAATGAAACATACACGATATGAATAGAAAAACCTAATATGAAGTCATCATTTTTAAATACAACAATAGTAATTCCCTTTCACTCTATGTAAAATTATCTTTTTTCTAAAACAGTAAAAAAGTCTGCTCCCGTTCAAAAAAATCTAAATTTCCTATTTGTTTAATGTAAATAAAACATTTTATAATAAGGCTATAACTAACCAGAAAAAGGTGACATTCCTACCAATGAAAAATCGTGTTCTGCAATTACTATTCGTTATTTCAGTTTCAACTATTTTACTCATGCTATTAAACAGATCATCTATATCGTTATATACTTTCGCTGGAGTCGTATTCTTTACTACAGCTGTCGGTATTGCTTTCGTCATCTTTATTGAAAATCGATCCCCGCAAAGTACGTTAGCTTGGTTTTTAGTATTGGCAATTCTCCCTATTTTCGGCGTATTTTTGTATTTATTATTTGGCCGAAGTAAATGGCGCCGAATAAAACATTTACATCGTTCCGAAGAACAAAGAAAGTTGTTCCGTGAAATTTTAGAAGGAAAACGATTGAAACAAGAAATACCACCATCCCTAACTGAACAATCTGCCCATTTAACTACAATCATCCAAAAATTTGGCGGGGGTCCTATTGCTGATGAAACTAGAGCGAAATTACTAACAAACGGTGAGGAAACATTTACAGAAATTTTGTCTTCCATTCAAGAAGCAAAGCACCACATTCATATTCAATATTACATTTATCGAGCTGATGAAATTGGAACAAAGATTCGAGATGCTTTAATCGAAAAAGCGAAAGAGGGAGTAATAGTCCGCTTTTTATTTGATGACCTCGGAAGCTATCCATTACGAAGCACCTTTTTGCAACCGATGAAGGATGCAGGAATTGAGGTAGTAGAATTTGACCCTATCCTTTCCCCTTGGCTAATTGAAACTGTCAATTACCGAAATCACCGAAAGATCGTTATTATTGACGGGAAAATTGGATTTACAGGTGGATTGAATGTTGGGGATGAATATCTTGGCCGTTCTAAGAAATATCCAATTTGGCGAGATAGTCATTTAAAACTTGAAGGGAAAGCATTATACAAACTACAAGCGATTTTTCTAGAAGATTGGTTATACGCACGTAGTGGATTAAATAACTATTCTTGGGAACCGTTTATGATGAAAGAGTATTTCCCAGGGTCGACAGCCCAGGCAGAAGGTGCTGTTCAAATTGTTGCAAGTGGCCCAAGTGCAAATGATAAAACGATTCGAAATGCCCTGTTAGCAGCAATGACATCAGCGAAACGTTCTATTTGGATTGCAACGCCATACTTTATTCCCGATCAGGAAACATTAACATTACTACGTTTAAGTGCAATCGCCGGAATTGATGTCCGTATTCTGTATCCCGGCATAAGCGATAGCGTGATAAGTGACCAAGCTTCTCAATCTTACTTTGCCCCATTATTAGAAGCCGGTGTTTCTATTTATCGTTATAAAGACGGATTTATGCATGCTAAAATTGTCTTAATTGATGATGAAGTTGCAACAATTGGTACAGCAAATATGGACATTCGTAGTTTTGAACTGAATTATGAATTGATCGCTATGTTGTATAATTCACAGACTGTCCTTGATATTAAAAGAGATTTCGAACAAGACTTTAACGATTCTACAGAAATTCGCTGGGAAGTATTCCAAAGAAGAAGCCTTCGAAAAAGAATGCTTGAATCACTAATGCGACTTATTTCGCCACTTTTATAAAGTGAAACTTCCATCAGTGGGGGGCTTTTACGGGAAGTTTTCTTCTCTATGCTTCCCCAATCTATACTATCCGTTAATGCGAGATAAGGGAACATCTTCCAAATTGGAAGATGTTTTTTCTTTGCCTCACTTATGAAAACACGTTATCATAAGAAGGATTGTTTACTTTATGAAAATAATGTTAGGTGGGAAATACATGTTAGAACAATTTCATATACATGCAGGATTAAAAGAACAACTTGTAAATATTCATGAAACAAATAAACAAACAGCAGGCAATGCTGCTACTTTAATTGGAACAAAAATGTATAAAGCAGCAGATAACAGCATTATTGAAGATGCAATTACTGCCTTACTTCTTGGTAAAAACGTTCTATTAAAAGGACCTACTGGAAGCGGGAAAACTGTTCTTGCTGAAACGCTATCTTATTTATTTCAAAAGCCAATGCATAGCATTAACTGCTCTGTTGATTTAGATGTAGAAGGAATTTTAGGGTACAACACATTAACAACAACAGAAGGTGCCTCTGAAGTTACTTTCGTGGATGGTCCATTGATGAAAGCGATGAAAAATGGTCACTTCCTTTATATCGATGAAATTAACATGGCAAAGCCAGAAACGCTTCCACTTCTTCACGGTGCACTCGACTACCGAAAAATGATTACAAACCCATTCACACAAGAGGTTGTGTATGGCAGTGATGAATATCGTGTAATTGCTGCGATTAACGAAGGGTATGTTGGAACGAGCGAACTAAATGAAGCGTTAAAAAACCGTTTCGTTATTATTGAAGTTCCTTATATTCAAGGTGAAACATTAAAAGAACTGTTATTAGCTGAATCAAAATTACAGAATGCAGCAACAATCGAAAAGTTTGTGGCATTCGCTAGTGACTTAATGCCGCTTGCTCGCGATGGTCGTGTAAGTGAAGAAGCTGCAAGTATTCGCGGTATTATCGATGCATGTGATTTAAGTGTGTATATTCCAGTAATGCGTGCAATTGAACGAAGTATTATTGCAAAATTAAGCGATGAGACAGAACAAATGACAGTACGTGAATTAGCAGAAAGCTATTTTTTTGAGGGATAATTCATGAGACAAATTTTTAGCGACAAGAAAATCGATGCGTCTCTGTTTCTGCAAATGGAAAACTTAATGTACGCCCTTCTAAAAGAAGAAAATGCGTATTTAGAATATGGATATAAAGCATATTATGACGAAATCGAAAATAAAATTGTCATCAGTCATTTTTGGGATGATCGAAGCGAAGTGAATAAAGTAATCGGCTTAAAAAGTGAAGTATATTTAAAAGCGCTTGGCTACAAACATCATTCCGATATGCAACTGATTCGTAGTTATGCAAAAGAATTACAGCAATCACCGCTTAAAAATTTTTTAACGCAGCTTTTCGTTCTATTAGAAGATTTACGAGTTGAAGAAATTGTGAAACGAGAGCGTCCTGGTACAAAACCAATTTTTGCACGCCGAAAAGAAATGTATCGAAATTATTTCAGCTCACAATACGAAATTAACCGGATCCGTAATTATCATGCTGATATGCTTATTTGTTTATGTTACTTAACAGTAACGAGCGACAAATACGAAATGTTTAATAACGACTACTTTGAGCACATTGAAGCAATTTTACACGAAACATTCCAAACGCATACAACAGAAGATACGATGTATGTTGTTGAAAAAATTCGCTATCGTTTAGAAGAACTTTTAGAACACGATATGATTAATAACTACTTTGGCCTTGCGCCGCTCAATACTTCTGTCATTTTTGACAAAATTGAAGAACGAGTAGATGAATTAGCAAACGATGATGTTCAAATTGTTGATGATGATGATGATAAGAGTAAAATCAATGAAAGCTTTTCGACTTGGCATCGTGAAAATAAAAACAATGAAAACGAAAACTTCTTACGCTTTGAATTAGAGAGCGGTACAAAAACAAATATGATGGGTGATACAGCCCGTGAATCTGAGGATAGTGATCAAGCACTTGCTTCTGTGCAAGGTACTTCACAAAAAAGTACGCAGTCGAACTTCGACGGTGCAGATGCTGAAGATACAAGGGGCTCTCATGCTTCTAGCCAAAGTGAAGGTGTATACGGTAAATATAACGCCGGCGCATCGCATACTTTTAAAGAAGCCCGCAAGCCGCAGCCTGACGAAAAGAAAGACTATCAAGCGATAAAATCTGTCGTAAATAAAGATGTAAAAGAACTAAAGAAGATCATCGAAAAAACAATTGAAAATAAAACGAACGCAAATGCAGATAAATACTACGGAAGACTTCGTAAAAAGTTCCTGCGTATTTATACAGAAAAACAACCACGTATGTTTTATAAAAAAGGACAAGAATCACAAGAGCTTGACGTTGTCTTTCACCTGTTAGTTGACTGCTCAGGTTCGATGTATAACAAAATGGAAGAAACGAAAAAAAGCGTCGTTCTTTTCCATGAAGCTTTAAAATCGTTAAAAATTCCGCACGCTATTAGCGGATTTTGGGAAGATGCTTCTAGCGCCACCCCCGAGAATAAACCAAACGTCATTCATGAAGTTGTAACTTATCAAAACTCAACGCTGCCAAGCATTGGTCCAGAAGTCATGCAACTTCGTGAAGAAGAAGATAACCGTGATGGATACATTATTCGTATCGTTTCCGAAAAGCTTACAAAACGCCAGGAAAAGCATAAATTTTTGCTTGTCTTCACAGATGGCGAACCGTCTGCATTAGACTATCAACAAGATGGTATTTTAGATACACACGAAGCTGTGAAACATGCTCGTAAAAGCGGCATCGAAGTCATTGGGATCTTTATCGAAGAAGGCGAAGCAAAAGAAGCAACCTATCAACTCATGAAAAATATATACAACCACCACTTCTTAGTGGCAAATCATGCTGAAGATTTACGATTGAAGATTAAACCGTTATTGAAGAAATTACTATTAAAGACGATTGAATAGAAACCAGGAGCTGGGTGCAGCTCCTGGTTTTTTGTCATTTTTTGCCGAGTGGTCTTTATTTCGTGTCGAATCGCCGATATATTTCAATTTGCGCCGATATATGGTGAAAAGCGGTCGATATATTTGAAAAGTCGCCGATAAAAAATGAAAATTTTTTGGGCATATTAAGAAGCAAATAGATGTGAAAGGATGGTTCATTTGTGCCCAAAAAAAGATGAACAATATACGGATGTTACAACTGCTGAAGCTAGGCATCAATATGTCATTCCTGAGGAGTTTCCTGAAGGGCCTTACGGTTCTTCCTTTAACAAAAAGTTAGGAAAATCGAATCCTTGGGATAAAGATCAAAAAACACATAAAGCATTTAGCAACGAATATGAAAAACAGTTTGAAGAAACTGAACAATAATATAGGAAAACTAATGTAGATATGCATGAAGTGAAATCTATATAAATCAAAATTAAAAGAACCATTCTTTTTAGGTGGGCGAGAGCATCTGGCCGTGCATAGAAGCAGTCAGATCCTTTTTCTGCCACATGCACAGTGAAAAACAAAGATAACAAGTAAGTACAGCTTCCTTTGTTTCTGCATCGCCGCAATCTTTATGTCGAAAAATTAAAATGGATTTATATAGGCTAAGTTTAAACATGTCGACAAAAAAGAACCGATTCAACACGTTGAATCGGTTCTTCTCATTAGCTAATTACTAGCTCAGTTTCTAATTTTTTTTTTAATTTCTCAAGCATATCTGCTGTCATTTTGTCTAAATCATAGTCTGCTTTGAAGCCCCACTCTTCTTTTGCTGCTGTTGCGTCAATTGAGTTTGGCCAGCTATCTGCAATTTTTTGGCGAGCTGGATCAACAGCGTAATCCATCGTGAACGTTGGAATGTGTTTACGAATAGATGCCGCAATTTGTTCTGGTTCGAAGCTCATTGCTGTAATGTTAAATGCATTGCGATGTTTTAACTTACTTGGATCTGCTTCCATTAATGAAATGATCGCTTGCAATGCATCTGGCATGTACATCATATCCATGTATGTTCCTTCTGCAATGTAAGAAGTGTACGCGCCTTTTTTAATTGCTTCGTAGTAAATTTCAACTGCATAGTCAGTTGTTCCTCCTCCAGGAGGTGCAACATATGAAATTAAACCTGGGAAGCGTACACCACGCGTATCTACACCAAACTTTTGATAGTAATAATCACATAAAAGTTCTCCAGCTACTTTGTTTACCCCATACATCGTAGTTGGACGCTGAATGGTGTCTTGCGGCGTATTATCTTTTGGCGTTGTCGGACCGAATGCACCAATTGAGCTTGGCGTGAAAAACTTACAGTTTAACTCACGTGCCGCTTCTAACGCATTTACAAGACCGCCCATGTTTAAGTTCCAAGCAAATAGCGGATTTTTTTCTGCCGTTGCAGAAAGTAATGCTGCTAAATGAATGATTGTATCCACTTCATTACGCTTTGCAATATCATGTAATTTTTGACCATCCGTTACATCTAAAATTTCAAATGGGCCAGATTTTACAACTTCGCTATCTGTTTCACGAATATCTGTTGCAACAACGTTTGATGCACCGTATACATCACGAAGTTTCGTTACAAGTTCAGAACCAATTTGACCTAAAGAACCGGTTACTAGAATTTTTTTCATTTTCCCCACTCCTCATTAGCAAGCTTTCATAGATGTAAATGTCTTAAATAATGCCCATTTCTTTTCCAACTTTTTCATAAATACGAATTGCTTCATCAAGCATTTCTTTCGTATGTGCTGCTGTTGGCATGTTACGAACACGTCCTGTTCCTTTTGCTACAGTTGGGAACACGATTGATTTCGCGTATACGCCCTCTTCGTTTAGGCGTTGACTAAATTTTTGTGTTACTACTTCATCACCAATAATACAAGGTGTAATTGGTGTTTCACTTTCGCCAATGTTAAAGCCAAGCTCTTTTAAGCCTTGTTTCAAATAACGGCCATTTTCCCATAAACGGTCATGCAGCTCAGTGCTTTCCATTAAAATTTCAATTGATCTCATACAAGCAGCTGCATCAGCTGGTGTTAACGCTGTTGAGAATAAGAATGGACGAGAGCGAACTTTTAACCAATCGATTAAGTTTTTCTTACCAGCAACATATCCACCGATAACTCCAATCGCTTTCGATAATGTACCGATTTGGAAATCGACTTTATCAGATAGTCCAAAATGTTTTACTGTACCAGCACCTTTTCCAAGTACGCCAGAACCGTGTGCATCATCCACATACGTCATTAAATCTAGCTCTTCTGCAATTTCAACGATTTCTGGTAGTTTTGCTACATCGCCATCCATTGAGAATACGCCATCTGTAATAACCATTAATTTATTGTATAAACCTGATTCTTTTGCTTCGATTGCTTTTTTACGTAAATCTTCCATATCGGAATGTTTATAAACAATAATTTTTGCTCTTGATAAACGGCTACCATCAATAATAGATGCATGGTTTAATTCATCAGAAAGAATCGCGTCATTTTTATCCATAACAGCTGAAATCGCTGCCATATTACAATTAAACCCAGATTGATATGCAATTGCTGCCTCTGTATGCTTGAATTTCGCAATTGTTTCTTCTAATTTAATATGCAAATCAAGTGTACCGTTAATTGTACGAACAGCCCCTGCACCAACACCATATTTATGAATCGCGCCGATTGCTGCTTCTTTTAAACGCTCATCTGTTGCTAACCCAAGATAGTTATTTGAAGATAAATTAATATATTCTTTTCCGCCAATTGTAATGATTGGTCCATTCGAACTTTCAAGCGGATCAATAACGTTATAAAGCCCCTTTGATTTTAAATCCTCTAGGTTTTCTACTAAAAAATTGTCAAGTGTTTTGCTAGACATCGTGAAACCTCCCTATCGTTCATATAAAGAAAGTATTTTCCTATATAAACCCAAATTAAAAACGACATAAACACCCTTTTCTTTTTAAATGGGCGAGAGCATCTGGCCGTACGTAGAAGCGGTCAGGGACTTTTTCTGCCACATGCGAAATAAAAGCAAAGGGAGAAAGCAAGTGCAGAATCTTTTTTTCTGCATAGCAGCAATCTTTATGTCAAAAAATAAAAATGAATTCATATAATACCCTTTTACAAGCTTAACACGTTTCAAAAATTTATTATAGGAAAATAGTTTAAAGTAAACGCTTACATTTACTGATTATATCTTATCTAATGACGGAAATCTATTATTATTATTTAGATTTTGGTAGAATTAAAAAAACGCTTTCAAGGAGAGGATACAATGTCTTATACAGAATCTGACGTTTACAATGAAGACTTATTTTTTGAACAATACATGAAACGCAGGCATCGAACAGATAATCCAAACGACTCGATTGAAAAGCCTGTTCTCTTACAGTTACTTGGCCATATAAAAGATAAAGATATTCTTGACCTTGGCTGCGGTGATGCACAATTTGGAGTAGAGCTATTACAGAAAGGCTGTCAATCTTATACCGGAATTGAAGGCTCCCATCGTATGTATGAAGAAGCTCAAAAACAATTACAACATACAAATGGAATCGTTCATCTTTTAAACCTCAAAGACTATACATACCCATCTTCTACTTTTGATATCGTTACATCTAGACTTGTCCTTCACTATATTGAACATATTGATAATACTTTCAAACAAATTTTTCAAACGTTAAAACCTGGCGGGACTTTTGCTTTTAGTGTTCAGCACCCAGTTATCACTTCTGCATTTGAAAGCTTACAAAGCACCGGACAATTGAACAATACTTCATATCTTTACAGAAAGCTGGTTTTACGATTACTAGTTTACGAGAAGCAACACCAGAGTTGCAGCATTTTCAAAGTGAGGAAGAATATATACGTAGGCTGCGTATCCCTTTGTTTCTATTATTTTCGTGTACAAAGTAAAAAGGCGATGGTGATTCATCGCCTTTTTACTTTGTTCTTTTATCTTTTAATTAATCGCTTGCGGAAGTATGCGTCTTCCCTTTCCTTGCGGGATACAAAGCGGTGTACCGAATAACGGATCTGTAATAATTTCACACTTCATACGAAAGACATCACGTACAAGCTTATCATTAATAATATCTTCTGGTTTGCCTTGTGCATAAATTTGTTTATCACGAATTGCTACAATATGATCTGCATAACGACAAGCTAAATTTAAATCATGTAGCACCATTACAATTGTGCGTCGCTCATTCTCATTTAACTCAAATAATAAATCAAGCACTTCAATTTGATGGGTCATATCTAAATATGTTGTTGGCTCGTCTAATAAAATAATATCTGTATCCTGAGCAAGTGTCATTGCAATCCATGCACGCTGACGTTGTCCACCAGACAATGCATGAACATCTCGTTCTGCAAATTCGGTCATTCCCGTTGCAGCTAATGCTTTCCATACCATTTCTTCATCTCGCTTTGACCATTGCTTTAACCATGTTTGATATGGATAACGTCGTTGTTTTAACAAATGAAGGAACAGAAGCTTTACTTACCCTTGGGGTAACACCAGTCGGTGCTGCTGAAGCGCCTACCGGTAACCCATGGTATCCACATACAAAGGATAAACTAAAAAATGTAAAAACTGTCGGTACTGAGCTTCAACCCAATGTAGAAGCAATTGCTGCTTTAAAACCCGACTTAATCATTGGTAATAAACTGCGTCACGAAAAAATATACGAGCAATTAAAAGGCATTGCTCCTACTGTTTTCTCAGAAACACTACGCGGTGAATGGAAAGATAATTTTAAACTTTATGCAAAAGCAGTGAATAAAGAAAAGAAGGTCAAAATGTACTAGCTGATTACGACAAACGTATAAAAGACTTAAAAGGTAAACTTGGAGATAAAGTAAATCAAGAAATTTCTATGGTGCGCTTTATGCCTGGTGATGTACGTATTTATCACGGAGATACATTCTCTGGTGTTATTTTAAAAGAACTTGGTTTCAAACGTCCTGGTGATCAAAACAAAAATGACTTTGCAGAACGTAATGTATCTAAAGAGCGCATTCCTGCAATGGATGGCGATATCATCTTCTACTTCACATATGATAAAGGTAATGAAAAGAAAGGTTCTGAATTAGAAAAAGAATATATCAACGATCCTCTTTTCAAAAACTTAAATGCTTCCAAAAACGGTAAAGTATACAAAGTTGACGATGTCATTTGGAATACAGCTGGCGGTGTAATGGCTGCGAACTTGATGCTAGATGACATTGAAAAACGCTTTGTAAAATAAAGCAAAACTTCCAAAAGTAGTGGGATAAAATATCTCAAAAAAACAACTTCTGTATACAGGAGTTGTTTTTTTATTTTGTATTCTTATTCAAAATATGTTATATTCAAAAAGTGTCCCTAAGAATAATTCAGTATATCAGAAAAGTTTACCTAGTTAAAATTTTCTGATTAGTGATTATTTTATATGCTTTTTAAACGAAAAATAACAAGCATGAAAACGCTTATTTTCAATTTTTCAGGGGCAAAATACGATGACGGAAGATGTTTTTATAGAATTTACAAAATTTTTTATTCTATTTCCATATAATACTATTGACTTCTAAATATTTTGTAAATTAAAATGATTACATAAATATCCGTTTAACAAGATTAGGAGGAATGAAAATGGATGCAGCTGTGAAGTTAAACAAAGCTGAAGAACAACAATCACCAAAGAAACATCCTCCGGGATTATATTTGTTGTTCTTTACAGAAATGTGGGAAAGATTTAGCTACTACGGAATGCGTAGTCTTTTAGTTCTATATTTAACGACTGCAGTTGTTGGCGGTGGATTAGGGTTTGACAAGGCATCCGCTGTACAACTTTATGGTACATTTACAATGCTCGTATATTTCACACCAATTATTGGTGGTTGGTTAACTGACCACTTTATCACAAAACGCCATGCGATTACTATTGGTGGTATCATCATGGCAATTGGTAACTTTGTTCTTTTCTCAATGAATACATCAACTGGCCTTTATTTAGGATTAGGATTATTAATTATCGGTAATGGATTTTTCAAACCAAATATTTCAACTCTTGTAGGTTCACTTTACGGTGAAAATGATAAACGCCGTGACTCTGCTTTCACAATTTTCTACATGGGTATTAACTTAGGCGCTTTAATTGCACCGTTACTTTGTGGTTTCTTAGCAGAAGACTTCTTTACATCAACTGTTAACGGCGTTATGGTAAAAGGATACAAATACGGCTTCTTAGTTGCTTGTATTGGTATGATTATTGGTCAAGTTCTCTTTAACTTACTAGCTAAACGTTATCTTGGTGATATCGGAACAACAGTTGTTGGTAAAAAGTCAAAAGATAGCACTGCAAAAGTGATTGAGAAAAAACCTTTAACAAAACAAGAGAAAAACCGCACTTGGGCAATTATTATTTTAACTTGCTTCGTTGTCTTCTTCTGGGCAGGCTTCGAACAAGCAGGTAGTTCTTTAACTCTTTATACAGATAAATTCGTTGATCGTACGATTTTCGGATGGGAAATGCCAACTTCTTGGTTCCAATCTGTTAACCCATTGTTTATCGTTTTATTAGCACCAGTTGTTTCTGCGTTATGGGTAAAACTTTCTAAAACAAAAAATGGCGATTTAAAAATCCCAACAAAAATGGCATTTGGTATGATTCTATTAGGAATCGGTTACCTTGTATTAACATTAGCAGTTCTAAAAACAGGTAGTGATGAAGCTCATATTGCTGCAAAAGCAAACTTATTGTTCATCGTTATCACGTATGTATTCCATACAATTGGTGAGCTATTCTTATCACCAATCGGTTTATCTATGGTAAGTGCAATTGCTCCTGTAAAGTTAGCTTCTTTATTAATGGGCGTATGGATGGCTGGTACTGGATGTGCAAACAAACTAGCTGGTATCTTAGCTGCTTACACACAATCATTAGGCTATTTAGAAGTATTCTCAAGCATCGGTATTATCGTTATTGTATTAGGCTTAATCCTTCTTATGTTCTCTAAAAAAATTGCACATATGATGGAATAAAGAAAAAGCGGAGAGATTTCTCCGCTTTTTTCACTTTGTTGAAAAAAGATTATGTCAAAGAAAATGCCAAATTTTTTTGGCATTTTCTTTGATTTATATTTGTTTTATAAAGTAGTTTCTTCT
>NZ_JAVBXD010000023.1 GCF_030756675.1 Bacillus multifaciens
GATCCCTGAAAGATGATCAGGTTGATAGGTTCGAGGTGGAAGCGTGGTGACACGTGGAGCTGACGAATACTAATAGATCGAGGACTTAACCAAACAAAAAGCGTAAGCGACTCGCTCAGAATTGCAGGGCGTTGGAGCTCCTGACGTAGAGGCGTTATTTGCCTCGCAGAAAGGTGCGAAACGACCGGAAATTCTAGTCGCTGGAGCTGGATTAAATCCAATATGCATACTACATGAATGTTATCTAGTTTTGAAGGAATATACCTTCATAAGTCTGGTAATGATGGCAGAGAGGTCACACCCGTTCCCATACCGAACACGGAAGTTAAGCTCTCTAGCGCCGATGGTAGTTGGGACTTTGTCCCTGTGAGAGTAGGACGTTGCCAGGCTTTTATTATTCCGCAGTAGCTCAGTGGTAGAGCTATCGGCTGTTAACCGATCGGTCGTAGGTTCGAGTCCTACCTGCGGAGCCATATGCTTCCATAGCTCAGCTGGTAGAGCACTTCCATGGTAAGGAAGAGGTCACCGGTTCAAGCCCGGTTGGAAGCTTGCGAGAAGTATCAAAACTTTTTGGCCCGTTGGTCAAGTGGTTAAGACACCGCCCTTTCACGGCGGTAACACGGGTTCGAATCCCGTACGGGTCACCACTTTTGGAGGATTAGCTCAGCTGGGAGAGCACCTGCCTTACAAGCAGGGGGTCGGCGGTTCGATCCCGTCATCCTCCACCATATATATTTAAATGTCGGAGGGGTAGCGAAGTGGCTAAACGCGGCGGACTGTAAATCCGCTCCTTCGGGTTCGGCAGTTCGAATCTGCCCCCCTCCACCATTTTTAAAAACAACCTTACAAAGGTTTATTTTTTTGGTGAGACGACTATACTAATAAGTATTAATGGGCTATAGCCAAGCGGTAAGGCAACGGACTTTGACTCCGTCATGCGCTGGTTCGAATCCAGCTAGCCCAGCCATTTAAGAGCCATTAGCTCAGTTGGTAGAGCATCTGACTTTTAATCAGAGGGTCGAAGGTTCGAGTCCTTCATGGCTCACCATTTTTGCGGAAGTAGTTCAGTGGTAGAATACAACCTTGCCAAGGTTGGGGTCGCGGGTTCGAATCCCGTCTTCCGCTCCAACTTGGGGCCTTAGCTCAGCTGGGAGAGCGCCTGCCTTGCACGCAGGAGGTCAGCGGTTCGATCCCGCTAGGCTCCATACAGTTAAAAAAGCTTGAAGTCGAATAATAGACTTCAAGCTTTTTTGTTTATCCCACTATTCGTGGGCAGTAAGACCCCCATCTCAAAATTCCGAGAAAGTCGTTGTCCAGCTCCAGTGGCTAGAATGTTCGGTGGCTTCGCTTCTTCCTACGAGGTAAAAAACACCTCTACGTCAGAAGCTCCATCCCCCTCACATTATGAACGAGCTACTTCCAGTTTTCTAAAGAAGATAGATGGGAGATGAAAACATCCCCCGCTGATTGAAGTTTCACTTTATGTAAATCCATTTTGATATATAAGTTGTTGCTATGCAGAATACAACATGACCACTACTTGCTTTCTCCTTTTGCTTAAAACCTTGCATGTGGCAGAAAAAGGCCCTCGCCGCTTCTATGCATGGCCAGATGCTCTCGCCTTTCAAAGAAAGGTTTTTAAATTTCAATTTATATATTTTTGGTGACTTCAACTTTAATATTGAAGATCAAGGGAGTTGTTTCATGTGAAGATTATTATTGCGTCTGATTCATATAAAGAAAGTTTAACGGCTTTAGAAGTATGTGAAGCAGTAGAAAAAGGGTTTCGCTCTATATACCCGGAGGCAGAGTATATCAGAATTCCTATTGCAGATGGCGGAGAAGGGACAGTACAGGCACTTGTTGATGCAACGCAAGGGAAAATCGTGAAGGTTCCTGTGACAGGTCCATTAGGAAATGTAGTAGAAGGATTTTACGGCCTTTCTTCGGATAAACAGACTGCTTTTATTGAAATGGCAGCTGCTTCTGGTTTACATCATGTTCCACTTGAGAAAAGGAATCCATTTGTAACGACAACAAGAGGGACGGGAGAACTTATTTTACACGCGTTAGAACAAGGAGTTCATCGTATTATTTTAGGGCTTGGGGGAAGTGCTACAAACGATGGGGGAGCAGGAATGTTATCCGCGTTAGGTGTCCGTTTTTTTGATAGTAATAATTGTGCTATAGAGCCAAATGGAGGAAATTTAGATAGTATTACATATTTTGATATATCACAGTTAGATTCCCGTTTAGCACGGATTAAAATTGAGGCAGCTTGTGACGTTGCGAATCCCTTAACAGGGGTGACAGGGGCATCGTTTATATTTGGGAGACAAAAAGGGGCTACAGACGAGATGATAGAGCGGTTAGATTGTAATTTAAGACATTACGCTCGATTAATTAAACAAACTCTTCATGTTGATATCGAATTTGTTCCAGGAGCAGGTGCTGCGGGAGGACTTGGAGCGGCTATTGTTGCTTTTTTACATGGTACGCTTAGAAAAGGTATTGATATTGTACTTGATTACACGAATTTTAATGCTCATTTACAAGGTGCAGATTTAGTGATTACAGGAGAAGGAAGAATTGATGAACAGACAGTCTATGGAAAAGCGCCTATAGGAGTAGCAAAACGTGCTAAAGAGCATAATCTTCCTGTTATTGCGATTGCCGGAGCTGTTCATCCGAATCATACTCCTATTTATGAAGAAGGCATTGATGCTGTATTTAGTATCGTTTCAGGAGCAATGACATTAGAAGAAGCTTATAAATTAGGAAAAGAAAATATTTTTACAACAGCACGAAATATTGCGGCTGTATGGAAACTAGGATTACAAAAACGTCCCTACTCGTAAGGGGCGTTTTTTTTATGCATATTTTAGTGAAAAAGTCTTAATTTATTGCTTCTTTCTATTGTATTAAGTGTATATAAATACAAAAAAATGTCGAGTTGAGTCAGATAATATAAAAGATTTAAAATATTTAGTGAAAGCATAAAAGGGGGAATCATCTATGACGAAAGAAATTTCAATTGTGGGAGTACCAATGGACTTAGGACAAATGCGCCGTGGTGTTGATATGGGCGCGAGCGCGATTCGTTATGCTGGAGTTGTTGAAAGAATTGAAAATATAGGATATAACGTAGAAGACTTAGGGGATATATGTATTGAAAGAGAAGTTCAAATAAATGAAAATGAAAAATTACGAAATCTTGAACAAGTTGTAAACGTATGTCATGAGCTAGCAAGTAAAGTCGATAGCATTATTGAGAAGAAAAGCTTTCCACTTGTATTAGGCGGCGATCATAGTATTGCGATTGGAACGCTTGCTGGTATTGCGAAACATTATAAAAATCTTGGTGTGATTTGGTACGATGCACATGGAGATTTAAATACAGAGGAAACATCTCCATCTGGAAACATTCATGGTATGTCATTAGCTGCAAGTTTAGGACATGGTCATCCATCACTTGTTAATTTATACGGTGAGTATCCGAAAGTGAAAAAAGAAAATGTAGTTATTATCGGTGCTCGTTCTTTAGATGACGGAGAGAAGGAGTTTATTCGTAAAGAAGGTATTAAAGTCTTCACTATGCATGAAATTGATCGCATGGGAATGACAGCGGTTATGGAAGAAACAATGGCGTACTTATCACATACAGATGGCGTACATTTATCTTTAGATTTAGATGGCCTTGATCCGCATGATGCACCTGGTGTAGGTACACCGGTTGCTGGTGGTTTATCGTACCGTGAAAGTCATTTAGCGATGGAAATGTTAGCGGAGTCTGGTATGATTACATCTGCTGAATTTGTGGAAGTGAATCCCATTTTAGATGAAAAAAATAAAACTGCAATTACAGCTGTAGCGTTAATGGGTTCTTTATTTGGTGAAAAGTTGAAATAATTTTAAAAAAGCGAAAAAGCAGCTGAAAAGCTGTTTTTTTTGCTTTAAAATAAAGATACAGCGACACATTATGTTTAGAATCATTTCCAGAGGTCTGACATCTAACGATTTCATGTCAGGTTTAGAAATGTGGTTTGAAATTGTGGTTCGTATAATGTATGTTATAATTAATTTGTTGTTGTAAATTACATATAGATGGAGGAAGGGTCAGAATGCCTTTTGGAGATATAAATGTGATTTTTAAATATCTCAGCACTATAGTAGATATCGCCCTTGTGTGGTTTGTTATATATAAATTGATTCTTGTAATCCGTGGTACAAAAGCTGTTCAGCTTTTAAAAGGAATTACAGTGATCATTATTGTTCGTATTTTAAGTAATTTCTTTGAGTTGCATACATTGCAATGGCTTATGGATCAGGCGTTAACTTGGGGATTTTTAGCGATTATTATCATTTTCCAACCAGAGTTAAGACGTGCTCTTGAGCAGCTTGGACGGGGAAGTTTATTTTCACGTGGAGGCAATCAAGAGGAAAATGAACATGAGTCAGTTGTAAATGCTGTTGTAAAGGCAACAGAATATATGGGGAAACGTCGTATTGGTGCGCTTATTACAATGGCGAGAGAAACTGGTATGGGGGATTATGTTGAAACAGGAATCCCGTTAAACGCAAACATTTCATCAGAGTTATTAATTAATATTTTTATACCAAATACTCCGCTGCATGACGGGGCTGTAATTATGCAAGGAAATATTATTAGAGCAGCTGCTTGTTATCTACCATTATCAGAAAGCCCGTTCATTTCTAAAGAATTGGGAACACGTCATCGTGCGGCAATGGGTGTAAGTGAGGTAACAGATAGCTTAACAATTGTTGTATCAGAAGAAACGGGACACATTTCTTTAACAAAAAACGGCGAGTTACATCGTGATTTAAAAAGTGAACAATTAAAAGAACTGCTTATGAAAGAGTTAGGCGGAAACGTAAAACAGTCTTCTTCGTCTTTATGGAATTGGAGGAGAAAACGTCATGGATAAGTTAATGGATAACCATTGGTTTCTAAGAGGAATTGCATTGTTATTAGCAATTATGCTCTACATGTCAACAAACATAGATAAAAATGTATCAGATAATTTTAATCCATCGCCATTTCCAGTAGGAGATACAACAGAAACAATATCTGGTGTTCCGGTATCTGCATATTATGATGAAGATAAGTATATTGTAAGTGGAATTCCTGAAAAAGTAAGCGTCACTCTTGAAGGGCAAAATAACGTTGTGGCAGCAGCTAAAGTGAAACGACAGTTTGAGGTATTTGTTAATTTGCGTGGTTATACACCGGGAACATATGAAATTCCTTTAAAATATAGCGGAGTTCCGAATAATTTACATTTAAAAGTTCAGCCAGCGAAAATACAGGTTACCATTCAAAAGAAAGAAGTAAAATCTTTTCCTGTAGAAGTGAAATATTTAAATGAGAATCAAGTGCAAAAAGGAACAGTTATAGATAAACCGATTGTGAAACCGGGCACTGTAGAAGTAGCTGGTACAACAGAGCAACTTTCACAAATTGCTCTTGTGCGGGCGTATGTTGACTTGAAAGGTGTTAACAAAACCGTGACAAAAGAAGCAAAAGTTGTATTGTATGATAAAGACGGGAATCAGTTAGATTTGAAAACAGGTTCTTCTACTGTTAATGTCACTGTACCAGTTTCATCACCTGAAAAAACGGTTTCCCTAGGTGTCACGAAAAAGGGAAGTTTACAAGAAGGTATAACTGTAACGAGTATAAAAGTTGAACCGAGTGAAGTAGAGATTTATGGTTCGAAAGACGTACTTGATAATATTACATCTCTTGAGGGCATCGAAGTCGACTTAAGTAAAATTACAGAGTCAACTACCTTCGATGCCTCTGTTTCTTTGCCTAAAGGTGTCACAAAGTCGGATCCTGGCCAAGTAAAGGTAACAGTTGAAGTACAAAAGCAACAGCGAAAAACAATAACTGACATTCCTTTACAGGTGAATGGGTTATCAGATTTATTAACAATGAAATTTTCCGATCCACAAAATGGAAAAATTAGTATTGATGTTTCTGGGGATGCAGGTATTATAGAAAAGATAAGTGCGGATCAGATTAAAGCATCAATTAATGTAGGAAATATGAGTGCAGGAACACATGACGTTCCGATTCAAATTAGTGGTCTAAGTAATGTCACATTAGAATTAAAACAAAAGAATGCGAAAGTAGAGCTTGCAAAGAAGCAAGATACAGGACATGAAGTACAAGGGCAGCCAGAGCAGCCAACGAATAAAGGAAATGAGCAAGAAAAAAGGAGCGAATAGCAATGGGAAAATATTTTGGTACTGACGGCGTACGAGGTGTTGCTAATGAAGAATTAACGCCGGAATTAGCATTTAAGATTGGTCGATTTGGTGGTTATGTATTAACGAAAAATACAGAGCGTCCAAAAGTCATTATTGGCCGTGATACACGTGTGTCTGGACATATGTTAGAAGGTGCTTTAGTAGCTGGACTATTATCAATTGGGGCAGAAGTAATGCGCCTTGGTGTTATTTCTACTCCTGGGGTTGCTTATTTAACGAAAGCGTTAGATGCACAAGCTGGTGTGATGATTTCTGCATCTCATAACCCTGTACAAGATAATGGAATTAAGTTTTTTGGTCCAGACGGTTTTAAATTAACAGACGAGCAAGAGGCAGAAATTGAAGCGTTATTAGATAAAGAAGTAGATGAACTTCCACGTCCTGTTGGTACAGCTTTAGGTCAAGTAAATGACTATTTTGAAGGCGGACAAAAATACTTACAATACATTAAACAAACTGTAGATGAAGATTTCTCTGGCCTACATATTGCGTTAGATTGTGCACACGGTGCAACATCTTCTCTAGCACCGTATTTGTTTGCTGATTTAGAAGCTGACATTTCAACAATGGGAACATCGCCAAACGGTATGAACATTAACGATGGTGTAGGTTCTACGCACCCTGAGGTATTAGCTGCGTTTGTGAAAGAAAAAGGTGCTGATGTTGGTTTAGCATTTGACGGAGATGGTGACCGTTTAATTGCTGTTGATGAAAAAGGAAATGTTGTAGATGGCGATCAAATTATGTACATTTGCGCGAAATATATGAGCGAATCTGGAAAGTTAAAACATAATACAGTTGTTTCAACAGTTATGAGTAATTTAGGCTTTTATAAAGCGGTAGAAGCGAATGGCATTACAAGTAATCAAACAGCTGTTGGTGACCGTTACGTAATGGAAGAAATGAAACGTGGTGGCTATAACCTTGGCGGAGAACAATCTGGTCATATTATCTTCTTAGATTACATCACAACTGGGGATGGTATGTTAAGTGCACTTCAACTTGTAAACATTATGAAAATGACGAAAAAATCATTATCTGAGCTTGCAAGTGAAATGAAACAGTTCCCTCAATTACTTGTGAATGTTCGTGTAACAGATAAAAAACAAGCGTTAGAAAATGAAAAAATTAAAGAAATCATTCGTGTTGTAGAAGAAGAGATGAATGGAGATGGTCGTATTCTCGTTCGTCCTTCTGGTACAGAGCCATTAATTCGTGTTATGGCGGAGGCGCCAACACAAGATCTTTGTGATCAATACGTAAGCCGTATTGTAGAGGTTGTAAAAGCGGAAGTTGGAGCTGAATAATAGCCGAATGTTATTACAAAAAAGGAGCACATTTTGTGCTCCTTTTGCATATACTTGTTATCTACAATGGAAAAATCTCATTGACGATTTATTCCATTTGTTATAAGATAATTTTGTTCTTTTTCTCAGCAAAATAGATTGAAGTAAGAAGCGCCAGAACTACTTGTGATGTAGTTGACGAGGAGGAGTTTATCGAGATTTCGGCGGATGGCTCCCGGTTGTTCATCACAACCGAAAGCTTTTACTTAAAGCATTGAGGTGACTCAATAGACAAAGGTGAAAGTGTGATGAGAGAAAAAGAACGGATTACACTAGCAGTATGAAGTATACAGGCTGAAACCAAAATGAGAGGAAGGTGAAAGCCGTTATAAGCTTACAAAGCTAGCGATATGTAAATCCGTTTTTTTGTATGCAAAAATAAGATCGGGCTATGTCGTTATATGTTTATGAAAGAGCATAAGCATATTGTAACGGCGACTAATTATGTGTGGAATCGTAGGATTTATTGGGGAACAAGATGCAAAGGAAATTTTATTAAAAGGGTTAGAGAAGCTAGAATACCGCGGATATGATTCAGCTGGTATTGCAGTGCAAGCAGCTAACGGTGTTGTTGTATTTAAAGAAAAAGGCCGTATTGCAAAACTTCGTGAAATCGTGGATGAAAATGTAGCAGCTAACGTGGGAATCGGTCATACACGTTGGGCAACTCATGGCGTTCCAAGTCAGGTGAACGCACATCCGCACCGAAGCACTACAGAGCGCTTTACCCTTGTGCATAACGGTGTAATTGAAAACTACGAGTTATTAAAGAATGAATATCTTCAAGATGTAAACTTTGTAAGTGAAACAGATACAGAAGTAATCGTTCAGCTTGTAGAAAAACAAGTGAAAATAGGTTTGACGGTAGAAGAAGCATTCCGTAAAACATTAACACTATTACACGGTTCATATGCATTAGCATTACTTGATGCAGATAACCCAGACATGATTTATGTTGCTAAAAATAAAAGCCCGCTATTAGTGGGTACTGGAGATAACTTTAATGTTGTTGCAAGTGATGCAATGGCAATGCTACAAGTTACAGACCAATTTATTGAACTAATGGATAAAGAAATGGTTCTTGTAACAAAAGAAAAGATTACAATTCAAAATTTACAAGGTGAAACGATTGATCGTGCACCATTTACAGCAGAATTAGATGCAAGTGACATTGAAAAAGGAACATATCCTCATTTCATGCTAAAAGAAATTGATGAGCAACCACTTGTTATTCGTAATATTATTCAAAAGTATCAAAATGAAGATGGCGAAATTGAACTTGATGCAGAAATTCGCAATGCAATTTTAGAAAGCGATCGTGTGTATATCATCGCATGTGGAACAAGTTATCATGCAGGTCTTGTTGGAAAACAATTCATGGAACGTTTTGCAAAAGTACCAGTAGAAGTACATGTAGCAAGTGAATTCTCTTACAACATGCCATTATTAACAGAAAAACCATTCTTCATTTACATTTCACAAAGTGGTGAAACTGCTGATAGCCGCGCAGTACTTGTGCAAACAAATGAAATGGGATATAAAGCATTAACAATTACAAACGTACCAGGCTCTACACTATCTCGTGAAGCCAATTATACATTGCCATTACATGCTGGTCCGGAAATCGCTGTAGCTTCTACAAAAGCATATACAGCACAGCTTGCAGTACTTGCAATCTTAGCAGCTGACATTGCAAAAGCAAAAGGTTTAGCAATTGGCTTTGATTTAATCAAAGAACTAGGTCTTGTTGCAAACGCAATGGAAGTACTTTGCAATCAAAAAGAAGAAATGGATGCAATTGCGAAAGAATACTTAGCAACAACACGTAACTGTTTCTTCATTGGCCGTAGCGTTGACTTCTACGTTGGTTTAGAAGGTGCATTAAAGCTAAAAGAAATCTCTTACATCCAAGCGGAAGGCTTTGCTGGAGGAGAGTTAAAACACGGTACAATCGCGTTAATTGAACAAGGTACACCAGTTATCGCAATTGCGACGCAAGAGCACGTAAACCTTGGAATTCGCGGTAATGTAAAAGAAGTAGCAGCCCGCGGAGCAAACCCTTGCATCATCGCAATGAAAGGCTTAGAAATGGAAGGCGACCGCTTCATCGTACCAGCTGTACACGAAGCACTAGCACCGCTTGCAGTAATTATTCCATTACAATTAATCTCATACTATGCAGCACTTCACCGTGAGTGTGACGTTGATAAACCACGTAACTTGGCTAAGTCGGTTACTGTTGAGTAAGAGGGTTGTAGGTTTGGTATAAAGTGTAGATTTAAAATAAAGTTGCACTGTTTCTCCCCCTTTAGATATGATTATCTAAAGGGGTGTTTTTATGTCGAAAAGAAAAAGAACATCTGAGATCGAACAGTGGATTAAACAAGGTCGAGGGACCGGTATTGGAGTAGATTATAAACCTTGGCTGAAATTCAAGATGTTTCCTCATTAGGGCGGTCAACAAGATTAAAGGGTATAAAGACCGCCAGACAACATGAGTTTTTATCGGATTTGGAACGGAACTACTTTTATTTAACTGAACATTCGGATTTTGTTATTGATATTCGTGAGCAATTTCCGTTACTGCCGTCGGAAGAAACAATTGTTATTGCAGATGAGTTAGGTATTGAGCATCCTACTAATCCTAAAACTGGTGAAACAATTGTTATGACAACGGACTTTTTATTAACAGTTGATAAAGGACAAGGTGTATTTGAAGTCGCTCACACTATCAAAATGAAAGATAAGCTATTAGAAGAATGTGTGTTAGAGAAGTTTGAAATTGAACGGGAAAATCGCTCTTTGTCGATGTTAATATTATCATCATTTGAAATTCGTGAATGGAAAACTATTCATGATCGACTGCTTATAAATCTTGTGAATGATAGTAGAACTTGGACAAGTAAGTTATTGAAAAGCATTGAAGGCCAATGTATTACAGTGGTGAAAGCTAAACGCAGTTCTAAATGGATTCAGCATAGGATGGGGGTTTTATCCCGCATTAACGGGCTGTAAGACTCTCACCTCGAGATTCGGCGAATGTGAGGAAGTTAGGTGGGAGATCGACTATCCGTAAAAGACCGATTGGTGAGGGCTGATTAAAGTTTCACTTTATTGAACAAATTAGATTACTAGACATTACGAGGGGGTTTATTAATGAAAATGAATGAAAAAACATATCTAAGTATAGAAGAGATTATTTCATTACCAACCTTATCAGGTACAAACATAAGTGATGATGGCAAAAACGTAGCATTTGTCAAGAAGACAGCTAACTGGAAAGACAATAAATATAGGAATCATGTATGGATATATGAAAAAGATAAGGGGCAGAGTTACCCATTAACAACTAGGGATATAGATAGTACATACCCATTATGGTCTCCAGATTCTAGGAATATCGCATACCTTAGCCCAGTTGGTGACGGGGATAATAAGAAAAATCAGATCTTTGTTAATTCAATAGATGGTTATAGTGGGGTTCAAATTACTGATGAGAAAGAAGGGGTCAGTAAATTCAAGTGGGAGCCTACTGGCAAGGGTTTTTATTATGTTGCACAGTCAAAAGAATCTGAGGCGATAAAGAAACGTAAGGAACAATATGGAGATTTCCATCATATAGGTAAGGAATACCAGAATCATTGTTTATATTACATTGAAATAGAAAAAGTGATAGAAAATGATAAATATGAACACGAAAATAGCGTTGTTTATCAACTAACTGATGGGAAGGATTTTCATATCCATGAATTTGATATTTCAAATGATGGGAAAAAGGTTGTATTAATGGCTACACCAAGCCCAAATATGGGAGATTATATTAATGGAGATCTATACATACTAGATATTAAAGCTAGAGAGCTACAAAAGATGAATATAGATAAGTTGTTGGGAGGGAGCGTTTGCTTTTCTCCTGATGGCAGCAAAATATGTTACTCAGCAAGCATAAGGGAGAAGGATTACTATAAGACCCATATACAAGACAGTACATTAGAGATATATGATATTAATAATGAAGAGCTAATTCAACCTTTAACAGATTTTGATAGTACGGTAATTCCATTACGGTGGACAGCTAAAGGAATTTTAATTAGATGGCAGAATAAAACGAATTATCTTATTGGGTTGCTATCTGAGGATGGCACTGTGGAAATATTAAGTGAAAAAGTAGATGGCTTTATAATGGATGCTTCTATAACAAGGGATGGAAATCATATATCCTATAATAAGGCTATAACAAATGAAACCTTTGAAATCCATTTAGACGATAAAAAAATAACGAATGAAAATAGCTTTTTCAAAGGAAAGCTTAAAAGTAACAGGGAAATAATCTCATGGCAAAGTAGTGATGGTCTTGAAATAGAGGGTGTTTTATCAACCCCAGTAGATTTTGATGCAAATAAAAAATATCCCTTATTAGTGGTAATCCATGGTGGTCCGGCTTGGGCATCCTTTCCAATATTTTCAGACTGTTTTAATGAGAAATATCCTATTGAACAGTTTATCGAAAAAGGCTTTATAGTTTTAGAACCAAACTACAGGGGAAGTTCTGGTTATGGTAATGAATTCTTAAAAGCAAACTATAGAAAACTGGGAATTGCTGACTACGATGATGTTATATCTGGAGTGGATAAACTAGTTGACAAAGGGATGGCAGATAAAGATAGAGTAGGGGTTATGGGATGGAGCAACGGGGGATATATATCAGCTTTCTGTTCTACGTTTAGTAGTAGATTTAAAGCTATTTCAGTTGGAGGTGGAATTACGAATTGGAGTACCCATTATGTAAATACAGATATACCTTACTTTATTAGGATGTATTTAGGAAATAATCCATGGAATGATCCAGAGATATATACGAAAACATCACCAATGACATATATTAAATCAGCCTGTACTCCCACTTTAATCCAACATGGCGAAAAGGATGCAAGAATTCCAACTCCAAATGCATATGATCTATATCAAGGATTAAAGGATATGGAAGTTGATACAGAATTAATTATATTTAAAGGAATGGCATATAGTTCTGACCAGCCAGGAATTCATGTGGCTATTATGAAGCAGAATTTGATGTGGTTTTCCCACTATATTCTTGGAGAAAGTATGAAAGATTTTAGGGTTTTATAATGGATATCCTCACAGGATACATAAGGATGAAACAGTCTTCATAAGGAAGCTTTTTTTTTCATATTTAGCCTGTGATTGTAGCTCTATGATTTCCATGTGAATCTCCACTGTATAATACTCTAGCAACTACATTGACTTACAATTGTATAGCAACGTTATGGCATTAAGCTCCCTGTACCTTTGTAGGGTACGGAAACGATTCGTGTAAAAACTGCAATAGGATAAAAACGTGGCTCAGATATGGAAAATTACATATTTGCCACGTTTTCTACTTATAAAAGATTAATTAGACCTAGAAGGCAAAGTAGATATAAGAAATGGATATTTCAGTACAACTGGTTTATCTACGGGACAAAAAAAGATATATTAAGTAGAATAATCAAGCTTTTCCGGAATTTAGCTCTTGTTTTTTGCTGAAAAAACAATACTTCACACAAGGTTTTGATCAAACTTTTTTTAACACCTACAGGGATTAGGTTTTAAAGTTCATTCTCTTTTCATTGAGTACATTCCGGTTTAAGTTGTAATTATTCAGTAAAGGACACGCCATAAATAAAAGGTAGCGTATGATTCCCAATTTTTCCATGGAAACGATATTTCTAAGATTTCATATTTCGTAGGCTTTCGGTCCATATTACGTAATATTTTTATCGAATTAATAAGACCCACATCATCGATTGGAAAAGCTGTCTGGAACCTGAGGCAGCGCATTAGAACATAATTGGCTGTCCAAGGACCGATGCCTCGTATTTTAATTAAGTTTTTTTCAGCATCTTTAAAGTTCATTTTCATTAATTTCTCCTTCGATAATTCTCCACTTGCCATTAACCTGGCAATTCCAATGATATATTCACTTTTTTTAACCGTCATTTTAATATCTGCTAGGTCAGTAGGTGTTAACAGTGCAATTCGTTCGTACGGTGGGAACACCCAATACTTTTTACCATTCCATTCGATGTAATCGCCAAATCCTTCTACAAATTGCTTCTTTAAGGAGTACGCGAACGCTAAGTTAATTTGTTGCCCTAAAACTCCCCAACATAAAGCTTCAAATAAGTCGGGAATGCCGACGACTCGCAATCCATAGAATTTTCGGACAGGCATTTTAAGTAATGGATCTGCTTTTGCCATTTCATAAAATGGGGTTAAATCGTTATCAAGATCAAACCATTCACGAATATATTTTACAATCTCTTCCCGTTGCCACTCTTCAATAGGCCTAGAATCATTTAAGAACTGAATAATCATTTGTTTATTATCGATTACTCTTACCTGTACCAAGGACCGAATTCCCCCAATGGTTATGACTCTTGTAATGATACCGTTCTCGATTTCATACATGCATTCATTTTTTTCCCTTGTTAGATAGCCAAGGTTAGCATTCATGTCAAACTCTTCAGGTAATGTAATAATAATATCATCATTGACTTCATGCCATTTCACTTTTTCATTCTCCTCATCTTAATACTATCTCCTATAATATTCACAAAATAATTAGAAGGAAAACTCACACTGATTGAAGTTTTACTTTATCACATAATAATCTTGATTAATTTCGTTATCTTGCTATTTCATTCCTAGAATTGTACATTCTGAATTTATAGGGAGTATATTGTAAGGAGAGGTGAGATAAATGCTGGATAGCATCAATAATGAATTCCAAGAGAGTCATGATCATAGAATTTTGAATGACGTGGACATGATGACAAATGAGAAGTGGCAAGCAATTATAGACAATGATGCTTCGTACAATAATCAATTTTTCTATGCTGTAAAGACCACGGGGATCTTCTGTAAACCGTCATGCAAATCTCGCGTTCCGAAAAAAGAAAATGTACGTATTTTTCCAAACGTAGAACAAGCTCTCCGTGCAAATTTTCGCCCTTGTAAACGTTGTAAGCCTACTAATGTGAGATTGCCTGATAGTGAATGGGTGACACTTATCACAGAATACATTGATAAAAATTTTACAGAAAAATTAACTCTAGAAACGCTATCAGATATTGCTCACGGGAGTCCCTATCATTTGCATCGAACGTTTAAAAAGATTAAAGGCATCACACCAGTTGAGTATATACAACAGGTTAGGTTAAACGCGGCTAAAGAGTATTTGATTCAGACAAATAAAGCAATTGCGGATATCGCTATATGTGTGGGTATGGCTAACACGCCCTATTTTATTACCTTATTTAAAAAGAAAACCGGACAGACACCAGCACAATTTCGTCAAATGAGTAAAATGGAGGAAATGTAAAATGGAAACAAAGAATAAACCAACCCTTTATTGGTCTTTACTAAAGTTTAAGGATTGGAAATTTTATATTGCTTCAACCTCTAAGGGTTTATGCTACGTGGGTTCACAGAACAAACCATTCGAAGAATTGTGCGAATGGGCTAAGAAACGCTTTCCAGAAAGTCCTCTTATTGAAGATGGTGAAAAGCTTGAACCCTATGCGGTTGAAATTACCCAGTATCTAGAAAGAAAAAGGAAAACCTTTACTGTTCCATTTGATTATAATGGGACAGCATTCCAGCTTGCAGTCTGGAACGCACTTTGTGAGATTCCATACGGACAGACGAAGTCCTATTCCGATATTGCAAATTATATAAATAAACCAGCAGCTGTTCGTGCTGTAGGGGCAGCCATCGGAGCTAATCCAGTATTAATTACCGTACCTTGTCATCGTGTAGTAGGAAAGAATGGATCATTAACTGGCTATCGTGGTGGATTAGAAATGAAGACACTGCTTTTGAATCTGGAAAGACAAGCTTCTTCCAGCAATGAGTGATTTTTGCCGTACAATGAAGGGAAAGGAGGTTCCGTCATGAAAAGTGAATTGTTCTATAAAAACCCGAAAACCATCCTTAATAAAGGTACAGGCTTTCTTTCTGGATATACTCATTCACTAAATCCTTATACAGGCTGTTCATTTGGGTGTTCATATTGTTATGTACGCCAAATGCCTGTATCCCTTTTTCGAGAAGGGGAATGGGGAAATTGGATCGATGTTAAAAATGGAGCTGCGAATTTACTAAGCAAGGAGCTTCATCGTGCCAAAGCCAAAGGGAATGTAACCATTTTTATGTCATCAAGCACAGACCCGTATCAACCAGTAGAGTATAAGGAAAAAGTAACGCAATCTCTACTAAAGGTTATAGTAGAAGATCCCCCTGACTTCTTATTAGTACAGACGAGGAGCCCACTTGTAAGTCGAGATATCGATTTGCTGCAGCATTTAAAAGATAGAGTCCGGGTAAGTATGACGATTGAAACGGATTCGGAAACGATACGTAAACATTTTACTCCAGAGGCACCTCCTATTCAGGCACGCTTTAAGACATTGGAAAAATTAGTGGATGCGGGAATACCGACCCAAGTGGCGATAGCACCCATATTACCGAGTGGAGAATATTTTCCTGAGAAATTGAAGCCATTCGTCGATCGGATATGTATTGATGACTACTTTATGGGCGATGGCAGTGGAGGAAAGCGGACGAGAAAACTTGGAATTGAAAAAAAATACGCCCAACTTGGTTTAGAAGAATGGTATGGACCGCAAGTTATTAAAAAAGTATATAACAGATTTATAGAAACCTTTCCGGAAAATCAGGTTTATGTGAGCCAGGCAGGGTTCGAACCGTAAAAAAAAATAGGAAGTAATTGCATGCGATATTAATGAACATTCCTTAAATAATTTGAAATTTTACCCGAAGAAGAGACAATGGTGCATTTGTCGATGAAATCACCCAAGCTGGCTACAACGCTTTTTCACGTTTGTTCCGAATTCAATGGACTGAACCCGAGAATTGAATTTAATATCAAGGGTAAGGCTGAGAATTCGAAGTTTTGGCGGCAATGGCATAATATCCAAGGAGGAAGACATGGAAGTTTTTGTGAAATATTTAGCGGGTATCGATAACCCTGATCACCGCGACCGAACAGAGGAAATTTTGGAGTGGGTTGCTAATAAATTTACAAATTTGGAACCGCAAATCAAGTGGAATACGCCAATGTTTACCGATCATGACACATTTATCATCGGCTTTTCCACAGCGAAGCATCATTTGAGTGTTTCACCCGAAGAAGTAGGCATTGCGCACTTTGCCGATGAAATCGCCCAAGCTGGCTACAGCGCTACGAAAGGCTTGTTTCGAATTCCGTGGAATGAGCCGGTAAATTACGAATTACTTGAGAAAATGATCGAGTTTAATATTTTGGATAAGACAGACTGTTCAACTTTTTGGCGGAAATAAAAAAATCTGATTATGAAGGGTGAACTGAACCCGAATAGGTCTACTTTTTTTAGTGTCCACTATTCGGGATTCAGTTTATTAAATTCATGCTTTTTAATTAATTGATTTGTAGGTCGTTCCAATCTTCTCTTAATAAGCCAAACAAATATACATCATGGAACTTGCCAAATCTAAAAATTTCATTGCGTAAAGTACCTTCTTTTACAAAGTGACATTTTTCGTATGAACGAATGGCGTTCTTATTGAAACTAAACACTTGCAGTTTAATTTTATTAATGTGAATGTAATTAAAAATGAACGATATTAAAGTGTTCATAGCGTCTGTACCAATGCCTTTATTTTGCCATTGTGCTCCGATAGAGATACCGACAAAACAAGTGCTATTTTTCCAATTGATTGCGAAAACACCACATGATCCAATCAATTCGTTTGATCTCTTATCAAAAATACCAAAAATAAATTCTTCCTTTTTGCTACTAATACCATTGAAAAAAGTTGTGTTGTCTTCGAGCGTCCCTGGAAATGGGATGTCATCATTTGCAAGTAATAGCGCACCTTTTTCATTTTCCATTTGAGCAAAGCGCTCAAGGTGGTTTTGTTCCATTTGTTTTAATATAACAGCTTGACCTGTCAAAAAGTGATTAAAAAACTGTTCCATGTTATTCTCCCTTTATTAAGGGGCGCAGCCGGAGGTACAACCCCTTAGATGTTTTGTTGATTAAACAAAACATCTACTGCAATTTTCGCAAACATATTCACAACTCCTTTTAGTTAATACTTCCATTATATCTGATGTAAAAATATTTGAAAATTATGTTTTTAATAATTAGGGGCACTTTCTGACATAGTACAAAGATAGCTCTAATTTCATCAAATTGTATGTTCAATCTGAGTAGACTCTATCTGAATACAAAGGAATGTAGTAAAATTAAGGTATCTAATTGTTTATTATAGGTTGTTTATTAATAGGAGGAGGGCGAGAATCGATAATTTTCGGTTATGCAAGAAGATTGATACTGAAAAGTAGTCAGCGGCTATATGAGGTATTTTTAATCAAACTTTATTCCGAACTATTCCGCGCGGAGCACCATATTACAAGTAACAGCAAAGCAAGGCTTTAACTCTTGCAAGAAGCTGGGTAAAGGGCGTGGTTTTGTATGTTCCGAGGGCCTTGTGAATGGACTTCTTACTTTCTTACTATTTCTAAATAGTTTATAATTATCAGATAATAGTAGATATTTTACTATGTAAATCATTATAATAGATTATGATACGGTTATAATTGAGACAAAAAAGATGTGTTCCTAGGTGGGGGTCTAGGTGGCGCCTTACTTTTTATAACATTTAAGTAGGAGGGCCAGCTCTTTTTTGTAAATATAGGGGATGAGGATGGTTATAATGAGCAGCATACAGAAAAAAACAGACATTATTTTAATTGGTGCTGGAGTCATGAGCGCGACTTTGGGATCATTGCTGAAAGAGTTAGCACCTGAGTGGGAAATCAAAGTCTTTGAAAAACTTGCAGATGCAGGAGAAGAAAGTTCTAACGAATGGAATAATGCAGGTACGGGCCATGCTGCACTATGCGAGCTTAACTATACATCTGAAAAATCTGACGGATCTATAGATATCAGCAAAGCTATAAAAATTAATGAACAGTTTCAGCTTTCAAGACAGTTTTGGTCTTATCTTGTAAACAGCAATCTGATTCGTAATCCGCAGGACTTTATCATGCCAATACCTCATATGAGTTTAGTACAAGGAGAAAAAAATGTAACGTTTTTGAAAAAACGTTTTGAAGCGCTTTCAAATAATCCGCTGTTTCAAGGGATGGAATTTTCCGATGATCTTGAAAAGCTGAAGAAATGGATTCCGCTTATCATGGAAGGTCGTACATCGAATGAACCGATAGCGGCAACCAAAATTGACTCTGGAACAGATGTCAACTTTGGGGCTTTAACACGCATGTTATTTGATCACTTACGGAGTAAAAACGTCGAGATAAACTACAAACATAGTGTTAAGGATATTAAACGTACTAGCGGTGGCTTGTGGGAAGTAAAAGTGCATGATATCGATAGCGGTAAAATCGAACATCATACTGCAAAATTCGTCTTTATCGGCGGTGGGGGCGGAAGTCTGCCTTTACTACAAAAAACCGGTATCCCTGAGTCAAAACATATTGGAGGATTCCCGGTAAGTGGATTATTTATGGTATGTAACAATCCGGAAGTTGCAGCGCAGCATCATGCAAAAGTATACGGTAAAGCTAAGGTTGGTGCTCCGCCAATGTCCGTTCCGCATCTTGATACAAGATATATCGACAACAAAAAAACGTTGTTGTTTGGACCGTTTGCCGGCTTTTCACCAAAGTTCTTGAAAACGGGTTCAAATTTTGATTTGATAGGTTCCGTAAAACCGAATAATGTCTTCACGATGTTGGCAGCAGGCGTAAAAGAGATGGCATTGACAAAATACTTAATCCAGCAAGTTATGTTATCGAATGAAAAGCGAATGGAAGAATTACGAGAGTTTATTCCGAACGCTAAAAGTGAGGACTGGGATGTAGTGGTAGCTGGCCAACGTGTGCAAGTTATTAAAGATACTGATGCCGGGGGGAAAGGAACGCTTCAATTTGGTACGGAAGTTGTCAGTTCTTCTGATGGCTCAGTAGCTGCATTGCTCGGAGCTTCTCCGGGGGCTTCTACTGCCGTTCATGTTATGCTGGAGGTATTAGAAAAATGCTTCCCACAACGTATGAAAGAGTGGGAACCGAAAATAAAAGAAATGATTCCTTCTTATGGCGTGTCACTAGTGGAAAACCCTGAGATTTTCAAAGAAATTCATAATTCAACAGCGAAGACGCTTGGTCTAAGCAAAAAAGAAATGGCTTGTTGTTAATTTTTGGATGTGAAACAGTTTAAGTAATATAGTCTGTGGATTTGGAATAAAGTCACGATGTCGCCCCCCTTTTAGATAATTAGATTTAAAGGGGGGCTTTTTATCGTAAAAAGGAAAAGAATATGTGCTATAAGTATTGTTAAGTTGAGATGTTCTAAAGCTTGTTTAGATCCTGTGTTACAGGATCTTTTTTCATTAACTAAAAGGGCAGTCTGGTAGCAGAAGGGTTTCACTATAATGATATCGAATTTGGCATTATGATAAATTATTTTAAGGGGAGAAAATAATTGAACCTAGGATATGTCATGGAGACTTTCATCCATTTAACTTAATCATGAGCAATGATAACGTGAAAATTATTGATTGGGTGGATGCTAGCTCGGGAGATATTCGTGCAGATGTATATCGAACATATCTGTTGTATTCGCAATCTTCAGTAGAATTAGCTGAAATGTATTTGCATATATATTGCCAAAATACTGGTTTAGCAAAGGATGAAGTTTTTGAATGGGCTCCTATTATTGCTGGGGCAAGGTTATCGGAAAATGTATCTTCAGAAAACGTGGAGCATCTAAATCAGTTGGTAGATCAGTATTGGAATTAAGGAATATCATAGAGGGGACTATGAAAAAATTGCTTAGCCTTATATTTGATATAGTCACTAAGCGGTTATATGATATAAATACCAAAGTATAATGAAATGCTTAAGTGAAAAAATAATAACCGGAAGAAAGTGGGGATTTAAATGATTAATAAAGTCGGTCAAATTATGTTATATGTAAATAACCAAGATGAGGCAGTGCAATTTTGGAAAGAAAAAGTAGGGTTCTGTGTAGTTTCTGAAGAAGATAATGGCCAAGGGTTTAGATGGATTGAAATTTCTCCAACAAAGGAAGCAGGGACGAGTATTATTCTTCATAATAAGGAGCTAATTGGTAAAATGCAGCCTGAATTAAATCTGGGTACACCTTCGCTGATGTTTTTTACGGAAAATCTCGATCAGTTATATAAAGACTTATCAGATAAAAAAGTCACAGTCGGAGAAATTGTAAGCATGCCTTCTGGTAGAGTATTTAATTTTGCTGATCATGAAAATAATTATTTTGCAGTAATGGAAAAAAAGTAAATTAAAAACACACTAAAAGAGAGAGCATGATGACATCTCTTTTGGTGTGTTTTTTTGTAAAGTGTAATAAGAAATATTTGGGCTCTAACTGTCATATGAAAATAAAGGGTTAACTGAACTGCAATGTAATTCACTAAGCTAACGAATAGATTGTGAAGATGAGTGGGAGGGGAACATATGGATTCAAGGAAAGCATCTTTGAGCTTCGAGAAAGCTAAATGTGGTGGTCTTTATGAAGGTGCCATGTATACAATCATCGTCAATAGGCTTAGGACGGCTGGTTGTGTTTTCGCCGAAGATGAGGCACGGCTGCTTATTTCTGCGGCCATGACGCCGGCTGAACTTGCCGCCATGGTGGACCGGCGAGTAACTGGTTTTCCTCTCGAACACATCATCGGATGGACGGAGTTTTGTGGTCTACGGATAGCGGTGGGACCGGGAGTCTTCGTACCCCGCTATCGCACAGAGTTTCTCGTCCGCCAGGCTGCCGCCCTCACTCGGCCAGGAGCTGTCGTAGTTGACCTGTGTTGTGGTTCGGGTGCATTGGGCGCTGTACTGGCTGCAATGCAGGAACGGATTGAGTTATACGCCTCCGACATTGACCCAGCTGCGGTGCAGTGTGCTTTGCAAAACGTCGCTGCAATCGGTGGTCGTGTGTACGAAGGTGATCTCTATGAAGCATTGCCCACCATACTGCGCTGCCGCGTCGATGTCCTAGTTGCGAACACACCCTATGTACCTACCGAGGCGATCAGGCTGCTCCCTTCAGAGGCTCGCATACACGAGGCGCGTGTGGCGCTTGACGGGGGAACGGATGGGCTTGATATACAGCGACGAGTGGCGGCTGAGGCATCGCTTTGGCTGGCACCTGGTGGCCATCTGCTTGTTGAGACGAGTGAGTGGCAGGCATCGTATACCGCCGAGATATTCACTCGGAATGGGTTGATACCGCGTTTGGCCAGGTCTGAAGAGCTGGATGCCACCGTGGTCATCGGAGCGAAGAAAATCAGTAGGGGATAACTGGCTGTAAAAGCCCAATTGGGCTTTTACAGCCAGTGAGGAGATGAAGAAGGCCTACTGATGGAAGTTTTACTTTATTTGAATACTAACTTTGCAAGCTGCTTATAAATCTCTACAATTTCTTCAAGTCTCATTCTTACTAACCCGCTTGAGGATGGAGCAACAAAATCAATTGTTCCAGGTATGATTGGTTCAGGCTGCTGTCCCCACGGCGCTACTTTTTGTCCGCTATATTCTTGATAAACACCTTTTCCAACAAAACAAACCACTTTTGGTTTTAACCGTATAATTTTTTGTTTTAAAATTTCTTTTCCTTCCTTATACTCTTCTTTTGTAATTTCATTCGCCGCCTTAGTTGGTCTTGTTACTATGTTTGTAAGACCCATATCGAGATCCAACAGTTTATAATCTTCCGAAGCATCATATTTCTTAGGGGTTAATCCCGCTTCATAGAGAATTTTCCAAAAGCGATTATTGGGATTGGCGAAGTGATGTCCTGTCTCACTTGAGCGAATACTTGGATTAAAGCCGACGAATAAAATGTTTAAATCTTCTTTAACATGATCATTAATTGAGTTCAAGGTTAAACCTCCTCTTTTATGGAATTTAAACGTATAAAGTTTTTTTATTTTACCACAAGTTCTGGATTACATTTCCTATTCAAAAGATGTAAGGGGCAGTTCAAATTATTCATGATGCTCTGGTTGTTATGTTAATGGTGTTTTCGCACGAGGGAAAAGTACTTTTCCTCGTATTTTGTATTTCCTGTGAAGAAATGAGTTTTTGCAACTACTTCTTAATTAAGAAATAGTTAAGAAGTAGTTAAGTCCCATTTAAACCTTTTTTCCGATAATAAAATGAGAAGCATACAAAAAGGTATATGGCAATCAGTCAATCACCTTACGATAAAGGAGGATTTGAAAATGTCTCTTTCACAATTCAATATTGATGTCTTTCGAGCAATCAATGATTTAGGTAAACAATATTCGTTCTTAAACTCGGCCATGGTATTCTTGGCGGAATATATGGTATATATTTTAGGCTTAATTATTATCGCTTATTGGTTTACCGGGTCCAGAAAAGGTAGGATGATGGTTATTCAGGCGATGATTGCTTTTGTAATTGCTGAGGTGGTTGGAAAAATAGCAGGGAAATTCCATTTCAATTATCAACCGTTTGCAGTGTTGCCTGATGTGAATAAACTTGTCAATCATGCGGTAGATAATTCATTTCCTAGTGACCATACGATTCTATTTTTCTCAATTTGTTTTTCGTTTTGGCTTGTTCATAAAAAGACTTGGTGGTTATGGCTTATACTTGCATTTTGCGTAGCGATCTCTCGTATTTGGGTAGGAGTTCATTATCCTTTCGATGTTGTAATAGGAGCTTTAATAGGATGTGTTTCAGCGGTATTTTCGTATTGGTTAGTACCTAGATTTTCTTTTATCACACAATTGCTTACTCTATATGAAAGAGTAGAACAACATGTTTTACCATCCAAAAACAAATCAAAGGGATTTTGAGTATACAAGTATAAAAATCTTTAAAGAGGCTGAGCATAAGTCAAACATTGACTTATGCTCAGCCTCTTATTATATCTTTGTACTTATTCAGCTTTTTCAATAGCTCTCATGGATTCAACCACTTTAACCATCATGGAACATTCGACCCTCTTACGGAAGATGTCACAACTGAAATCGTAGATTCCATTGATGGAGCCAGTTGCGTGCAGCGCATTGGCAGGGCAGCCGCCGCTGCAGTAAAGCTTCGCCCAACATTCCTGACATTCTGGCTTAGAATAACAGTTGCTTTCTTTAAATTGGCACGCTGTTTCTTGTTTTGTAATTCCATCCCAGATATTTCCCATGCTGTATTCTTGATCTCCAACAAATTGGTGGCAAGGGAAGAGCTCGCCCCATGGTGTGACAGCGAGATATTCGGTTCCTGAGCCGCAACCTGAAATTCTCTTTTGGATGCAAGGGCCTTCAGAGAGATCAAGCATGTAATGGTAGAAGGTGAAGCCATTGCCTTCTTCCTCACGCTTTAGCATTTCCTGGGCGAGAATTTCGTACTGGTTGTAAATCTCAGGTAGGTCTTCTTCGGTAAGTGCATATGGTTCCCGAGGATCACAGATGACTGGTTCCATCGAGAGTTTGTCGAAACCAAGATCTGCGATATGAAAAATGTCATTAGTAAAGTCGACGTTGTTGTGAGTGTAGGTTCCACGCACATAGTATTCTTTATCTCCACGCTTTTCGATGAATTCCTGGAACTTCGGAACGATATAATCGTAGCTGCCCTTTCCAGTTACTGTTTTACGCAGGTGATCGTGGACTTCTTTTCTTCCATCAAGACTTAATACGACGTTGTACATTTCCTTGTTTAAGAACTCCGTGACCTCATCGTTTAAGAGCATCCCATTTGTAGTGAAGGTGAAGCGAAAAGTTTTTTTGTATTCTTTTTCTTTGCTTCTTGCGTAAGTGACAATTTGTTTAACAACTTTCCAGGCCATAAGCGGTTCTCCGCCGAAGAAGTCGATGTCGAGGTTTCGGTGGTGACCGGAGTTTTCTAGTAGATAATCGATCGCTCTTTTACCAACCTCATAGCTCATAATCGCCCTATTTCCGTTGTATTTTCCTTGGCTGGCGAAGCAGTATTCGCATGACAGATTGCATGTATGTGCGACGTTGAGGCAGAGGGCCTTTACATAAGTTTGGCGATTTCTTAAATCAATTGAGAGATTCTTAAATTCATCCGCAGTAAAGAGTTGCCCATCATTTTTCAGCTCTTCAATATCTACGATTGTTTCTTGAATGTCCTTCTCAGAGATGCCTGCATCATGTGCGTATTTTTCCAGCATCATTGTTACGATTGCTTCCGCAGGAGTAGTCTCATAAAGCGCGATAATTTCATAGGCGAGATCGTCGACAACATGTACCGATCCACTATAGGTATCGAGCACGATGTTGTAGCCGTTTAGTTTATATTGATGAATCATACTTGATAATCAAGCTCCTTTTATTTATAAAGTGAAACTTCCATTATACCTGTTCATACGGGATAAAAATGGCCGCCCATCTGGGAAGCAGCTGGGCGGTACGTGTCTTGTTTCCTATCTGTTCATTGTGTTTTCACACTTTTGATTTGCAACTCCGCAAGACGTTTTGCAAGCTGATTGGCAAGATGTTTGGCATGCGCCACATCCACCATGTTTTACCGTATCCATTAGTTTACGAGTGCTAAGTGTTACGATTCTTTTCATGACGTATAACTCCTTTTAAAAAGTATTTTTTAAGTAACAAGCTCCATGTTTGTGAATTACTTCACATTAAAAGTTATAATTTGTGAATCGTTTCACATTTACAACTGCAATTTGTGATTGCTTTCACATTAATTTCAGTAATTATTTTAACAATACCTTCGATTTACGTCAATTACTCGTGTTGTTTTGATACTGCGGAAATGCCACTTGATTGTGGGTCTTCTTTTTTTCATCGCGATGTGAAGGGTATTGAGAGTTTAAAACTTTCTCATATAATTATGATTTGGGATTTCCTATTATATAATAGGGAATCCGTCCGTTCTTAAGATCATAAACGGACGGAGATTTTTATTTTACGAGTTTTGCGATTATGACCCCTGCGCGCGATATTTTCGCTGCAATTCTTTTAATTCTTCTACCAAATCCTCTCCAATCGTAGGAGCAAGTTTATCATATATGGGTGATAGCGTTTTTTTCCACTCCTGTTGCTCTTTGTTAGTTAGTTCGTGAATTTGAATCGATGAGTTTTGTTTAATCAGTTCAAGTTGTTCTTTATTTATTTGAGCGGCTTGTTGGTTATTCCAATCAGTAGTTTCTTTCATTGCTTCTGTTAATATTTGCTTCGTTTTTTGGGTTTGCTTGTTCCAAGTTTTTTGATCCATCATGACAACATATCCTAAATATCCGTGGTTACTAATTGTCAAATAGTTTTGAACGTTATAGAATTTTTTAGAGTAGATATTTGAAATGGTATTTTCTTCACCGTCAACTTTTCCTGATTCAATTAATTGATATGTAGAATTGAATGAATCTTGATGCGACTTAACCTTTAATAAATCGAATTGGGATTGGATAACATTGCTTTGCATAATGCGAAAAGATTGTCCTTGTATATCTTTTGGTGTATAAATAGGTCCTTTGTTTGAAGTGATTTGCTTAAAGCCGTTGGACCAGTGGGCAAGCCCTTTTATTCCATCTTTTTGTAAGGATTGAAGTAATTGTTCCCCAATTTTTCCGTTTAAGCCTTCTTGCAAGGCTTCATAATTTGAAAAAGCAAATGGTAAATCAAGTACACCCCATTCAGGGGAGAACGTTCCAAGCTTTGATGTGGAGGGCGCAATCATTTGTACTTGTCCAGATTTTAAAGCGTGAAATTCTTCTATATCAGAATATAGGCTTCCGTTAGGGAAGACCTCTATTTTTATTTTACCATTTGATTTTTCATTCACGAGTTCCGCAAATTTGTTAGCAGCAAGCCCTTTCGGTGTATTTTCTGCGACAACATGGCTAAATTTGAAGACGATCTGGTCTTTTAGCCCGTCTTGGTCATCGTCATATGAGAGTTCATTTTGAGGAGAGTGCCCCTGATGAATAAAAAATAAAGCGCTTGCAATAAAAGTGATAAAAAGGAGTGTAAAAATAGCTGCTTTTTTCATCGTCGTTCTCCTTTTGAAGTAGTTATCCCGTAAAAGCCCGATTGGTGAGGGCTTTCCATCAGTGAGAAATGCGTCACTGATGGAAGTTTCACTTTATTGTAAGCATACCGAGAAGATTTCTATTCGTAAAGATGCTTTTAGGAGAAAGGAGGTCCAAGTGTGAGGAATTTACCAATCCGTTGGAAGATTACGATTCTTTCTTATGCAGTTGTTATCGTTTCACTCATGATTGGTGGAGGGATTATCGTCGCGAATATTCAACAAAAAGAAGAGAAAGAATTAAGAATTAGATCTATGAATACAGCACGAACAGTAGCAGAAATGTCAGATGTAAAGAAGTCTCTTCAAGAAAAAAATGGGTGGGTAACGTTAAATTCTGTTATTGAAAATATTAGAGTTATTAATGAAACAGATTATATTGTTGTTATGAATATGGAGCGAGTTCGCTATTCACATCCTGTGAAAGAAATGATAGGAAAAGTTTCAAAAGGAGCAGATGAAGAAGCGGCATTTGCAGAGCATATTTATTTTTCAAAAGCAAAGGGAGAAATAGGTACTGTCATTCGTGCTTTTATGCCTATTAAAGATCAAAACTTAAACCAAATCGGCGTTGTTGTGGTAGGAAATAAAATACCAAACTTCTTTGAGATTATGAGTGAATTAAGGGGAGAAATTCTTTTTATAGTCATCTTAACTTTAATACTTGGATTGATAGGTTCGTTAATGCTTGCTAATCATATAAAAAAACAGATGTTTCAGTTGGAGCCATATGAGATTAAAAGAATACTTGAAGAAAGGACAGCAACCTTTCATTCCATGAATGAAGGGGTGATTGCAATTGATAATCAAGAAATGATTACGGTTTTTAATGAGAAAGCGAAACAAGTTTTTCATGTAAATGGAGACGTTGTCGGACAGCCTATTCGAAAAATATTACAGGATACAAGGCTTCCGGAAATCGTGGAGAAGAATCAAGCGGTATACAATGAAGAGATAAAAGTAAGTGGCAAAGTCATTTTAAGCAATCGCATACCTATTAAGAAGGATAATGAATTAATCGGAGCTGTGGCAATTTTTCAAGATCGTACGGAAGTAACGAAGCTTGCGGAAGAATTAACTGGGGTAAAGAACTTTGTTGAGGCCCTGCGTGTGCAAAGTCATGAGCATATGAATAAACTTCATACAATTGCAGGTCTAATTCAGCTCGGTAAAGCTGATAAGGCCTTGCAACTTGCCTACAACACTTCAGAAGAACAGGAGAACGTAGCAAACTTTTTAAATGAGACAATTAAAAATGATGCCGTTGCAGGGCTTCTTTTAAGTAAAATAAGTAGAGGAAAAGAGCTCGGAATTCAAGTGAATATTGATCAAAATAGTTATTTAGAAGCTTTTCCGTACCAATTAGATCAACATGATTTCGTTGTTTTATTAGGGAATTTAATAGAAAATGCATTTGGGTCATTTGAACAAATTGAGGCAGCAGATAAAAGAATTGATATTAGTATTGAGCAGTCAGAGGATGTGTGTGCGATCTTAATAGAAGATAATGGATGCGGAATAAAAGAAGAACATTTACCAAGGTTATATGAAAAAGGATTTACTGTGAATAAACGTGACGGGACAGGTTATGGTCTTTTTCTAGTAAAACAAATTGTTGAAAAAGGAAGAGGAGAAATTAAAATTTCATCTTTTGAAGGTGAAGGAACTAGCTTTATCATTACTTTTCCAATGGGGATGGAGGCGGAATTGTATGGCGTATAAAGAGGAATTTAAAGTAGTGCTAATCGAAGATGATCCAATGGTTCAGGAAGTAAATAAAGAGTTTATAAAAAGTGTAAAAGGGTTTCAAGTAATTGCTATCGCCAGCAATGGCGAGGAGGGGATTAGCTTTGTAAAAAAAATGAATCCAGATCTTGTTATTTTGGATATCTTTATGCCTAAAAAAGATGGTATTCAAGTATTGCAGGAATTTCGAAAACAACAATTAGAAACGGATGTAATTGTTGTTTCTGCTGCGAAAGATAGGGAAACAATTAAACTCATGCTGCAAAATGGAGCAATAGATTATATTATTAAACCTTTTAAGTTGCATCGCATCCAGCAAGCGTTAGAGAAGTATCGCCAATATAGAATAAGTTTGAGAGATTCTGGATCTATTTCGCAGGAACAGCTCGATTTATTATTATATTCTGGGCGCTCTGAGAGAACGATGAACAATTTACCAAAAGGTTTAAATGAGTTTACATTAAATGAAATTGTAACGTATGTAAAACAGCAGGAAGAACCTCGTTCTGCTGAAGATGTGGCGCGTGCCATTGGCATAGCTAGAGTGACGGCTCGTCGTTACTTAGATTATTTAGAAAAAAAGGGTGTTATTCATTTGGCAGTTCAGTATGGGGGAGTTGGAAGACCGATTAATCGTTATGTGTTTCGAGCAATGAAAAGTTAAGACCAAAATGAACAAAATATTCGTTATGACCATAAACTTCTCTCTTTTTAATGTAAACGCTATCATTATGTTAGAAACGAACAGATAGAAAATTTAGAAAAATCAAAGGGGAGAAGAAAGGTGAAACGACTCTTTAAAAATTTAACCTTTCAAGTATTAACGGCTATTGTACTTGGGGTGTTAGTTGGATTACTTTGGCCAAGTGTTGGTAAAGAAATGAAGCCGATAGGCGACACATTTATCAATGCTGTAAAAATGGTAATTGCACCAATTATTTTCTTAACAATTGTACTCGGTATTGCCAAAATGGGGGATATGAAAAAGGTTGGTAAAGTCGGCGGAAAAGCTCTTATTTATTTTGAGGTGGTAACGACATTTGCCCTTATTGTTGGTTTAATTGTTGTAAATGTTATGAAGCCAGGAGAAGGCCTTAACTTTAATGAGCTTGCAAAAGGGGATGTATCAAAATATACCCAAAACGGTGGAAACGGCATTAACTGGATTGAGTTTGTTACCCATATCGTTCCGTCTAATATGGTTGATGCGTTTGCGAAAGGTGATATTTTACAAGTATTATTCTTTTCGATTTTATTTGGTGTAGGATTAGCGGCTCTTGGGGAAAAAGGAAACTCAGTCATTGATTTCTTAGACAAACTTTCACATGTATTCTTTAAAATTATTGGTTATGTAATGAAAGCTGCACCGATCGGGGCATTTGGTGCTATGGCATATACAATCGGTAACTTTGGACTTGCTTCGCTTGTACCACTTGGTAAATTAATGATGTCAGTATATATAACGATGTTCTTATTCGTTTTTGTAGTTTTAAATATTATTTGTAAGATATATGGATTTAGTTTATGGAATTATTTAAAATTTATTCGAGATGAGATATTAATTGTATTAGGAACAAGTTCTTCTGAATCTGTATTGCCAAGAATGATGAATAAGATGGAGCGATATGGATGTTCAAAATCTGTTGTTGGTCTCGTTATTCCAACAGGTTATTCCTTTAATCTTGATGGTACGTCTATCTATTTATCCATGGCAGTTGTCTTTTTAGCACAAGTATTTGGTATCGATCTAACAATTGGACAGCAAGTTACCATTATTTTAGTACTTATGTTAACGTCTAAAGGTGCTGCAGGTGTGACAGGAAGTGGATTTATTGTATTAGCTTCTACGTTAGCTGCGTTAAAGGTTATTCCTTTAGAAGGATTAGCGTTACTTCTTGGGGTCGATCGCTTCATGAGTGAAGGAAGAGCCATCGTAAACTTAATTGGAAACGGGATTGCAACAATCGTTGTCGCGAAGAGTGAAAATGAATTTGATGAAGCAAAGCACGCAGAAGCCGTTTCTGGTATAAAAGGATTAGCAGAGGCGAAGGAAGCTGTATAATGCATGAATAGAAGGAACTATCCACTAGAATAGGTGGATAGTTTTTTTGAAATTATATAAATACAAATTGAAAAACTGACATAAAAACCGCTTTCCTTTTAGGTGGGGGATGAAGCCCTTCACTGATGGAGGCATCATTTTGGTGTAAAAGGACCTCTCCCCCCGCAATATCATTACATGAAATGCCAGATTGAATGGGGCTTTCATACTCAAATGTGCCGATAGCATAATTGTGATTAGTAACATCATTTGTTTTAAATTGAATATGGATTGCATTGGTTTTATAAAATTCTACTAGGAGAGAATTCTTTGCTAACTGGGTAGGGCATGTAAGGAATGGATATTATCTGCAAACAGAACCGCAGTTTAAGTATTGAACTGTTAAAATTTATTTGGAAATTGCTTTATAATACCTTCTGTAAGTATATCGGCCATTTTAACAATATGGTCTTCACCTTCATCGAAAGCACGAATATCTGCATCCCAATCCTTTTTGATTTACATAAATGTTCTATTGTTAGTTTGTATTGCTTTGCTAGTTTTATTCCTCTTACCTACAAAAGGGGATTGTCATATAAGCAATGTGGATAAAGTGACGATATTGTGAACAGAATATCGCTGTAGGTAGAAATGAGAGCAGATACGTGTAAATTTTTACTTGTTATCGCTATAATAATGATAGAAGACATACAGTGAACAAAAGGAGCAGTTTAAAATGAAGCAAAAAGCTTGGGGCGCGATTCTGCTTAGTAGTGCATTACTATTAACCGGATGTACTAGTAATAAAGAAGCAAAACAAGAAACGAAGGAAAAAGTAGAGCAAACAAACCATAAAGAAGACAATCCTGAAGATTTGAAAGTGTATCAATCTGTACATAGTCAATATGAAGACAAAATTAATAATGAAGTAAATGAGGCTATGAAGCTTTGGAAAAAAGCGGAAGAAGAATCTGGAAAGGCAATGAAACTCCCGGAGTTTAAAGAAGACGTACAAAAGGTAACGGACAATACGTTAGCAGATATTGAGAATGTGCGTAAAGAAATTCGGGTTCCAAAATCAAAAGAAAGAGAAAATGAATTATACGTAGGTTTTTTAAATGAAACAGAACAAGCGGTGAAAAAATTAGACCGATTAGTGAAAGAAGGAGATACTTCATTAATTCGCGATATTGAGGTGCACCTTTCTACAGCAGTTAATTATTATGACCGTTTTAAAAAAGAAGAGAAATCAGCGAAATAACTTTGTTTTCAAACAAAGTGAGTAGCCCTTTTAGACGAAAGTTAAAAGGGCTACTTTATTTCTATCTGTTCGGATCTTCATGATACATATAGGTGTACTTTTAGAGTTCACCTTTTACTTTGGCATTTTATATTCTTTTTTCGTTCCATCTGTAAAGACAACTTCTAAGTCGAATTTTTCATAGTCTTTGTCAAGTTGGAATACATCTACTACTTGATTAATGACATCTTCATCTTTTGTGTCTTTATCAAATTTTAGTTGCTGTAAGAGTGGAGTGAGCTTTGTTAATGCTTCATCTCCAGCTAGCTTTTCATTTGTTTTACGATCTTCTAATTTTACCTCAGGTTTGTCGCTTGCTGTTTTATGTTTGTAGTCAGCTTCGTAGTCTTTCTTTGTATCTTTGTAGTTTGCTTTTAAATCAAATTCATTAAAGCTTAATTTTAAATCTTGGTTAGCTGCTTGTTTTCCACCTTCTGTCGTTTTCTTATCAGTAGTTGTATCCTGTTTCTTAGGTGTACAGCCTGTCATTGCAGGTAATAGCATGAATGCTAAAAGGATTGAAAATAAAATTCTCATTTTATAAAACCTCCTTAGTTGTTTTCAAATAAAGTTTTTCCAATATTTATCTTTTTATGTAAGAAAGAGCAATTATTTTTTCGAGTATCGCTCTTAAGGATTTCCAAAAAACGGATTGACAATAATTAGAAAAGTTATATAATCTAAATGTAAGTGATCACTTGCATTAGAAAGAGAGGATTATATGGCGCGCTCAAAGACAGCAGAGAAAATTATTCAAGCAGCAATTGAGTTAGTGAAAGAAAGAGGATATAAAGCGGCAACAACGAAAGAAATCGCAATGCGCGCTGGCGTCAATGAAGTAACCATATTTCGTAATTTTAAAAACAAAAAGGGTATCATTGAAGCAGCCGTTTATGAATTTTCATATGTGCCGCATTTAAAACAATTTTTACAAACAGAAATTGTGTGGGAATTAGAAACAGATTTGAAGAATTTAGCAAGGCATTACCATAAATTTTTAAATGAAGCGAAAGATATTATTTCTATTGGTATACGTGAAACAGGTGAATTTCCTGAATTAGATGATGAAATTGCTAAGATACCAAAAGGCTTAAAAGAAGAATTGATGATTTATTTTGAAAAGATGCAGCAAAAAGGGAAAATTATTCATACAAATATTGAAGCACAAGTCATGAATTTTATATGGATTAATTTCGGTTATTTTCTATCCAAACTACGTTTTGACAATCGAATCATGGAAATCAATGATGAGAATTTTATTGAAAATAATATTACCTTATATGCTAGGGCGTTAAGACCCTAGTATTTATTTGAAAATAAATGCAAGTATGTACTTGCATGCGGGAGGGTGAAAGATGAATACATTAAAACAGTTTTTTAAAATACCAGGTACGTATGTAGGGATTGTAGTAGCATTGGCATTCCAACTTATTTTCTTTTGTGTTTGGCTAACAGCATATGATGGAGTATATGAAAGAGCGAATGAGATGCGTATTGCTATTGTGAATCAAGATGCGAACATGGGAAGTAAAATCGCACAAGGTTTACAGAACAACTTGCCTTTTCAAGTGAAGAATGAGAAGTCTATGGAAAAAGCAAAAGAGGAAATGGATAAACATGTATACGATATGATTATTGAAATTCCAGCTTCTTTTTCAAAAGATATAAGTGAAAAAAGAAAGGCGGATTTAAATTTCCATATTAACCAGGCAAGCGCTATGATGGCAAAGCAGATGATGGAAGGAGCTGCGAAGCAAGTTCGTGACAATGTAAATAAAGAGGTATCAAGTTATAAACAGCAAGCAGCTGCTGGGAAGTTGCAAGCTATGGAACCAGGCAGCGCAGAAGCAATAAAAGGATTAACGGAAGACTCAGTTGGATTTGCGATTCATAAAGTAAATGATGCGAAGGGATTTTCCATCAATATGGTACCGCTTATGATCGTATTAGCTTCATTTGTAGGAGCGATGATTATGAGTATGGAATTATATAAAGCATCGCAACTTGTTGAACGAGGTTTGGGGAATTTCTTTTCAAGGCAACTTATTAATATGGTTGTTGCTGTGATATTAGCAACTATTACAGTTATTTTGATGAAGTTCTTTCATATTCAAATACAGGAATCGATATTTACGGTTTGGTTGTTTCAAACCATTGTCTTCTTTGCTTTTCTTTCTTTAACGCAAATGTTTCTTAATTTGTTTGGAAATGCAGGGATGCTATTTAATATTCTTTCGTTATCTTTACAGCTTGTGAGTGCTGGTGTGATGGTACCGCATGTAATGCTATCACATACGTATCAAACAATTGGAACATTACTCCCTGCCACATACGCAGCGGATGGATATTACACAATTATATTTGGAGGAGAGAGTTTAACAAAAAATATCATGTATTTATGCATGATTATTGTAGTAACTCAAATCATTGCTGTAATCGGATATAAAATATCTATCTTACTCAAGAGAAATCAAGCTGCAATAAAAGGGAATGAGGCATAAAGAAAAAGGTATCCTTTTTGGGGATACCTTTTGTATATTACTTTTCAATTTTTGCCCATTTAAAGTTTAATGGACCCGCAAAATCAACTTCAACGACATCTTTTACATAAGAGCGCTGTAAATAAGATTTTCCGTTTTGATATAGAGGTGAGATTACAGCATCTTTAAATAAGATTTTTTCTGCTTGTTTTAAAATTAAATTGTTTTTCCACTAGCCTTTTTGTTTGTTGCTTCAATTGCTTCTTGCATCATGTTCATAAAATTATTTTCATATAGTACTTTTAAACCTGCTGCAGTTGCGCCGCCTGGTGTTGTCACTTGTTCACGAAGCATAGCAGGATTATTTTCACTTTCCAGCATAGAAGCAGACCCGGTAATCATTTTGATTACGAGATGCTTTGCAGTTATTTCATCGATACCATACTGTTTTGTTGCTTCAATTAAGCTCTCAGCAAAGTAGTAGAGAAAGGCAGGGGCGCTTCCTGTGACAGCTGTTAGTTGATGAATTTCTTCTTCTGTACATAATTGTGCGTCTCCAATACCTTTTACGAGCATTTGCAAAATTTCAAGATGTTCTTTGCTTACAAAAGAGCCTGCTGTGTATAAAGAAATGGATTTCCCGATTGTAGCAGCTGTATTTGGCATAATCCAAGCAACGGCAGTACCTTTAGGAAGCTTTGATTCTAAATAAGAAGGTCCAATACCAGCTGCAACTGTTACAATAAACTGATTGCTGACAAGTGGAGAGAGTTCAGTTAACAGTTGTTCATGCGCTTCTGGAGGCATTGCTAAGACGATAACATCAACATCTGCCGCATATTGTTTCCAATCTGTTGTTGTAGAAACAGCATACTTTTCACGCAACTCTGTAAGCCTTTCTTGATTTCGTTGATTGGATACGACAATCTCAGCAATGTGTTCTTTACTTGTATGAAGAAGCCCAGCAAAAAGGGCTTCAGCCATACGACCTGCACCAATAAATAGCACTCTTTGTTTCTTTGGCATATTTTTTGATCCTTCCTGTAGGAAATGTATTGCTAAAACGATACCATTGATAAAAGAGAATTGTAAAAAGAAAAGGCTTGTATACAAAAAAATCCTAGTTTCAGAAAGTAGCATTTCCGAAACTAGGATATATCATTAAGCTTTTGCCAAACCAAGTAGAACAGCCCCGCCAATAATTAAAGCACTGCCAAGCGCGATAAATACCATTTGACGTTTTGTTTTCTTTTCACCTAAGAAGACAATTGCACCAAACGTTGAGATGACAATCCCTGTTTGGGATAATGAGAAGCTCGTTGCAACGCCAACCCGTGGTAAGGAAAGAAGTAAGAATAAGTTTCCTGTTCCCCAAAGTAGACCAGATAAGATATTGCGAATTGCATATTTGTTAAATGGTTTATGCTTAAATGTCAGTACAAATGCTCCAACGAACATACCAACTGCTTGCGGTAAAATAGCAGCCCAGCCATCGATGTTGTACCAACGAATAATAATTACATATCCAAAATAACCGAAAGTCGAAATAATGAGAGTAAGTAACCCTTTTTTCAATTGTCCTGGTGGTTGTGCATTTTCTTTATCATCTAAAGAAGTAAACACAACACCGATTACGATTAAGATAATTGCAATCGTTCCCATGATAATTGTAGTAGTAGTTGTCCACTCATGAAAGGCAATAACTCCAAAGATAGAAGTAGCTACAAGCTGCATACCTGTTGAAATGGTAACAGTTGTTGAAACGCCTATTGTTTGAACGGTTTTTAATTGATTGACTTGTCCTAAAGCCCAAAATAAGCCTGAAACAAAGCCGACAATTAATATAGATAAAGATAGTGCCGGTGTTGTAAATGCATACATAATTGTTGCGAAGAATAGGGCACCAATTGTCATACCTACCGTTTGGCTATATGCACCACCACCCATTTTTACACTTACTAATAAAACGTTTCCCCATGCTAATGCAGGAAGAAGTGCTAATAAAATGTCCATTACAAGACTCCCTTCTTGTTATATCAGAGTTCTAACGATTGGTAATTTTCCACTTAAGAAGTAGAGGATTACCGATCGTTAAAACGATAAAGTAGTGAGGTTTATAAGGAGAATACTGTCATTATATAAATGTGTTTTCATTTCTCCCTTTTTTGGCACCCCCATATAATAACAGGAAAGAGTCTCTTTTAGAAAGTAAATTCAAATAGAATGTATATTTCTATGAATATGAAAATTGTAATAGTTTATGTGGAAATTAGAAGATATAATAATTTGGATTTTTTATCCATTTAAATTGGTATAGTAGAGGGAAAATAGCATATAAAGGGGATGTAGAGTGTGAAAGATTATGTAGTGCAAGAACAGAAAACAAATAAGATTCAAGTGGTAAGAGCAGATATAAGTCATGTCGAAGGGATTGCCAAGGTTTGTACAGATGGATGGCTAGCGACATATGAAGGTTTGCATAGCCAGGAATATATCGATCGTGTCATTGAAGAATACTATAATCACGAGCGTATTCATAAGGAAGTACTGACGAATGACGAAAATTGGTATGGTTGGTTCGTCGCATTGGAAAACGGACAAGTTGTTGGAGCGATTGGTGGAGGCACAACGGGTGAAAAATGTGGAGAAATTTTTGTCCTATATTTAGATCCGAATCGAAGAAGAGAAGGAATCGGGACATTGTTAGTAGATTATTTTACAGAAATTCAAAAAGAAAAAGGGATCATAGAGCAGTGGGTGTCGGTTGCCAAAGGGAATGAAAAAGGAATTCCCTTTTATGAAGCAAAAGGATTTGTAAAACAATCTGAACGTCCGAGTCAAGGAAGTACAGAAGAAGAATCGGCTGTATCTTGCAGGTACTGCCGAAATATATAGCGAAATAGCCTCCGCTAAAGAGGCTATTTTACATTTACATGTTCCTTTTGTTCGTAGTGCACAAGCTGATTATTGTGGAAGACAGAAGTATGGTCATATACGTCTTCTTCTTGTAAAACCGTAGGTAAAAAGTGCTTCGTTAAAGAGTTTATCCCTCTATTTTCGTTAGATAAAATCCAGGGAATGTGCTTCCAATCTAAAATACCTTCAGCTACTTTTTTCGGAGTGCGATAAGAAATATGAGCTGGGAGATTAGCGATAAACAGGTATAATCCATCGGAATTTGTATTGTCGCTTGTCCATGATAATGTTCCTTTATAGGTGACTTCTTGCTCTGTTAAATGTAGTCCTGTCTCTTCTTCAATCTCACGTAGAATGCATGCCATTGGCGTTTCCGCTTCTATCATTTTTCCACCAACACCATTCCACAAGCCTTGCAGCGGTGCTTTTTCCCGGTTTAGCATTAATATTCCATCGTCGTTTCGGATAAAACAAAGTGTTTGGTTATACATATAATTCCCCCTTATTTTCTATAATTCTACATAAACATCTAATTTCCATTTCATTTCGCGGGAAATAATATAAAAAACAGTAGCTTTGTCGAAAGCTACTGCTAGAAAGAAATTACCTTTTTATTGATAAATTGAATGAGCAATAAAAAGACAATTGACATACCGACAGTTGTAAGAACGAGCGCCCATGCAAGTGGCATGTTACTTGCATCAATTGCCATATAAATTGCGGTTGGAATTGTTTGTGTTTTACCGGGAATATTACCAGCGAACATAAGCGTCGCACCAAATTCTCCTAGGGCGCGGACGAAACTTAAAATCATTCCGCCAAGTAGAGAAGGGAATGCGAGTGGTAATGTTACATGTAAGAACACTTGTAATTCATTTGCTCCAAGGTCTCTAGCTCCGTCTTCAATTTGTTCATTGGCAATCATAAAACCCGTTTTTGCTGATTGGTACATAAGCGGAAATGCAACTACAGTTGCAGCAATCACAGCGGCCCAAGATGTAAACATAATCGATTGTTGAAACAAAGTTTCGATCCACTGACCGATGGGACTGTTTTTTCCAAAGATGATAATGAGAAAAAATCCAATTACAGTGGGCGGCAGTACCATAGGCAGTAGAAAAATAGTTTCTAATAAAATTTTATAGCGCTTCGAGGATCGAGCTAAAATACGGCCAATTACCGTTCCGAATACCATCACAATGATCGTAGAAAGTGCAGCAACTTTTAGTGAAAGAATGATAGGTGACCAAAATGTATCAAATATCATCGTTACGATTACAGCACTGTAAAACCATATTTTTTAAAGATAGTTATAGCATCTTTAGATTGTAAATATCCATAAAAAGCAGTTGCCTCTTTTTTATGTTTCGTTGCTTTTACGATACCTAATGGATAGTGGATTGGTTCGTGTGAATTAGCCTGTGCTGTGTTAGCGATTTTTGCTTTCTTTGAAATGAGGGCGTCTGTTTTATAAACAATCCCTGCATTAACGTTTCCCGTTTCTACGTATGTTAATACTTGACGCACATCTTTTGTGTATACGATTTTATTTTGAAGGTCGTTCCAAAGATTTAAATGAGTAAGCGCCTCTTTTGCGTATTTTCCAGCTGGAACAGATTCAGGTGTACCTAGTGCAATTTTTGTTACTTGCTCATCTTTTAACGATTGAAAATCTTTTAGATTACTATCTTTAGGAACAACTAATACTAGCTCATTGCCGAGTAGATTTTTCCCTTCTTTCTGATCAATAAGTCCTTTCGTTACGAGCGTTTGAAATTTATCTTCTGCGGCAGAGAAGAATAAATCAACAGGAGCTCCTTGTTCAATTTGCTGTTGAAGCTTGCCAGAACCGTCGAAGTTAAATGAGAGCTTTATATTTGGTTCTTTCTTTTCATATTGTGTTTGAATCTCTTTTAGTGCATCTTGTAAACTAGCTGCTGCAGAAATGGTAAGTTCAACCTTTTCTTCTTTAGAAGTAGTTTTTTCTTGTTTATTTGTGCTTGTACATCCCGTACTTATTACGAGAAGTAGTGTGAGTAAAATACTGCAAGTAAAGCGAAATATGTACTTATTCATTTTCGTTTCTCCCTTCTTTTATCCCCATTTTAATTATAACTAAATATATTTAATTATAAATAGTTATAATTAGTTATGTTGTGATTTTTTTCACGATAATGAAAATAAATAGAAGAAAAACTGCTATTTTTGTTACAATGAAGGCAGAAAGCGAGGAATCGGTTTATGGATCATCATTCCTACACAACAGAAGAAGTAGCGAAGCGGTTAAAAGTATCGAAATTAACAGTATATGATTTGATTAAAAAAGGTGAATTGCCTTCTTATCGAGTGGGGAGGCAAATGCGTGTTGATGCAAGTGATTTAGAGCAATATATTACTGCGATGAAAACAGGAAAAGTACAGGCAGTTTCATCTATACAAGTAATAAACCCGACGAGTAAATCTGATTCTTGTATTATCAGTGGACAAGATTTATCTTTAGATATGTTAACGAAACATATAGAAAGTCGTTTGGAAGTTTCTAATATGTTAAGGGCGTATCAAGGAAGTTTAACAAGTTTGATTCAGATGTATCAAGGAAAAGGAGACATTGTGAGTCTTCATTTGTTCGATGGAGATACGGGAGAATACAACATTCCGTATGTAAAACGAATTTTAGTTGGACAGCCTTGTATTGTTATGAACTTATTATCAAGAACATCAGGTTTTTATGTGCAAAAAGGAAATCCGAAACAGATAAAGACATGGAATGATTTATGTAATACATCCATTCAATTTGTAAATAGGGAAAGAGGATCTGGTATTCGAGTTCTTGTTGATGAACAATTGCGTATAAATGGAATATCAAAAATGGACATTTGTGGCTATGATTGGGAAGAATCAAATCATATTGGCGTTGCTTCTCAAGTTGCAAATGGAAAAGCTGATGTAGGAGTAGGAACAGAAAAAGTAGCGCAAATTGTAAATGTAGATTTTGTTCGGCTTATACAAGAACGTTACGATTTAGTAATTTTAAAAACAGAAGAGAACATGGAGCTAATTGAAACAGTAAAGTTGGTATTACAGTCTCCTGAATTTCAAAATGAACTGCGTGCTATTGGTGGATATGATATAAGTAAAACAGGTCAAATTATATATGAAACAAATTAAAAAGTGCTGCTTGTAGGATTACAAGCAGCACTTTTCATTTATATAAAGGGGGGGGAGTGCAGTGTCATACAAGGACATGTGCAAGTGCGTAAACAACTGCTGTAAGAAGAGCCGCACCGCTTACAAGTCCCATGTAATCAAATTTGTTAAAAGTAATGTTGTTCATAGTTATCTCTCCTTACTTATGTAATCAGTAGCGACAATTTTTGCATCGATAAGGGGGCTAACACGAGCCGCATTGTAGTTGCGATCCTTGTTTAGTATGTGAGTGCCTTTTCGATGTGTTTTTGTTGCCCTGTTTCTGTTTTAAGTATATGACAGGTGAAAGGGAGTAACTATCGAATTAGCTTACAGTAGGATTACAGTTTTGTAAGGGAAAGATTTTAAAAATTGTCACTTAATTTTATTACCAACTATTAATACTTAGTGTTATAATCGAAGGTAAATACAGTTATAAAAAATTAAATTGTAGAAGGGAACAGGTCGAATGTATACATTCATTGTAAGGCTGTTGAAATATATATTTAAAACATTTGGAAAAGTAGAAGTATATGGAAAAGAAAAATTACCGCAAAGCGGAGCATATGTGGTAGCTTGTACTCATACAAGTTGGATGGATGTTGTCATGTTAGCGACGGGAATGTTACCAACGAAAATTTACTATATGGCCAAAAAGGAATTGTTTGAAAGTAAATTTGGGAATTGGTTTTTTAATGGAGTAAATGCATTTCCTGTTGATCGCGCAAATCCAGGACCAAGTACGCTGAAAATTCCATCTAGGTTATTAAAAGAAGGGAAAGTTGTGGGGATTTTTCCGAGCGGAACGAGATCAGCAGAAGCGACTTCTCTGAAAGCTGGTGCTGTTACAATTGCCTTTCGTTCTAATGTTCCGTTAGTTCCAGCTGCATACGTTGGGCCTAACAGTTTAAAAGAATTGTTTCGTGGAAAAAGAGCGCAATTAATTTTTGGTGATCCGATTCAAGTGGAGCAGTCAGCGCAAATGGATCGTAAAGAAGTGATGCGATTGATGACAGAAAAATTAAATGAGACGTTTACACAGTTAAAAGAAACGTTGCAAGAAGATAAAACTGCATAATAGTAATAGGAAAAGACGACCTGGCATAGAAGGTCGTCTTTTCAAATTTATCTATATAAGGGGAAAGGGGACACAAAATTATATAAGGATTACTGCGGCAACGTAAATGAATGCTGTAAGAAGAGCCGCACCGCTAGCAAGCCCAGCGTAATCAAATTTGTTAAAAGTCATTTGGTTTTCCATTATAATCTCTCCTTACTTGTTTGATTTAGTAGAAACAGTTTTTTTTAATCTGCTCTGTTTCTGACTTTATTGTACGAAATCAGGGGAGTTTGAACTATCGAATTAGCTTACAGGAAACTTACATTTTTGTAAGAGAAGTGTAAGGTAGTTCAATGGTATACGTTCCCTTTTTTTTCTAAACTAAAAGAAAGGTTACGTATAAAATGCAAGGGAGGAAACCAAAATGGAAAAAATGCGGAGACGTGTATTTTTGGGGGTACTTGCTAGTATTGTTATCGTTGTCTTACTATTACCAACAAAGCTTGGTCCAGTAATTGATAAATATAATCCGTTTTATCAAACGAAAGCGTATTACACAGTCGTAAAAGGTATTGGTCAACATATTGGAGATGGCTGGTATGAATATGAGTTTGTTGGATATGATGAAGATGGACGGGAACAGAAGATTACAAAAACGATTCAGAAAATGTTAAAACAAAATGAACCGTTAGAAATCATTGCAAAAGGGCGTTATGCTGAGAGATTAGTTGAAATAGATAAAGAAGATATTCCGCTCAATGCGAGAGGGAAGCTTTTAACAATACAATAGAAAGAAAGACATAGTGTAACTACTCACTCACTCTATGAAAAACCGACAGAAAAGCATTTTTTTAAATGGTCGAGAGGGACTGGCTATGTATAGGAGCGGTCAGGGCCTTTTCCTGCCACGCGCAAAGTTTTAAAACAAAGAAAGGTAGCAAGGTGTAGGTCCATTTTTATCTTCATGGCAGCAACCTATATGCTGAAAAATGAAAATAACATTCTATAGGTAATAAGGGGCGTATTTTCACTGGAATAATACCCCTTGCCAAACTTCTAAATGAAATTTATAGCTGAGTGATTACGACATATTACAATACTGTAAGGTACGTGTAATGTAATTCGATAGTTGTGATCGCAAGTATGACCTATAATAAAAGCAGAAAGAATGAAATACATCTTTCTGTCTGAATCAATAATGTGATGAAAAGGATTAACAACCAACTACATGTGGGTCTCATCTCAAAAGAGGTGGGACTATTTTTCTATCTTACAAAAATGTAAGGTTTACGTAAGCAAATTCAATGGCTCTTTTGTCATATTTCTCTCATAATAGAAATAGATATAAAAGTTAGGGAGATTATAGAAGGGAGACAAGTGAGATGCAAAAAGAAGAAGTAGTTAAGTTTCCGTTAGTAGAGTGTTTTAGCTACTTTGGTGTTGCGATTGTATGTATTGGGATTTTTGATATAATTACAAACTTTATTGTTTAATAAATAAATGAACAAGAAGGCGAGCCTTCTTGTTTTTTTTATTTTATATACATTTTAGAAAGTTGTACTATATAAATACAAGTTGATGACATAAAAACCTCTTTTTTAAGGAGGGGAGAGAGCATCTGGCCGTGCATAGAAGCGGTTAGGGCCTTTTTCTGCCACATGCAAGATTTAAAACAAAGGGAGAAAGCAAGTAGCGGTCATGTTGTATTCTGCATAACGGCGGCTTATATGTTGAAAAATGAAAATGGATCGATATACAATGCCAAGAAAAGGTGATAGAAATGAAATGGATTGATAGTCATATACATTTGGATCAATATAAAAGAGAAGAGCAATTCCAGTTAATTGAAGATATACAGAAGACGAAGGAAATAGCAGGACTGATTGCGGTGTCGATGAATTATCATTCTTGTCAGCAAACATTGGAGTTAGCGAAGGATTATTCATTTATCTATCCAGCTCTTGGGTATCATCCTGAGCAAGATGTTGATTCCAAACAATGCGGAAAAATTTGTAAATTAATTGATAAAGAAGCACATCGTATTGCGGCGATTGGAGAAGTTGGTTTGCCTTATTATTTACGCCAAGAAAATCCGACATTGTTGTTAGAGCCATATATTGAAATGCTAGAAAGATTTGTACATATGGCTCAAAAGTATAATTTACCAATCATATTACACGCTGTATACGATGATGCGGAAGTTGTTTGTGATTTACTTGAATCTTATCGAATACGCCATGCTCATTTTCATTGGTTTAAGGGAAGTGAACAAACGATGGAGAGAATGATAGGGAATGGGTATTATATTTCGGTTACCCCTGATATTGTATATAAAGAAAAAATTAAAGATATTGCTGCTTTTTATCCGTTATCACATCTTATGGTGGAAACAGATGGACCGTGGAGATTTAATAATGAAATGACGCATCCAAGTATGATTTTGCAAGTGTTAAAGAGTGTAAGTGAAATAAAAGGAATATCGCTTGAAGATGCTGCGGAAACAATCTATAAAAATACAGTTCAATTTTATAATATATAAATTTAAGTTAAAAAAGGGCATAAAAACCCTTTTCTTTTAGGCGGACGAGAGTGCCTGGTCATGCGTAGAAGCGGTCAGGGCCTTTTCCTGCCACGTGCGAAGAGAGCAAGTAAGTGCAGGTCATGATGTATTCTGCATAGCAGCGAATTATATGTTGAAACATTAAACTAGTTTCAATGATTGATAGAAAAATATTACATTTTTATATTTGTTTTGTATCTTTTGTATCTTTTGTATCGCAAAATCAGACTTAAGAAGGATGTTGGAGCTGTATATTCTTGGTATGATAGATAAAGAGTTGTATATACGTAATGCTGAAAGGGGACAAATTTCAGCGAAAGAAGAGGTAATATACATGAAGAAATTTTTTATAGGATTCTTAGTTGTTTTTGGAGTATATATGTTTTTTCGAGGCGAATCAGAAGGTGCGGGAAAACCTGTAAGCCAAACGAGTTATGTTGATTCAGAAGAAGCAAAACAGATAAAACAAATTATTAGCGAAGAGGCTAAGAAATATAATCTCCCAGAATGGATACCTCTTACAATTGCCGAGCACGAGAGTCGTTTTAATCCAAGAGCTGTTGGAGATCATGGAACATCGTTTGGGTTGTTTCAACTGCATCGCGGTGGTGGACTTGCTCCTGAAAATGTAACAGATGAGGAGTTAAAAGATCCGCGCAAAAATGCTGAAATTGCTATGCCTCATTTGGCAAAAGGATATAAAAGAGGTATGGAAAAAGGGTTAACAGAATTTGAGTTACTTAAATATGTAGCGAACACATCCGGTTGGCCCGGTACTCTCGGAACAGAGTGGACTGATAAAAATATGAAATATAATATTGGTCTAGAGAATGTGTATTATCAAAATAAAGGTGTTATGAAAGAGTAGGTTCTGTGATGACCTACTCTATTTTTCTATAAAATATGTCTCTAACTGTTCTTTTACTGTTTGTAATTGCATAGAAACTTGAGGGATGTTATAGCCAACATATAGTGGTGAAACGACAAACCGGGGAACAATTTTACATATCATTTTTCCCTCTAAGTTATAAAAAAACATGTTATAACTATTACATCGTTTATGAAAGTCTTGTAATACGTAGCGTACGGTTTTTTGAATATAATCAGCCATTAGGTCAATTTGATTTGTATTTTCTATTATAATGTTAAACTCTGTGAAGCCGATAATTGGATGAGTAGAAATATTTAGTTCAATTCCGTGTTCTTTGCTTACAACGATTCCTTTGAAGTGTTCGGTTCTTATATTTTGTCGATAGTCGACTTGTTCCATGCCGATAATTTGCATATGTGCATGGTGAATTGTTCCCCCTGATAGAGGTCCATGGTTTTTATATAAAATAACAGATTGGAATTTTTCGCTTTGCTCTAACGATAACCAGTGCCCAACTGAAAATCGGATAAGCTTTCGCATATGCTCTTGGGTATAGGTTGCAATATGATCATGACAATTATTAGTTTCGATAATGACTGTTTGTAATGTATTTTGTAATGTCGGATATTTATTTTTTAGCCAAATAATTGTTTCGTCCGTTTCTAAAATATCGCTTAGTTGTGTGTGATCGCAAAATGGGCAAGTTGTTTTTTTATTTTGCATGCTGTTTGGTTTTTGTTGACTAATCTGATTTACAAAGTATAACTGTTGTTGTGTCTCCATATTTCTCCCCCTATTTGTCATATTCCAACTAGTACATATTCGTGAAAAGTCATTTTAAATCCTTTATAGTGGAATTAGGAAAAACGGGAATATTACAGATGTAGGTACGCATGAGGAACTGATGGAGAATCATACATATTATAAAAAAATTGTACAACAGCAATTTGCTATGGAAAAAAGTAAAGACGAGCTATCCTGCTTGAGTTAGGATAGCTCGTCTTTACTTTTTTCGTCATCTTTTCATACGTTGTTAATTTCATCAACAATTGGTTTTGCATCAACTAAAATGTGAATAACGGTTTTTACAATATCTATCATGTGTTATTCCTCCTTTTATTTTTGAGTCACAGCTGTCTTTTATGTATGAATATGTCTATTTACATTATTTTCAGAAAAATGACTATTCAAACCTATTTTAGGAGAGTATAATGAAAAGGTAAGTATAAAATTCCGTACGAAAGAGGTGAAAGAGATGAATCGTTCTATAGTTATGCGCACGCAATTTCTAGATTTTATCTACATTTGTCGTGCAATTTTTCATCGTGTAGTTGCTAACGGGATACGTATGCCTTTTTTTAGCAATTTCATACTAACTATTGAACGATAGAAGTCTCTTCACCCATTTTATAGAAACGTGTGAGAAGGGAACTATGGTGGTTCCCTTTTCTATTTTGAAATAAAAGCCGTGGGTAAGGTTCTTTACTCATGGCTTTTTTACGTTGAAAGGAGTACGGAAAAGATGATGATTTGTAGTGTAAATAATATAGCGAAGACGTTTGGTGGAAATATCATATTTGAGAATATATCACTTGAAATAAAGAAAGGCGAACGTATTGGTTTAGTTGGCCGAAACGGCAGTGGGAAAACAACAATTTTTCAACTGTTAACGGGGATTGAACATGTGGATGGCGGTGCGATTCATATGAAGAAAGGTACGCGTATTGGTCATGTTGCTCAAATTCCGAGGTTTGCGGAAGGAATGACTGTATATGATGTATTACGTTCTGCATTTGTGAAAGAGCAAGCATTAGAAAGAAAGATGCGGGAACTTGAAGAGAAGATGGCTGTAGACGTTACGGAAAAAATAATGGCGGAGTACGGAGAAATACAGGAGCAGTTTTCGTTTTTAGGTGGTTATGAAATAGAAGCGAATATGATGAAAGTGGCTAATGGTCTGCAAGTGACAGAATTATTTTCGCGCAACTTTATAGAACTAAGCGGCGGTGAACAGACGAAAGTGAGTCTTGCATATATGCTTCTTAAAAAACCGGACTTATTGCTCCTAGATGAACCGACAAACCATTTAGATTTATTTGCAGTAGAATGGCTTGAGCAATTTTTAAAGGAATATGATGGGACAGTCGTTGTCATTTCACATGATCGTTATTTCTTGGATGAAGTCGTAACGAAGATTTTTGATTTAGAAGATGGGGAAATACATGTTTACCATACGAACTATTCACAGTTTGTAAAGGAGAAAGAAGAAAGATTATTGCAAGAGTTTCAAGCGTATCAAGAGCAGCAAAAGAAAATCAAGAAAATGAAGGAAGCTATTAAAAGGCTTAGGGAATGGGCCAATCAAGCAAATCCGCCAAACGAGGGATTGCATAAACGTGCTCGCAATATGGAACGCGCTCTAGAGAGAATGGAAAAATTGAAGAAACCAACTTTAGAGCATAAGCAAATGGGTCTTCAGTTTGAAGGACAAGAACGAAGCGGGAAAGACGTTGTGATCATGAAAGAAGTGGGAAAGAATTTTGATGAATATGTGTTATTTCAAAATGTAGAATTACATGTTCGTTTTCAAGAGCGCGTTGCGATTGTTGGACGGAACGGTACAGGAAAGACAACGCTATTGAAATTATTATTACAAGAAATGAATCCAGATACAGGTGAAATTCGCATTGGTAGCGGAGTAAAGCTTGGCTATTTGTCTCAACATATGCAATTGAACAGTAAACAAACGGTATTAGAAATGTTCAGGGAGCAGGTAGCGGTAACGGAAGGCGAAGCACGTCATATACTTGCTCGCTTTCTATTCTACGGACCAGCTGTATTTAAAAAGGTGAATCAATTAAGCGGGGGCGAGCGAATGCGTTTGCGGTTAGCGCAGCTCATGCATCAAGATATTAATTTTCTTGTACTTGATGAACCGACAAATCACCTTGATATTGAATCAAGAGAAGTATTAGAAGAAGCGCTTGAACAGTATAATGGAACGATTTTAGCTGTATCTCATGATCGTTATTTCTTAAATAAATTGTTCCCTAAAACGTATTGGATTGATAATCAAACGGCGTATGGGTTTGCTGGAAATTATGCTTGGGCACGTGAAAAGTGGGAAGAAAAAAGAGAAACAGAACAACGAAGCGTTGAGAAAAAGGAACGAGTAGCAGCTGCGCCAAAGCCTATAAATAAGAGCATTATTCATCTGGAAGAACAGCTTATGAATGTGGAGAAAAGTATATACGAGATAGACTGTCAAATGGCGAAAACGAAAAGTGTTGAAGAGCTGGAGAAGTTGCATCATGAAAAAGAGGAAAAAGAGTTGTTAAGAACAAAATTATATGAGGATTTGGAGAGTAGTATAGATATGAAAGAGTAAAAGCTGGTGTATGCCAGCTTTTTAAATTTCTTATATATAAATTTATTTAAGTCATCGCTTTGTTGTTGTATTGCACGTAATCTGTTTAATTTTTAGAGGTTGATTCTTTTTTTGTAGAAAATAACCACATGAGAAATTCATAAAATACCACTAAAAATAATGACTGTATAATATTTTCGATCCATTTAAATTGGTTATAATTGTTATAATCAAATAAAACGAGAATAATATATAAGGAAATCAATAAAATTAAAGGTCTTTTAAGTTTTAGATTCATAAGTATCATTCTCCTTTACATATTAGCCACAATGCCACTTTAACATAAAACACTTGTGGTTTCTATATATTGGAATTTTGTTGCGACATTCCTATTTTTAAAAGGAGGGGATAAAGAGGGTAAGAATATGGATTCTATATATTTTGTTTGAATACGAGGTGAAACTGTATGCTAGGATATGCCCGGCTACTTACGATTGTGCTCATTTGTGTTATATATGCACTGCAGATTCCACATGGGGAACTAGGTTTGCAATTATTTGTTGGTGCTGCCTGTTTGATTTATGTTGTGAATCATTGTTTGCTTATGACATCACATAGCGGAGAGCGACGAATATGTTTTATATTGTTATCGAATGGGATTGTAACGGCTATATTGGGATTCTTATTTCCAAAAGTAGATTTGTATTTAGTTTTGTTCGGTGTAGATGCGATAACTTTATTTATTAATATTCAATCGAAAGTGATAGCCCGTTTTTTTATTGGATTTTTCTTTATCTGTTGGTTTGCTATTTTAATATATTCATATCAATATTTTGGAGAACTTGAAATTTGGGGGAATCTTATTTCGTTTATGTTCGTTGTATTTAGTGCTCTTACTGGAGGGTTAATTAAAAAACTAACATTAGCTCGCCAAACGGTAGATGAACAGTATGAAAAATTGACTTCATCACATGAAGCGCTACAAGAAGCGCATGAGCAATTGCAGCTATATGCAAAAGAGGTGGAAGAATTAGCGGCAGTGAAAGAACGAAATGAGATTGCGCGTGAAATTCATGATACGGTTGGTCATAATATGACGGCGTTGCTTGTTCAACTGCAGCTTGCTGAGGAGTTATTGAAACAGAAATCAGATGAGACTGGGGCGGTTTTGCAAACATGTCATGAGTTAGCAAAACGGTCGTTACAAGAGGTGAGAGCGTCTGTTCGAACTTTGAAAGAAGAAGAGAATGCAGGAGATTTAGTCGGTAATATTAGGCAGATGTTACATGAATTTTCGCATGCAACAAATGTGAGAACGACATTTAAATTGCATGGTGATCCAGTCACCATTCCGTTGTCATTACACCCAACTATATTGCGTATTATGCAGGAATCGTTAACAAATGCAAAGCGTCATGGTAAGGCGAATACATGTGAAATGAAACTTTCTTGCTTGGATGGAAAGGTACACATATTCATTTCTGATGATGGAGCAGGCGTAAATGAAGTGCATCCTGGTTTTGGACTTATTAATATGAAAGAACGTGTAGAAGAACGCGGAGGAATGATTCGGTTTGAAAGTGAAAAAGATAAAGGATTTCAACTAAACGTAGAGTTCCCACTAAGGGAAAAGACGTGGGTAATAGGGGGAGCGGTATGATTCGAATTATGATTGTTGACGATCAGTCGTTAGTTCGTGATGGATTAGCGATGTTATTAAATTTACGTCCAGAACTTGAAGTAGTTGGAACTGCAAGTGATGGAGAAGAGGCCGCGCAAAATGCCGAACGATTTCAGCCTGAAATCATTTTAATGGATATCCGTATGCCGCGTGCAAACGGTGTAGAAGGAACGCGTTTAATAAGGGAGCAATTTCCTCATATAAAAGTACTGATGTTGACGACGTTTAATGATAGTGAACTTATTTTTGAAGCGCTTGAACAAGGGGCAAGCGGCTATTTATTAAAAGATATGGCCACAGATACAATTGTGCAAGCAATCTTGACTGTACATGCAGGGGGAGTTGTACTCCCGCAAGATATGACCGCTGAAATTGTGAAAGAATTGAAGAGAACAAAAGTAGATAGTATTACTGAGCAACATGCTCCAAAACAAATAGAGCAGTTAACAGAACGGGAAGTGGAAGTGTTGCGGGAATTAGGATATGGATTAAATAATAAAGAAATTGCCGAGAAGCTATTTATTACAGAAGGAACGGTAAAAAATCACGTCTCTAATATTATTAGTAAATTGGAGCTTCGCGACCGAACACAAGCAGCTATTTTTGCGGTGCGGTACGGTGTGACAGCTTACATATGACTTTTGGCATAGATAAGTATGAAAAAGCAGCAGATAATGCTGCTTTTTTGTTATGCATTTTCTATCTAAAGAGAGATGGAAAGATGAGGAAATCCTTTTACAATCATAGTGAGATTACATTAAAGGGGCTGAATCGACATGCTAGTCGTAGATCATATTACAAAATCTTTCGGGAAAAAAGAAGTCGTGAGAGGCGTATCATTTTCGATTGAGAAAGGGGAAACATTCGGACTGCTTGGTCCAAATGGAGCAGGAAAATCAACAACCATTTCCATGATTTGTGGTCTCTTTCCGTACGATAGCGGGGATATACGTGTTGGCGGGAAGTCTGTGAAAGAATATCCAATGGATACGAAGCAGAAAATTGGGGTTGTCCCGCAAGACATTGCGTTATATCCGACGCTTTCAGCGAAGGAGAATTTAATTTTCTGGGGGAAAATGTACGGCCTGAGCGGAGCGGCAGCAAAGAAACGCGCAGATGAGGTGTTAGCATATGTTGGTTTAGAAGACCGCGCTAAAGATAAGATTGAAACATTTTCAGGCGGTATGAAGCGCCGTGTAAATATTGGGGTAGCACTTATGCATGAACCTGAGTTATTAATTATGGATGAACCGACAGTTGGAATTGATCCGCAATCAAGAAATCATATTTTAGAAACAGTGAAAAAGTTAAATGAAAAGGGAATGACAGTTATTTATACGAGTCATTACATGGAGGAAGTTGAGTATTTATGTGAGCGCATTGCAATTGTAGATCACGGCAAGGTCATTGCACTTGGAACGAAAAGCGAACTATGTAATCGTCTTGCAGATGGTTTTATGGTGAAGCTACAAGTCAATCGTTACGATCAACAATTATTGCAGAAATTACAAGCACTTCCTGTTGTAGAGCGTATTGTAGCGGATGAGGATTCGAATACCATTGATATTGCGCTAACACATAGTGATGCAGTTGGGATGGTCGTTTCAGAGGTTGTTGGAAATCGTGTGCAAATTGCAAAACTTGAAGTACAAGAGCCGAATTTAGAAGCACTCTTTTTACAACTAACAGGTCGTTCACTTCGTGATTAAGGGGGAGAGAGTATGAAGAGCTTTATTATCGCATGGAAAGATTTTAAGATACGTTTTACGGATCGGCGTGGTTTCATGATGATGTTGCTTATGCCGCTTTTATTAACAGCTATTTTAGGATCAGCTTTAAGTGCGGTCCTAGATGAAGGCGGATTACCGAAAACGGTAATTGGATACTATCAAGAAGATGAAGATACGTTTGCTACTATGTTTCGAACAGACGTATTAGAGGCAAAAGAAATAAAAGATGATGTGAAAGCCTGGAAAGTTTCTTCGCGAACCGACTTAGAAAAGATGTTGAAGGAGAAGAAGATTGATGTGGGGATTGTTATTCCGAAACAGTGGGGTGAACACATACAGGAGGGGAAACTGAAAGAAGTTGTATTACTCACTGATCCTGCAAAAGACATACAAGCGAAAATTGCAGATTCATTGATTCTTTCTTTTACTGAACGAGCGCAAACGGTAGCATTTGCTACAAAAAGTGTGGTAACGGATTTAGCGCAATCTCAACAAGGAAATGTGCAAGAAGTAGCAAAGAATATGGGAAGCGATCTGTCGGCTATTGCAACTTCACGTGAAAATGGAATTAAAACAGGTACAATTGGTAAGAAGACGGTTGTTGCCATGCAATATTATGCTGCGGCCATGTTGGTTATGTTTCTTCTATATAACGTAACAGTTGGTGCAAAATCAATTGTAGGAGAACAAAGAACAGAAACGTTAGCAAGGTTGTTAACGACACCGACAAGTTCTTATTCTGTTTTGTTAGGTAAATTTTTTGGAACATTATTATTCGCGTGTATTCAATTTGGTGTATTCGTCATTGCAACCCATTATGCATTCGGTGTGAATTGGGGGGATGACAGTGCACAGCTTATTGCAGTGGGAGTTTCCTATGCAATTTGTGTGTCGGGATTATCAATGCTGATTGCTGCATTTATTCGAGATGAAAAAACAGCAGATGTTATGGGCGGGATTGGTATCCAACTGTTAGCAGTATTAGGCGGTTCTATGTTACCGATTTATGCATTCCCAGAAGCGTTGCAAAAGTTTGCTAATATTGCACCAAATAAATGGGCACTTACGAGTTTTCTAGACATTATGTCAGGAACGTCTTGGAATACGTTATTACCGATTATTTTAAGTTTATCTAGTGCTGGCATCCTTTCCGTTATTATTGGAACATTACGGTTACGTACTAGATAGGAGGAGAGAGCAGTGAAAAAAATTTGGGCGATTTGTTCACTAGAGTTAAAGCAAATATTGATGAAGCCGCAAAGTTATTTTCTTATGTTAGGTATGCCAATTCTTTTCACATTAATTTTTGGTGGGCTTCTAGGTGGAAGTGGTAATGATAAGGTGAAAATTATTTTGGTTGATGAAGATCAAACAAAATTATCAGCTTCCTATTATGAATCATTAACGCATAGCAATCTTGTAAGTGTGGAAAAAGGATCATATGAAGAGGCAAAGAAGAAAATTGAAAATAAAAAAGCCTCTGGTATTGTAACGATTGGGAAAGACTTTCAACAACAAATGTTAGATGGGAAAAGTGATAAAGTTATCTTCCAATCTAGTGTTGATTTTACAGGCGGCGCTTCTGTAGAGCATGTGTTACAAAATACACTGAAGAAAATGGAAGTGGAAGTAAAAGGAGCAAGTGTATGGAGCCAAAATAGCGGGAAGTCTTGGGAGACAATGTACGAAACCGTCCATACGAAGGCTGAACCTGTTCAAATTCACAAAGAATCTATTGTAACAGGAAAGAAAACAATTAATGGTGTATCGGCTAGAGCAGCAGGATTTTCGATTTTATTTGTAATGATTGTTATGCTGAGTAGCACAGGAACGATTTTAAAAGCGAAGCAAATGGGCGTATGGCATCGCTTGCTGGAAACATCTGTTACAAGAGCCCAAGTATTAGCTGGATATATTCTCTCATTCTTCTTAGTCGGTTGGGTTCAATTTGGAGCACTTATGATATTAACAAATCTATTATTTGATGTACAGTGGGGAGATATGTTGGGGATTATTGCGCTTGTCTCAGTGCTATTATTTGCTGTCATTGGGTTAGCTTTATTGTTAGCCAGTGTTGTGAAAACGACAGAGCAACAATCGGCATTAGGAAATATCGTCATTATTTCAACTTGTATGATTAGTGGACTGTATTGGCCGATTGAAATAGAACCGGAGTTTATGCAAAAGATTGCTAACTTTGTCCCGCAAACGTGGGCAATGCGCGGTTTTACAGAATTAATTGCGAGAGGAGGAGGACTGGCAGATATAACGGGATATATTGGAGTGTTACTTCTATTTGCTGGTATCTTCTTTGCCATCGGTTTAACAAGAATACGTTATGATTGAAAAAAGAAAGCAGAATTTACAGCTCGGCACGCTGAATTCTGCTTTCTTTTTCTTGTTTTTCCATTGGTCTAAGTGAAATGATAATCGCAATCCCGAACATGAAGATAAGCACTAAAAAGAGGACGAGCGTCGGGAAGAACGGGAATAAGAGTAATGCTCCTAATATAACGAGCATTAAACAAATATAGTTCAAGACGTGTAGGAATAACTTGTCCATGTTTTCTCCCCTTTATTAAGAATCTGCTATTATCATATGCTCGTCTTACAAAAAATAGAATAGATTTCCAAGTTAAGCATTTTCATACACATGACTATTTGTCAGAAAGAAGTATTGGAAATTCTAGCAATGTCCAAAAAAAGAAGATAACCCTACTATATAGTAGGTGATTATCTTCTTTTTCTATGTTTCATTACCCTTGTATTGTTTTAAGTAAAATATGTTGCCGGATGGCGTAAGCTACACCATTCTCATCATTTGTCACTGTTACGATATCGCAGAGCTGTTTGACAGCGTCCTCTGCATTTCCCATCGCAATCGACAAACCTGCTACTTCTAACATCGGTACATCATTAAAATTATCTCCAATGGCAATTGTATCTTGTAAAGGGATATGAAAATATTTTGCCATTTCTTGCAATCCGTTGCCTTTATGCCCGTGTTTGTCCATAATTTCTAAGTTTGTTGGAGCGGATGCTGTCACCATTACTGCTGCATCTTTTTCTAATGATTGTAGTAATTGTGTACGATTATCTTTATTGAATGTAAGAATGAAGAATTTAGAAATTTCAATAGTTGAATCGGATATTACATCTTCGATACTTTGGAATGTTGTAATTAAGTTAGCCTTTAGTTGTTTTTCAGTAATTCGCTCAATTTCTTCAATTGTAATGTCAAGAGACTCCTTATTTAGTTGAAAAGATTTCGTAACTTGTTCTTTCCAATTGTATGGTGCATACACACCCTTGTTTGTATAGAGTTTATACGGAAACTCTTCCGCTTCGAGCTGCTTGGCAATTTCATATACTTTTTCTTTTTTCAAAGTACGTGAGTGAATGACCTTTCCATCAGCGTATACTACTGCTCCATTACTAGCCCCAAGTGGAAGGGATAATTGGTATTGCTCAAGTAGTTTTAAAATATCTTCTTTGGCTCTACCAGAACAAATCATAACGATGTGTCCTGCTTCTTCAGCGTTTCTGATTGCTTCTAAATTTTCATTGGAGATTTCTAGATCGGATGATAACAGTGTGCCATCCATATCAAGTGCGATTAATTTCAAAGTGATCACCTCTTCGTTTCCATCATACTAAATTGCGCGGTATATCGAAACTGTTACACATATATTGGAAAGAAATAATAGCATTATAGATTCCTAAAAAAAATTTGTAATAAATTCATAGAGCTATTGCTTAAATAAAATAGTTATGTTACATTAATGTTACAAACGTTACAGTTATTACTTAAATGTGACATTAAGTTGAAAACTATGAATAAACTATTTCTTGAAGATGACATAAAATTTTAATTACATATAAATATTTATAAAAAAAGGAGAATGAGAGCAATGGAAAATAAAGAAGTATTACAACTAACAAAAATGGACTTATTAGGATCAGCAGGAGCAGCAGCGACATTAACGGCATTAATCGTATTTCTATCAAGTGTTTTAGTGTAATTTGTAAAAACTGAGCGGAATATATACATCTTATAAAAGGAGAATGAGGATAATGGAAAACAAAGAAGTATTACAATTAACAAAAACGGACTTATTAGGATCAGCAGGAGTAGCAACAGCGTTAACAGCATTAATCGTATTTCTTGCAAGTGCGTTAGTATAATTCAAAGCAATTTTGTATAGGAAGTAGAGCGGAAAACTATTACAAAATGAAAATTACATATAGAAATCTATGAAAAGGAGAATGAGGATAATGGAAAACAAAGAAGTATTACAATTAACAAAAACGGACTTATTAGGATCAGCTGGAGTAGCAATGGGTTTAACAGCACTAATTATGTTTTTATCAAGTGCTTTAGTATAATTTAAGTAGATAAATTTGAACGTGAAAGACAAGAGGGGCTTCGAAAAACGAAGTTCCTTTTTTTATTGGGCTATTATTTAAATGCAAATTTAAAAATGGTATAGACCCCTCCTTCTTTTTAGGTGAACGAGAGCATCTGGCTATGTATAGAAGCGGTCAGGGCCTTTTTCTGCCACATGCGAAGTTTAAACAAAGAGAGAAAGCGAGTGGAAGCGCCTTTTTTTCTGCATAGCAGCAATCTATATGTCGGAAAATTAAAATGGATTCATATAGATGCTGAAAAAACAAAATGGGTTTATATGGTAAGGGAAACGCTATTTCGGATGGGATAGATAGAAAAAAGTCGAATTTTCTATGTGAAAAAAAGGAAGGTATTTGACAGAAAAAATAGAAAATTTAAAATTGACAAAATAAATTGTGGTGCAATTTGTTTTTTTGTTTTTTTGTTTTTTTGTTTTTTTGTTTTTTTGTTTGCGATTGGAAGCGTTTACGATTTTGGGAGAAGGTATTAGAAATTTATATTATAGGGGGATGAAGAAGTTATGGAACAAAAGTCTATGGATACTTTAGCGGCACAGATGGAGGATTTTTTCCCAGTACGTGATGTTGATCATCTTGAATTTTATGTCGGTAATGCGAAACAAACAAGTTATTACCTTGCGAGAGCATTTGGATTTAGCATAGCTGCATATTCTGGTTTAGAAACAGGAAATCGAGATAAAGTATCTTACGTCCTTATACAAAAAAATATGCGTTTTGTAGTGTCGGGTGCTTTAAATACAAATAGCCGCATTGCTGAATTTGTAAAACAGCACGGTGATGGTGTAAAAGATGTGGCACTTCTAGTAGAAGATGTAGAGAAAGCATATGCAGAAGCTGTAAAGCGTGGTGCAGTTGCAATTGCTCCGCCAGAAGAGCTATCTGATGAACACGGAACGCTTAAAAAAGCGGTCATTGGCACATACGGTGATACAATTCATACACTTGTAGAAAGAAAAAATTATAAAGGTGCGTTTATGCCAGGATATGAACCACTTGAATCTATTGTTCCATTTGAAGAAACAGGTTTAGTTGCTGTTGATCATGTTGTTGGAAATGTGGAGAAAATGGAAGAATGGGTAAGTTATTATGAAAATGTAATGGGCTTTAAACAAATGATTCATTTTGACGATGATGATATTAGTACAGAGTATTCTGCGTTAATGTCGAAAGTAATGACGAATGGAAGTCGTATTAAGTTTCCGATTAATGAACCAGCAGAAGGGAAAAGAAAATCACAAATTCAGGAGTATTTAGAGTTCTATAATGGAGCAGGTGTACAACACCTCGCATTATTAACGAATGATATTGTGAAAACTGTTTCCGCACTGCGTGCAAATGGTGTCGAATTTTTAGATACGCCAGATACGTATTACGAAGAGTTAACAGCACGTGTTGGTCAAATTGATGAAGAGATTGAAAAATTAAAAGAGCTAAAAATTCTTGTAGATCGTGATGATGAAGGATACTTATTACAAATTTTCACGAAGCCAATTGTAGATCGTCCAACTTTATTTATTGAGATTATTCAGCGTAAAGGATCAAGAGGATTTGGTGAAGGTAATTTTAAAGCATTATTCGAATCGATTGAAAGAGAACAGGCGCGTCGCGGGAATCTGTAAAGTAAAAATTCTACTGCCTGTTAGAGCGGGATAATGGTTAGGAGAGATGCTCCTTCCTCCCGCGCCTTACTTTTTAAGCGAGGAGAGAAAATAATGAAGTTTATTACATTTCGTCTTCCTTCACAAGAAATGCGAGCTGGCTGGCTTGAAGGTGACAAAGTTATTGATATGCATATAGCGAGCCATGGGGCACTTCCGTCCACAATGATTTCTTTTTTAGAGAAATCCGATGAATATATGAAAATCATCAGTAAGATTGGTACGCCAGAAAAAGGGATTTATCATATTACGGATGTAGAGCTTTGTGCACCTTTACCAAACCCGGGAAGTATCCGTGATTTTTATGCGTTTGAACAGCATGTAAAGACAGCGCGCGGCCACCGCGGTTTGGATATTGTTCCAGAGTGGTATGATATTCCTGTTTTCTATTTTACGAATCATCGCGCTGTTATTGGACCGGAAGAAGCTATTGTTTGTCCAGGCGCAACGAAGAAACTTGACTATGAATTAGAGATTGCTTGTGTCATTGGAAAAGAAGGTAAAAATATTTCGCGCGAGCAAGCGCATGAATATATTTTCGGATATTGTATTATGAATGATTGGAGCGCTAGAGATTTACAAGCGCATGAAATGAAGGTCGGACTTGGACCAGCAAAAGGAAAGGATTTTGCTACCTCGCTTGGGCCGTATATTGTGACGAAAGATGAGTTAGACGTATATCGAAATGAGGATCGTTACAATTTAGAAATGACAGCTCATATTAATGGTGAACAATGGTCAAAAGGAAATTTTCAAGATATTTATTATACGTTTGCTGAAATGATTGAACGAGCATCTCAAGGTGTTACGTTGTATCCAGGAGATGTACTTGGTTCTGGTACGGTTGGAAGCGGCTGTATTTTAGAACTTGGAACAGAGAGATGGCTGAAATCTGGCGATGTGGTAGAGTTGAAAATTACTAGTTTGGGAACATTGCGTAATACGGTAAAAGCAGAAAAGGAAGCGGGGGATGAGCATGTATTATCGTCGCATGGGGGAACTTCCTCGTAAACGACATGTACAGTTTCGTAAACAAGACGGAACGCTTTATCGTGAGCAAGTTATGGGGACGAAAGGTTTTTCTGGTACGCAATCTATTTTGTATCACCACTACATGCCAACAGAAGTTGGGCATGCTTCTTTAGCACGGTCTTGTCGTGTGCAGTACGAAGAAGATGTGGCGTTAGCGCATCGTCATTTTCGGACGAGAGAATATAGAAAAATAGGAGATGCCGTGAACGGAAGGAATTTTCTATTAGGAAATGAAGACTTACTAATTGGAGTTGTAAACCCGGCAGAAAAGATGGATTATTTTTATCGCAATGGCGATGGAGATGAAATGCTATTTGTTCATTACGGATCTGGAAAAATTGAAACAATGTTTGGTACGATTCATTACCGAAAAGGAGATTATATTATCATTCCAATCGGTACGATTTACCGGGTAATCCCTGAAGCGGGAGAATCAAAACTTCTCGTTGTTGAAGCGAATAGTCAAATTACAACGCCTCGTAATTACCGCAATGAGTACGGACAATTGTTAGAACATAGTCCGTTTTGTGAGCGTGATATTCGTGGTCCAGAGACGTTGGAAGCGTACGATGAAAAAGGTGAATTTGTTGTGATGACAAAATCTAGAGGATATATGCATAAACATGTTTTGCAGCATCATCCTTTAGATGTTGTTGGATGGGATGGACATTTATATCCATGGGTATTTAATATTGAGGATTTTGAGCCAATTACAGGACGCATTCATCAGCCGCCACCAGTGCACCAAACATTTGAGGGACATAACTTTGTTGTTTGCTCATTCGTTCCGCGTCTATATGATTATCATCCAGAAGCAATACCGGCACCGTATTATCATAGCAATGTAAATAGTGATGAGGTGCTCTATTATGTAGAAGGTAATTTTATGAGCAGAAAAGGTGTAGAGGAAGGGTCTATTACGCTTCACCCAAGCGGTATTCCACATGGACCGCACCCTGGGAAAACAGAGGCTAGCCTTGGTAAAAAAGAAACAATCGAACTAGCGGTTATGATTGATACATTCCGTCCATTACGCGTTATAAAAGATGCGCATGATATGGAAGATGAGCAATACATGTATAGCTGGCTAGAACAAGGCACATATACCGTATAAGATGTAAAGAACAACAAGCACACTCATTTGATGGGTGTGCTTGTGCTCATAAAGGAATCGACTTATATAAAATACCAAAAATATTTGTAAAATGATATAAAAATATAGAAAAATAAACCATTATTATGATTTTCATTTTACTTTAATTAGTAATACAATAACGAACCGCACTACTTTGGATCATTCAAAATAGTGGTGAAAGGACAAATTTCCCATTAAGTTATTGACGAAAAAAGGTGAAATAAGTAAAATGAATGTAAATATTAAAATTTTCAGAAAATTATAAATGTTGAGGTGCTGAGTATGAAGCAAATTTTTCAAAAAAAGCCGATTACACAACTGTTGCAAGAGGGAAGTCAGAAGAAATTAGATCGAACATTAGGAGCGTTAGATTTAACGATGTTAGGGGTAGGGGCAATTGTTGGGACAGGTATTTTCGTCTTGACTGGGGTAGTTGCTGCGAAACATTCTGGACCTGCGATTATTTTATCTTTTGCGTTAGCCGCGCTAGCTTGTGCCTTTGCTGCCTTTTGCTATGCAGAATTTGCTTCTAGCGTACCGGTATCCGGTAGCGTATATACATATACATACGCAACGATGGGAGAAGTGTTTGCCTTTTTAATTGGATGGGATTTAATGCTTGAGTACTTATTAGCAACGTCAGCTGTTGCTAATGGATGGTCCGCTTACTTTCAGTCTTTATTAAAGGGGTTTGGAATTCAAATTCCAACGATTTTAGCTTCTGCTCCTGGGGCAGGAAAAGGTGGAATTATTGATTTACCAGCTGTTTGTATTATTTTAATTATGACGATTCTTTTATCACGAGGTGTTCGTGAAAGTGCCCGCGTAAATAATATTATGGTATTTATTAAATTAACCGTTGTACTATTGTTCATCTTTGCTGGGTTTAAGTATGTAAAATCAGAAAACTGGACACCATTTATGCCGTTTGGTTTTGATGGCGTAATGGTAGGTGCAGCGACAGTATTCTTTGCTTTTATTGGTTTTGATGCTGTTTCAACAGCGGCGGAAGAAGTAAAACGTCCGCAGCGTGATTTACCGATTGGTATTATAGCATCGTTATTAATTTGTACCGTTTTGTACATTGTTGTTTCGCTTATTTTGACAGGTATTGTACCGTATGGACAATTAAATATCTCAGATCCAGTAGCATTTGCACTTCAATTTATTGGACAAGATGGTTTAGCAGGCATTATTTCAGTAGGTGCTATTACAGGGATTACAACGGTTATGTTAGTTATGATGTATGGTCAAGTCCGAGTGTCGTATGCAATGAGTCGTGACGGTTTATTACCGAACCGTTTTGCGAAAGTACATCCGAAGTTTAAAACACCATTTTTAAATACATGGATAACAGGTATTGTAGCAGCGCTTATTTCAGGACTTGTTGACTTAAGTGTGTTAGCTCACCTTGTCAATATCGGAACTCTATCTGCGTTCGCACTTGTAGCAGTTGCGGTTATTGTAATGCGCAAAACACATCCGGATTTACCTCGTGCATTTAAAGCGCCGCTTGTGCCAGTTTTACCAGCATTAACAGTGATCTTCTGTTTATATTTAATGCTTCAATTACCAGCAATTACATGGAAAAGCTTTGGGGTTTGGATGGTAATTGGAATAGGGGTTTACTTCCTATATAGCAGAAAGAATAGTAGGTTACACAAAGAATCTGTTGATAAAAAAACCGTAAATCTATAAAGTTAAAAGCCGTTCGTAGAAAAAGAACGGCTTTTTATTTTTGAAAATTTACATTTTTCTAAAAATGATATAAGATAAAAAATGGTCGCTAAAGTAAAATTTTGGGTGTTTGCTGGTTAAAAGTAGTGAGGGTAAAGGAGGGGGAATATGAAGAAAACATGGCAAGAATTAAAGCAGATGGATCGTAATGTTTGGATTCGATTTATTGGAGAAACGTTAAACGGAATCGCAATGATGATGTTAATGCCATTTTTTGCATTATATTTAAAAGATAAAGTAGATTCACTGCTACAAGTGGGAATTATTATGGCGCTGTCTCCAATTGCGGCAAGTTTTGGTTCTCTTATAGGTGGCCGAATTGCCGATATTTATGGAAGAAAGCCAATTATGATATTTTCAATGGCTAGTAATGCGATTTTAATGCTGGGGTTCTTATTTATAGATGGGTTTATACCATATGCTGTTCTATCCGTTTGTTTAGGACTTAGTAATTCATTGTTCCATCCAGCAGCTTCTGCGATGGTGGCTGATGTAACAGAACCTGAAAAGCGAACAGAAGCATACGGTTTGCTGCGAATGGGGCATAATATCGGAGCGGCAATTGGGCCGATTCTAGGTGCTTCAGTTGCATTGCTTTCTAAAACGGTTATTTTTATGATTGCGTCATCTTCTATGCTATTTTATGCATTACTCGTTTTACTACTTATTCAAGAGACAATGCCAAAAGGTGCAATAACACAAACGAATAAGGAAGGGGAGACGAAACAATCTGTATGGAAAGTTGTGTTGCAAGATAAAATTTTACTCATTTATTTGTTAGCGGGAATTGTTATTTCGATGGGGTTTTCCCAAACAGAGGGTATGCTTCCTCTTCATTTTGATAATGAATTGAAAGGGATATTTGGAATGAATAATCCATTTCCTTATTTAATGGCTATGAATGGGCTTTTGGTGGTTTTGTTTCAATTTCAAATTTCGAAATGGGCGACAGATAAACCGGTAGGAAAAACGATGCTATATGGCGCTTGGTTATTTGGGATCGGTCTTCTTGCAATCGGATGGCTTCCGAAATGGTTTGGCGGAATGGGAACAAATGCTACTGTAGTTCTTGTTACGCTATTAATTGTATATGCGATTTATACGTTAGGAGAAATGGTTATGTCTCCTGTCCAAATGACGTTTGTAGCAAATTTAGCACCAGAGCACTTGCGAGGGACGTATATGGGAGCGGCTAGCTTACAGTGGATTACAGGTAATGCGTTTGGTCCGCTACTTGGAGGTTTTTTACTTGATCGTTTGTTAGGTCACGTTTTGTTTACGATTTTAGGAATCGGATGTGTGATAGCAGGACTTGTTTACATATCATTAGATCGACTTGTAGAGCAAAGACAAAAAGACAACATGGTAAAGCAAACGTCATAAAGTGAAACTTTACTCAATGGGGGCTGCATCCCTCACCAATCGGGCTTTTACGAGATAAGGTTTTCATTATACACAAATAGATGCTTTTTCTCATATTATTAGGTATATAACTAGAGAAATTGTTGTGTTGACGCGGCTATCTTACTATTTGTGGACAGTTTCACCTTTTACGAAAATAGGAACTATCTATTTTTGTAAAAAGTGCTACAATAGAAAAATGAAAACAAACGATTAGGGTGATTTCATTATGAAAATTAAATTAGGTTTATTATATGGTGGAAAATCAGCGGAGCATCAAGTTTCTTTACAAACGGCTCTTGCTGTTAGTAAAGCGTTAGATCAAGAAAAATTTGAGGTTCATCCAATTTATATTACTGAACAAGGACAATGGGTTCGCGGTGAGCGTATTGAAGGTGAAGTAAACAGCGTTCAAGCGTTGCAACTGAACGGAGAAGAGAACGCAATTTCTCCTTTATCATTAAGTTCAGAGATTATCCCGATGTCAGCTTCTGATAAAGAGAATGCCATCGATGTAATTTTCCCGTTATTACATGGGCCAAATGGTGAAGATGGAACCGTACAAGGTTTGTTAGAACTTATGAATATTCCATATGTAGGGAACGGTGTATTAGCATCGGCTGCTGGTATGGATAAAGTTGTTATGAAAAATATTTTTGCAGAAGCGGGCTTACCGCAAGCAAAATATGTTTCGTTCATTCGCAGTGTTTGGGAGAAAAATCGCACAGAAGCGTATGAAAAAGTGGAAGAAACATTAGGCTATCCATGTTTCGTGAAACCAGCAAATCTTGGTTCGAGCGTTGGAATTAATAAGTGTAAAAATCGTGCTGAGTTAGAGAGTGCATTTGAAGAAGCGTTCCAATTCGATCGTAAAATCATCGTAGAAGAGAATATTGTTGGTCGTGAAGTGGAAGTTGGTGTATTAGGAAATGATGAACCGAAATGTTCGGTTGTAGGTGAAATCGTAGCTAAAAAAGAATTCTATGATTATAAATCAAAATATATTGATGGCGATACAGCGATGGTTATTCCTGCTGAAATTAAGGAAGCGGAATATGAGAAGATTAAAGAGTATGCGATTCGTGCATTCCAATCTTTAGACGGTGCGGGATTAACGCGAGCAGATTTCTTCTTAACGAAAGATGGTGATGTATTTATTAATGAAGTAAATACAATGCCAGGATTCACGCCGTTTAGTATGTTCCCGCTGTTATGGGAAAATACAGGATTGGCGTACCCAGAGCTTATTCAAGAATTAGTGCGCTTAGCGATTGAACGTCATGAAGAAAAACAAAAAATTAAATATACAATCTAACAAGAAAGGAGAAGCACTATTCAAATGAATAGTGTTTCTTCCTTGTAAGGAGTGTTTTTGTATGATACAACGAACAGCGAAGCAAGTTGAGCAAATGGTATGTGGAACAAGTTTAGCAGGGCAGTGGCATGATGTAGCGATAAAAGGTGTTTCCATTGATACTAGAAAGATTGAAAAAGGAAATTTATATGTTCCAATTCAAGGAGAACGTTTTGATGGTCATACTTTTGCGAGGAAAGCAATCGAAAATGGTGCTGTTGCAACGCTATGGAAAAAAGGTGTGGCCAACCCGCCAGAAAATGTACCAGTTATTTTTGTAGAAGACACATTACAAGCATTACAAACATTAGCGAAAAACTATCGTGATCAGTTAAATGTGAAGGTTGTTGGTGTAACAGGAAGTAACGGAAAAACATCAACAAAAGATATTGTGACAAGTTTACTGGGAGCAAAATTTAAAGTGCAAAAAACAGAAGGGAATTTCAATAACCATATTGGACTTCCGTTGACCATTTTAAATTTAGAAGAAGATACAGAAATAGCTGTATTAGAAATGGGTATGTCGAGCCGTGGTGAAATTGAATTTTTGTCAAAGCTTGCTCGTCCTGATGCAGCGATTATCACAAATATTGGCGAAGCACATTTAATGGATTTGGGCTCTCGTGATGGAATTGCCGAAGCGAAGTTAGAAATTGTGACAGGTTTACAAGATAATGGCGTATTTGTTTATAACGGAGATGAGCCATTGCTAACTACACGTGTACCAGGCATGAATTTATCAGCAAAGACAATTACATTCGGTGATGCAAGAGCAAATGATTACTACCCAGTTTCTGTAAAATTGGAAGCAATAGGTACACAATTTAAAATGAATCAAGCGCAGGATGTAGTATTTTATTTGCCCGTTCTTGGGAAACATAATGTATATAACGCATTAGCATCAATGGCGGTTGCTGAGTTCTTTGGCGTAACGTGGGAAGAAATGAAACAAGGTTTAGTGAATTTGAAAATGACAGGCATGCGTATGGAAGTTGTAAAAACGGATGCTGGGTTAACAATTATTAATGATGCATATAACGCGAGTCCGACAGCGATGGAAGCAGCGTTCCATTTAATGAATGAATTAAATGGATTTTCTAAAAAAATTCTCGTTCTTGGCGATATGTTGGAGCTTGGTGACCAAGAAGTGCAATTTCATTATGAAGTTGGAAAACTAATTGATCCAGCTCGTATTGCATATGTGTTTACGTACGGTACGCTCGGGGAACAAATGGCAGAAGGCGCAAAAATTAATTTTCCTAATGAGCGAGTAAAGGCTTATGACAATAAAGAAGAACTCGTTAAAGATTTAAAAGAAGTCGTTGATGTGAAAGACGTTGTATTAGTAAAAGCATCTCGTGGTATGAAATTAGAGGAAATTATTACGATGATCAAGTAATTTGGGTTTTGTTGTCCTATATAGTCTACTCTATTGCCTGGTTATTGGAACCCCTTACAATAAAGGGATTCAAAATCTAGGATAAAGATGACGAAATTTATATATAAATAATGGTGAGAGTTGGGTTTGCTTTTTACACATACAAAACATATAATTGATAGGGTGTAATAACGTTGTAGAGTTTTTTGTGATAAATGTAGGCCCGTTTATATTATGTAAACATCAGGGAAAGGGCATTTTCCGCAAACACGGAAAGTGTCTTTTTTGAGTGAATAGTTAGGATAATTACTCCTGCCATTTGAAAGTTATAATTGTTTGAAATGGGGTTTTACTACCCGGAAATAGCGGGATAAATTTGTCTCGGGACTACTTTTGTCTAGCTTTACGTTTGGATGTTTAAGGTGCGTATACTTGTTACATTCATTTTTCAAAAGCTAGTTTTATTATAATTGTCAGGCGATCTTGCGCTGATAACGCATTTTGTCTGAAGAAGACTTAGCCCAACCTTACTTGGATATCCTGTGAATATGAGAAGAAGGAATAATCTGGGCTATTTTAGATAGAAAAGGAGAAGTAAAATTGACAACATTTCGAGAGTTAGGATTAAGCAATTCTTTATTACAGTCTGTTGAAAGCATGGGGTTTGAAGAGGCAACACCAATTCAGGCAGAAACAATTCCAGTAGCCTTACAAGGTGTAGACATCATTGGTCAAGCTCAAACGGGTACAGGGAAAACAGCTGCATTTGGATTACCACTATTAGAAAAAGTAAATACACGCCAAGATACAGTTCAAGGTATCGTTATCGCACCAACTCGTGAATTAGCAATTCAAGTAGGTGAAGAGCTATACAAAATTGGTCAACATAAGCGTGTGCGCATTTTACCAATCTATGGCGGTCAAGATATTAACCGTCAAATTCGTGCGTTGAAAAAAGGTCCACACATTATTGTGGGTACACCAGGACGTATTTTAGATCATATTAAACGTAAAACACTTCGTCTGCAAAACGTAGAGACAGTTGTTCTTGATGAAGCGGATGAAATGTTAAATATGGGCTTCATTGAAGATATTGAAGCGATTTTAACGGATGTGCCTGAAACACACCAAACATTATTATTCTCAGCAACAATGCCAGACCCAATCCGTCGCATTGCGGAACGCTTCATGAGCGAACCTAAACATATTAAGGTTAAAGCGAAAGAAGTAACTATGCCAAACATTCAGCAGTTCTATGTAGAAGTGCAAGAGAAAAAGAAATTTGACGTGTTAACACGTTTATTAGATATTCAATCTCCAGAGCTTGCAATCGTATTCGGTCGTACAAAGCGCCGTGTTGATGAATTATCAGAAGCATTAAACTTACGTGGCTATGCAGCAGAAGGAATTCATGGTGATTTAACACAAGCGAAGCGTCTTTCTGTATTACGTAAATTTAAAGAAGGTTCAATCGAAGTTCTTGTTGCGACAGATGTAGCAGCACGTGGGCTTGATATTTCAGGTGTAACACACGTATATAACTTTGATATCCCACAAGACCCTGAATCATACGTACACCGTATTGGTCGTACAGGTCGTGCAGGTAAAACAGGTCTTGCAATGTTGTTTGTAACACCGCGTGAAACAGGACAATTAAAGAATATTGAGCGTACAACAAAACGTAAAATGGATCGTATGAATCCACCAACATTAGATGAAGCTTTAGAAGGACAACAACGTTTGATTGCTGAAAAACTTCAAAGTACGATCGAAAGTGAAAACTTATCATACTACAAACGTATTGCGGAAGAGTTATTAGAAGAGCATGATTCTGTAGCGGTTGTAGCTGCTGCTTTAAAAATGATGACAAAAGAGCCGGACGCAACGCCAGTTTCTTTAACATCAGAACCGCCGGTAGTTTCAAAAGATCGTTCTAGAAAGAGAAACGGAAACGGAAGCGGAAACGGCAACGGAAGAGGTGGTTATCGTGATGGTAACCGCGAAGGCAACCGTAATCGTGAAGGTGGCCGTAACCGTGATGGCAACCGTAATCGTGGTGGTCGTAAAGGAGAAGGTCAAGGACGCGAAGGTCGCGAGGGTCGTTCTGGAGCTCCTAGAGGACGCGGCGGAGAAAGAAAGCATACAGGCCGTAAACCACAATCTAACTAAATATATAGAAAAAAGACAGCCTTTTTCGAGAGGCTGTCTTTTTTTGTATCTTTATTTGGGTATACTACATAGAAACTTGTATCGGAAAAGAGGAAATGGAATGCTCGTAAAGCTTGGGTATGTTGCGATGAGTGTGCGTGTCAAAAATGCTTCTCCTTCACAAACAATGACGTATGCGAAGTTTCAGCGAATGCAAGACAGAGAAGCAGCAATCAAAAATTTAGAGAGGATTTCTAATTCTAATTTGGAGAATTGTTTACGGTTGTTAAAACATAATTATGGACATGATATTTCATTCTTTCGTTTAAGTTCGAAATTAATTCCTCTGGCAAACCATGAGGCGTTGTTAGAATGGGACTATATAAAACCTTTGCAAGAAAATTTACGGAAAATTGGAGAATACGCAAGACAAAAACGGATGCGAATTGACTTTCATCCAGATCATTTTGTTGTTTTAAATTCATTGCGTCCACCTGTTGTAAAGCAGTCGCTAAAAACATTACAGATGCATGGGAAGTTGCTGCAGGGAATGGGAATCGATAGAACGCATCGTTGTGTTTTGCATGTTGGTGGTGCATATGGGAATAAAGAACAAGCGCTAGAAAAATTTATTGAAAACTGGTCGCTTGTTCCAGCTGGGATTCAAAAGATGATTATGCTAGAAAATGATGACACTACATTTTCTTTAAAAGAGACGCTGTACTTAGGAGAAAAACTTGGGATTCCGGTCGTTTTTGATTTACATCATCATATGATGAATCATGATTTAGAAGAGTGGGAAAGCCACTGGGAACGTGTTGTGCAAACGTGGGAGCAATCCCCTTTGCCGATTAAAATGCATATTTCGAGTCCGCGAGAAGGGAAGAATCCGCGGGCGCATGCCGATTTTATTGATTCTGATTCTTTCGTTTCTTTTTTGCGACATATAAAAGGAAGTGTTCCGGAAATACACTGTATGATAGAGGCGAAACAAAAAGATGAATCGCTTTTGCAGTTGATGAGAGATATGACTGATAAGGCGGGGATAGAGATAATAGATGGTGCAAGCTTTTGGGTGAAATAAGCTTATGCACCATCTGTTTTTTTTATGAATAATGGTCCTAAACAAGCTCCTGTAAGTAATCCGACTAGGTGGCTAATTGAATTTGTTGTTGTATCGAAAAATGTAAATGCAAGGAGAATACATAAAATGATAACAAAGAGAAGAATTTCTTTTCTTCTAGTTGGCTGAAATTGCATATAGAATAGGTAAAGCTGCACTCCTAATAGTCCGAAAATAGCACCGGAAGCCCCTGTATGAGTATAGTGGATTGGAAAGAGAAAGTAAGAGGCGATATTTCCGGTAATTCCAGACGTAAGAAACACAAATAAAAATCGAATGCTATGCAGTTGTTTTTCTAATGAAAATCCAAGCGTAAAGAAGCAGATGCTATTGGATAGAAAATGAGAAAATGTTGTATGAACAAATAATGAAGAAATGAGTCGCCACCATTCTCCTTCAGCTATACATTCGTTACAGGCGATTCCGATAGAGAGTTTCCCTAATGATAGTAAAACAAGTTGTATAAAAAGTAGTGCCGTAGTAACTGGCGGAAAAGAAGAGAATGAGTATTTTAATGGAGTATTCATATTTACACTCCTTTTGCTGTTAGCGTATTGTCTGTTATTCTTACAATATGAAAGTGAGAAAGAAAATAGAAGGAAGGAACGGCAGGATATGATTGTAGGAGTTGGAATCGATATTATTGAAATTGAAAGAATTGAAAAGATGATAGAAGGGCAACCGAAATTTATAGAGCGTATTTTAACGGAAAACGAGCGCCAGGTGGCATACGCGTTAAAAGGGAAAAGACGTAGTGAATTTGTCGCAGGGCGCTTTGCGGCGAAAGAAGCGTATTCGAAATCGCTTGGTACTGGAATTGGAAAAGAGGTTAGTTTTTTACATATTGAAATTGTGAATGATGAAAGAGGAAAACCTATTTTACTTGCCAATACAAATCATACGATTCATCTTTCGATTAGCCATAGCCGAGAGTTTGCGGTAGCGCAGGTTGTTTTAGAAAGCTCGTCAAGCTAGTCTGCATATTTCACCTCTTTGTCTCATATATTTGAGTAGCGTTAAGGAAGAGGCTTTCTTCCACTTACTTATTGAGACAAAGGGGCTGAACGTATGAAAAGGCGGCTATTTTTGTTTATTGCGGGTTTGTTGACCGTTTTTCTGTTAGCAGGTTGCATGGAGAAGAAGAAAGAAGATGTTGTGCAAGACTTGAATGAAAGAGTAAAAGACATGAAAAGCTATCAAGCAGAAGCGAAACTATCGATTAAAACAGGAAATGAACCACAGGTGTATGATGTTGAAGTTTGGTATAATAAACCATCGTATTACCGAGTGAATTTAAAAAACGCAAAGAAAGATCAAAGCCAAATTATTTTACGAAATGATGAAGGCGTGTTTGTTCTTACTCCATCTTTAAATAAAAGTTTTCGCTTTCAAAGTGATTGGCCGCAAAATAGCAGTCAAGCATATTTATATGAATCACTTGTCAGGGATATTTTGAACGATAAGGACCGTTCGTTTAAGAAAACTGACAAATATTATGTGTTTGAAACAAAAACGAACTATCATCATCAAAATATGTTGCCAAGACAACAAATTACATTTAATAAAAAAGATTTATCGCCTGTTTCAGTGAAATTGATGGATAACGATCAAAATGTTCTTGTGCAAGTAGATTTTTCGAAAGTAAAGTTTGATGCGAAATTTGATAAAGGTGCATTTGATACGAAGCAAAATATGTCTAGAGCACAAGTGGATATACAAACAACAGCTCAACAAGAAAAACCATTTGCTGTGTTGTATCCAAGTGATACACCGCAAGGTATGACTTTAAAAGAAGAGAAAGAGTTTAATGCAGATAACGGAAAACGTAGTATTCTTACGTATACTGGTAATAAGAAGAGTTTTACATTAATACAGGAAAAGGCGAAAGTAGCACCAACTATTGCAACGCAAAGTGTGAGTGGTGAGCCTGTTGATTTAGGTTTCACTATTGGTGCATTAACAAAGGATTCTGTTACATGGTCACATAATGGAGTGGAGTATATGCTTGTATCAAAAGATTTGAAACAAGAAGAATTATTAATGGTAGCGCGTTCTGTGACCCAGAAACAAGTAAAGTAAACGACTAAGACGTGGTGACGACAGTGTACACCACGTTTTTTTAGCTCGTCTTCATGTATTGATAAAAACTTTTATGTAATCTGATGAAATAAAGGTGAGAAAAAAGTGAATATAAAAGAATAAGCTTTGCATATCGTATAAAGGAAGTGTTTTTTCTAGATGGAGAAATCGCCTATAGCCCACTTATCGAACGGAAAAAGAAGAATGGATTGCTGCGTTTCTTGTTGGATATGCTGATGGTTGGTTACGGAGATTACAAGGGTTTGAAATTCTTGTAAATGGTATTAGAGTGCCAATTGTGGGGAGAATGACAATGGATATGTTAATGCTTCATGTGCCTTGTGAAGTACCGATTGGGACAAAAGTCACTATAACAGTATATTAGTGCTACAGAGGTTGCGGAGTATTTAGGGACAATTCATTATGAAGTGATTGCAACAATTGAGTTTCGTGTTCCGCGCGTATATGTGAAAAATGGAAAAGTTGTAGAGGTGGTAAATTATTTGCATGATATATAAGAGGGGCTTCCGAAGTTTAAATGCACGTTTATCATAATATTTTTTACTAGATGGCAATTTGAGAAACTCGTTTTAGAAGAATAACAAAGAAAAATACATGGAAATGAATGTTTTATTTCCAAGTTGGAAAACATAAAACAAGACATTTAGGAAGTCTTTGCAACAGGCCCTATACAATGGTATTATTACAATAGGTGTCATATATGTGTGTGTAGTTGACGGTGGAGGTGTATTTTTGTGTCCGAATCAAGTGTAACTACTGAAATTGTTGTTCGGTTGCCAAAACAAGTGGTAACAGAATTAGACGGAATTGGAAAACAAGAGAATAAGAATCGCCATGAACTTATTTGCCAGGCAACACAATTGCTATTGCGCCAACATAAAACGAAGAAGCGCTACCAGCATGAATCAATGAGACGTGGGTACATTGAAATGGGAAAAATTAATCTTGGTATTGCATCTGAAGCTTTCTTAGCAGAGTATGAAGCAGCTCATACAGTAGAACGCTTAGTTAGCGGGGGGTAATCTTTTGATTGTAAAACGCGGCGACGTGTATTTTGCAGACCTTTCCCCAGTTGTTGGTTCTGAGCAAGGAGGCGTTCGTCCGGTTCTTGTCATTCAAAATGACATTGGGAATCGCTTTAGTCCTACCGTAATTGTGGCGGCCATTACTGCACAGATTCAGAAAGCAAAATTGCCCACCCATGTGGAAATCGATGCAAAAAAGTATGGATTTGAGAGAGATTCGGTTATCTTGCTCGAACAGATTCGAACAATCGATAAGCAGCGCTTAACGGACAAAATCACTCAGTTAGACGATCTGATGATGAATCGTGTAGATGAAGCTCTGCAAATTAGTTTAGGACTGATAGATTTTTAGTTCAACGTTGAAGTTGCTCTCTTGTAAGAGCAACTTTTTTTATTATTGAAGGAGGTTTTGTTGCAAATGGAAATGGTAGATAACCGTCAAGGGTTAATGAAAATGTTAGCGAAAGAATTGAATTTTTCAGAGAAGCAAGTTCGTCATGTTATTGAGTTAACAGAGGAAGGGAATACAGTTCCTTTTATTGCTCGTTATCGAAAAGAATGGACAAACTCATTAGACGAAGTGCAGATTCGCTCGATTTTAGAAAGATGGCAATATATCACTCAGCTTGAAAATCGTAAAGAAGAAGTGTTGCGTTTAATTCATGAAAAGGGAAAGCTTACAGAAGAATTACGTCGTAACATTACATCTGCAACAAAACTACAAGAGATTGAGGATTTATATCGTCCATATAAAGAAAAACGAAGAACAAAAGCGACAATTGCGAAAGAGAAGGGATTAGAACCTTTGGCAGATTGGCTATTAACGTTTGCGGAGGATGATGTGTTAGAAAAAGCAAAAGTGTTCGTAAACGAGGAGAAAGAAGTTCAGTCGCCAGAAGAAGCACTGCAAGGGGCCAAAGACATTATTGCGGAATATGTGTCTGATGAAGCATCTTATCGTAGTTGGATTCGCAATACTACCTTTAGAAAAGGGACAATTTCAGCAGTTGTAAAAGATGAAGAAAAAGACGAAAAGAATGTATATGAAATGTATTACAGCTATGAAGAGCCGCTCCAAAAGGTTGTTCCGCACCGTGTATTGGCTATGAATCGTGGTGAAAAAGAAGAGATTTTAAAAATAACAATTGTTCCTCCAGTTGAAGACATTCTTCAATTTCTACATAAAAAAGTAATTCAGAATTCATATGCATCAAGTACTTCTTATGTACAAGAAGCGATGGAAGATGGTTATAAGCGTTTAATTCAACCGTCTATTGAAAGGGAGATTCGTAAAGAGCTAACGGAAACAGCGGAAGAACAAGCAATTCATATTTTTTCAGAGAACTTACGGAATTTATTGTTACAACCGCCGATGAAGGGGAAAGTAGTATTGGCTGTAGATCCAGCTTATCGTACAGGATGTAAACTGTCAGTTGTAGATGATACGGGGAAAGTGCTTCATATCGATGTTATCTATCCGCATCCGCCTGTTCGGAAATATGAAGAAGCGAAAAAGAAGTGTATTTCAATTTTAGAAAAGTATGAAGTAGAAGTAATTGCAATTGGAAATGGTACGGCTTCTCGTGAAACGGAAGAATTTGTAGTAGATGTGCTACAAGCGGCTGTGCATGACGTGTTTTATATTATTGTCAATGAAGCAGGGGCAAGTGTGTATTCCGCATCAGAATTAGCGAGAGAAGAGTTTCCGAATTTGCAAGTTGAAGAAAGAAGCGCAGTTTCTATTGGAAGACGTTTGCAGGATCCGCTTGCGGAATTAGTAAAGATTGATCCGAAGTCTGTTGGGGTAGGGCAATACCAACATGATGTATCGCAAAAACGATTGAATGAATCATTAACATTTGTTGTTGAAACAGCTGTAAACCAAGTTGGGGTGAATGTAAATACTGCTTCTGTTTCCTTATTACAATATGTTTCTGGTTTATCGAAAACAGTTGCGAAAAACATTGTAAAAAAACGTGAAGAGAGCGGGAAGTTTACAAAACGTGCTGAACTGAAAGATATACCGCGATTAGGTGCGAAGACATATGAACAATGCATCGGATTTTTACGAGTTTTAGAAGGTGAGAATCCGCTTGATCGAACAGGCATTCATCCAGAGCAATATAAGAATGTGGAATTGTTATTGAAAAGTTTAGGATTATCTATTACAGACGTTGGACAACCTCATTTGCAAAAGCGCTTAGAGGAAGTAGAGATTTCTTCGTTATCAGAGCAAACAAACATTGGTGAACCTACGTTGCGAGATATTATTGATGCCCTTATTCGTCCAGAGCGAGACCTACGTGATGAATTACCAAAGCCGCTTCTTAAAAAAGGTATCTTAAAACTAGAAGATTTAAAACGCGGTATGGAATTGGAAGGTACAGTTCGAAATGTTGTTGATTTTGGTGCTTTTGTTGATGTCGGTGTAAAACAAGATGGACTAGTTCATATTTCGAAAATGAGTAAGCAGTTTGTAAAACATCCATTAGATATTGTGTCTGTTGGACAAATTGTAAAAGTGTGGGTTGATGCGGTTGATATGAAAAAAGGACGCGTTGCCTTATCAATGTTACCGTTAGAGGATTGAAAAAATAAATGATTGGGTGCCACGCCCATGGATAAATTTATTGTTAGTTGAATGAAAAGGGAGTGGAATAGTAATCCATTCCCTTTGTTTATTAGGAATGTTGCTTTTTTTTATAAAAAAACCAGCATTCGTTAAGTAATTTGATTTGATAGCGGTTTTTTTCATAATAAGCACGCCGCATTTGTTTGCGAAGCCATGCTGGCATATGAATCCCTCCTTTTACAGAAGTGAGGATGGGTATATGTACTATTTAATGTATGCATGAGACAAACAAGACGTGTAGATTTATTTTAATGAGTAGGAGAGATAAGGATGCATGAAGGAGATATTCAGAGATTGGTGGAGGAAGTATCGATAAAATATTTTGCGAGACTATTTTTACATAAGGCAACGTTTAATAAACGGTTACGTACGACAGGTGGGCGGTATATACTAAGTACTCATAATATAGAACTAAATTATCATTATTATGTAGCGTATGGGGAAAAGGAATTGATTGAAGTAATTAAACATGAGTTATGTCATTATCATTTGCATCTTATGGGGAAAGGGTATCAACATCGGGACAAAGACTTTCGTGAATTATTAAAGCGTGTAAATGCACCGCGTTTTTGTAAAAGAATTGCAGGGAGAAAAGTGGAGATAAAACAATATGTGTATGAGTGTATAACGTGTCATCTTCAATATGTAAGAAGACGCAAAGTGAATACAGTTCGGTATGTATGTGGAAGGTGTAAAGGGAAATTAAAGCAGGTTTAAAAACTCCTTGACACTAAAAAAACAATCCAGTATAGTATAAACATGTCACGTCACTACAGAATATTGTAGGAAGCGCTTGACTTAGAAAATAAATTTTTATAAGATATAAATTGTCTTCAATATTCCGCAGTAGCTCAGTGGTAGAGCTATCGGCTGTTAACCGATCGGTCGTAGGTTCGAGTCCTACCTGCGGAGCCATATAATATAGAGAAGTACCCAAGTGGCTCAAGGGGCTCCCCTGCTAAGGGAGTAGATCGCGTAAGCGGTGCGAGGGTTCGAATCCCTTCTTCTCTGCCATAATTTTGGCCCGTTGGTCAAGTGGTTAAGACACCGCCCTTTCACGGCGGTAACACGGGTTCGAATCCCGTACGGGTCACCACTTCGGAGGATTAGCTCAGCTGGGAGAGCACCTGCCTTACAAGCAGGGGGTCGGCGGTTCGATCCCGTCATCCTCCACCATATAAGTTTATAAATATCATCGCGGGGTGGAGCAGTCCGGTAGCTCGTCGGGCTCATAACCCGAAGGTCGCAGGTTCAAATCCTGTCCCCGCAACCAAATGGTCCCGTGGTGTAGTGGTTAACATGCCTGCCTGTCACGCAGGAGATCGCCGGTTCGACCCCGGTCGGGACCGCCATTTAAACTTCTGACAGATGGAAGTTGTTTTTTTGTTAGAGGGATGGAAAAAATGTTTTTCATTCTCTTAAATTAATGGGCTATAGCCAAGCGGTAAGGCAACGGACTTTGACTCCGTCATGCGCTGGTTCGAATCCAGCTAGCCCAGCCATTTAAGAGCCATTAGCTCAGTTGGTAGAGCATCTGACTTTTAATCAGAGGGTCGAAGGTTCGAGTCCTTCATGGCTCACCATTTATTTTAATTTCCGCGGGTGTGGCGGAATTGGCAGACGCACCAGACTTAGGATCTGGCGCCTTTGGCGTGGGGGTTCGACTCCCTTCACCCGCATATGCGGTCGTGGCGGAATGGCAGACGCGCTAGGTTGAGGGCCTAGTGGGGGCAACCCCGTGGAGGTTCAAGTCCTCTCGGCCGCACCAAAAAAAGAAATAAAAAAAGCACTTGCATTAATCTTACTGACATGGTATATTAATAAAGTCGCAAAAAACAAACAACATACATTAAGCGCCCGTAGCTCAATTGGATAGAGCGTTTGACTACGGATCAAAAGGTTAGGGGTTCGAGTCCTCTCGGGCGCGCCATTTACGGGAAGTGGCTCAGCTTGGTAGAGCACCTGGTTTGGGACCAGGGGGTCGCAGGTTCGAATCCTGTCTTCCCGACCACGCGGGTGTAGTTTAGTGGTAAAACAAGAGCCTTCCAAGCTCTGGTCGAGAGTTCGATTCTCTTCACCCGCTCTTGAGTTCTTTGAAAACTGAACGAAACAAACAACGTGAAACGTCAATTTTTATTTATGATGCTAGACAAACACTTTTATTGGAGAGTTTGATCCTGGCTCAGGATGAACGCTGGCGGCGTGCCTAATACATGCAAGTCGAGCGAACCGATTAAGAGCTTGCTCTTAAGAAGTTAGCGGCGGACGGGTGAGTAACACGTGGGTAACCTACCTATAAGACTGGGATAACTCCGGGAAACCGGGGCTAATACCGGATAACATTTTGC
>NZ_JAVBXD010000024.1 GCF_030756675.1 Bacillus multifaciens
CATCTATAAGTGACAGCCGAAGCCGCCTTTCAATTTCACACCATGCGGTGCAAAATGTTATCCGGTATTAGCCCCGGTTTCCCGGAGTTATCCCAGTCTTATAGGCAGGTTACCTACGTGTTACTCACCCGTCCGCCGCTAACTTCTTAAGAGCAAGCTCTTAAGAAGTTCGCTCGACTTGCATGTATTAGGCACGCCGCCAGCGTTCATCCTGAGCCAGGATCAAACTCTCCAATAAAGTGTTTGTCTAGCGTCATAAATAAAAATTGACGTTTCACGTTGTTTGTTTCGTTCAGTTTTCAAAGAACTTATCCATCGCTCAATTGCGACTTCCTCATGTTAACATCTTTGTTTTTCGATGTCAACATTGTTTTTTTCTTGTTTTTCATTTCGCTTTCTGCTCTCGTGCAGCAGCGACGTTTATTAATATAGCATGCTCATTTTAGATGGTCAATACTTTTTATAAAAAATTTCACATCCTGATTAAATACCTCTAAACACATAAAAAACAACAGACACCCTTAATCATCCAAAAATTCAGAAATCTATGTTATATTATTATTTATAGGAAGGTGAAAGGGATGAGCATTAAATACTCAAATAAAATCAATAAGATTAGAACTTTTGCATTAAGTTTAGTATTTATTGGACTTTTCATTGCATACTTAGGGGTCTTCTTTCGCGAAAACATTCTTGTTATGACAATTTTTATGATGATTGGCTTTTTTGCAGTCATCGCTAGTACTGTTGTTTATTTTTGGATTGGTATGCTATCAACAAAAACAGTTCAAGTCATTTGTCCATCTTGCAACAAACCGACTAAAATACTCGGACGAGTTGATGCTTGCATGCATTGTAACCAGCCTCTCACACTCGATCGAAATTTAGAAGGAAAAGAATTCGATGAAAAATACAATCGAAAGGGCTACAAAATGTAACAAAAGTCTATACTTACTTTCAATAAAAAAAGGCTGACTTAAATCGTCAGCCTCTTAATCAATTGTATTACTTATTACAGTCTTGACAAACACCGTAAATTTCTAAACGGTGACTATTGATTACAAAGCCTGTTGCTTTCGCAGCTTCATTCTCAATTTCCTCTAGACCCGCATACGAAAAATCAACAATTTTACCACATTTTTCGCAAATCACGTGATAATGCTGACTTGTAACGTAATCAAATCTGCTTGAGGCATCACCATAGGTAAGCTCTTTTACAAGCCCTACTTCCTTAAATACGCGTAGGTTATTATAAACTGTCGCAACACTCATATTTGGAAACTTACCTTCTAATGCTTTATAAATCTCGTCCGCTGTTGGATGCATCATAGATTCCACAAGGTACTCTAAAATAGCATGACGCTGTGGAGTAATGCGTACACCCGTATTTTTCAACATTTCCAGCGCTTCTTTTAATTCTTCTTTGACCACCGTCATGCCCCCCGATTCTATACGGATTATTATTTTGTAATTCTTATAAAGAGTGTACTCCTTTTCCTTCCACTCGTCAACATTTCTACTATAACTATGTATTTTATCCTTAAGCTTATTCCAAATTTAACAAACAGCGAAACGTAGTTAATGTGGAGGCCTTCTCCAGATAAAACTTCATTTTATTTTTAGATGATCGTATTTCTTTTTATACATTTACATGAAAAAAAGTGCGAGAAAGTCTCGCACATGAAAAACTATCATCTGAGGAGGTATGCCCTACACTGTTAGCATATGAAAAATCCCAAAAAAGTGTATAGTCATATGCCTTATATGTAAATTTTTACTAATTATTTTATTCTGCGCAAAATAACACTTACTAATAATAAAGTAACACCCATTAATCCTGATATCGGCATTTGTGAGCCTGTACTCGGTAATTTCTTATTTGTATCTTCTGTATTGTTCACTTTAGTATTTACAGACTTATCATCAATGTTCGAAGAATGACTTGTTAGGTTAACATCGCTAGTTTGATCTGGTTGATTGGTTTGATTCGTTTGGTCCATTTTACCCGCTTGATCCTTTTGATCTGTTTGGTCCGTTTTGCCCGTTTGATCTTTTTGATCTTTTTGATCTGTTTGGTCCGTTTTACCTACTTGATCCTTTTGATCTGTTTCACCTGTTTGATCTGGTTGATCTTTTTGATCTGTTTGACCATTTTGATCGCTAGTTGTTTGTTCTTGAACTTTAACAGGTTTAGAATCCGTTGCTTCCCAAATCGGTGCAGTTAATGTTGGATAATGTAAAGCTTCTATCTTTTGTCTTGTTTCCGGTGATGCTATAAGTCCCCATTTATCAAAGAAAGGTAGTAAATTTTGCTTTGCAAGCTTAGATGTATTGTAAATAAATGCTTGGATTTTCTCGTCACTTGTTTTCGGAAGCTCTGCTTTAGGTATGGAGCGGTACAATTGATGTAATTTTGGATAAAATTCCTCTCCAAAAGCTAAGTCCAATTGCCAAAACATCGCTAATTTCACAAAGACATCATCAATTTTGTTATAGTCTTTTTCCGATTGCGGCTTGCTTAAATACGTAAATGCTTTTTCATATGTTCCCTCCTCTAATCTTGATGGATTTCCGAAGGCACGCTGCACAGACATACTATAAATATTTGTCGTAACTTCTCCTAACCCATTCCAGAGCCAAGGAGTTTGTTGTCTTTGATGACCCATTTCATGCCAAGGTCCCCATCCGCCTTTTGTAAACTTATTTATATTTAATACATTTTGAATAGCGTCTCCAATATATGCTGTTCGACTAGAAGTCGCATACATATACCCATCAGAGTGATTATCCTCTACAAAGTGTATATAATGCTTATCCGCTTCTTCTTCAGATAAACCAGCAACGTGATCTTCAATTCTAATCGATTCATCTATTTTCTTTAACAGTTCTACAGGATCTGTATTCGAACCTATTAAATATTTTTTAACTCGTTCAGGGCTTGCCGTTATAAGTGAGCGTTCTCCTTTTAATTCCACCGCATGGGCGTTAGGATATGTACCTAGCATATTGATTAAATCTTGTTTCGTATGTTTGCCTAATTCAAAGAAAGGCGTAGGCGATCCCCCTGTTTTTATTTCAGCCGCTACTTCGCCGCCTTGTTGTGGATTGTATAAATAAATCATTCCACCATTTGGCGACTCAATTGTATTTTCGCCTGGTTTTAAAGTAAATGACTTTATTCGTGAATCTTCATTCCATACACCGTCGTAGGAGAATGTTCCTATATACGCTTGAATATTTTGCGTCCCCTCTACTTGAATTGTTATTTTTTCATTTGGGCTTGCATATAGCCCAGTTGGTTCATATGGACTAAATCGAAATTGACGTCTATCCCTATCTTTAATCTGATCTACATTCCCCTTACCCGTAACATGAAACGTGCGTTCAGTGGATACTTGTGCTTTTGTAGTTTGTCCTTGCGTTTCAGCTGAAACTTTTGCTACCTCTCCGATAAATGGAAAAGCAAGTACATTCACAGCTATAAACGTTTTCATTACTATTTTACTATTCCTTTTTCTATTACCTTTTTTCATACTACATCCCATTCCTTTCTATCACTTTCCAAACCTAGCATTCTATTAAAAATTTAATATATTTTTATACAATAATTACCTTAAGGATACAACCTCATTGCAAGTAGAGAAAAGAACACAAAACAACCATTTAAAAAATATTCCAAAAATTAACTCTATATATTTCTTCTCCATTTTTCTTTTCATTTCACACTGAGTTTAACATAAAATATGACATTTATCACCAAACTTCGACAAAAAATCCTTCATCACATTTATGATGAAGGATTAAACAACTTTTCTTTATCGTATTCAATTCAAGTAGAATCCCTAAAGTACTTTTTTCTTATAGATTTTCTTTCACAAATTGTAACGCTTCTTCAACATGGCCCTTAACTTTAACTTTCTTCCATTCCTTTACTAACTGTCCTTCTTTATCAACTATAAATGTCGATCTTTCAATGCCCATATACTCTTTTCCAAAGTTTTTCTTCAGCTTCCAAACACCGTACATTTCTGCAACTGTATGATCTTCATCAGCTAACAGCAAAAATGGCAAGTTATATTTTTCTATAAATTTTTCGTGTCGCTGTAAAGAGTCCGTACTTATCCCTAAAATTACACAATCTAACTCTCCAAAGGTTACATGATGATCGCGAAAATCGCACGCCTCAGTCGTACATCCTGGTGTCATATCTTTTGGATAAAAATAAATAACAACGTGTTTCCCACGAAAATCAGATAATTTTACTTGCTCTCCATTGCTTGCTTCTAACGTGAAATCCGGCGCCATTTGCCCTACTGTAATCATATACAATCACTCCTTCTATTTTACTTTCACTATATCAAATATCCTATTATTTTTCATTTTCCATAACTGTCCGCACAACAAATGCAAATGGCATCGTATATCCAATCAGTGCTTCTATAATGGCAATCCAACGACCAATTCCAATCGGCGTTACATCACCGTATCCAACTGATAACAATGTAATTGCACTAAAATATAAACATATTTCTACAAGAGCGAATGAATGATTCATTACTACTTTCCCGTCTTCTTCTAATACCGAAAATCCACTTTCCTCTAAAACAACATAACTAAGCGCAAATGCAATGAGTACCGTTGTATAAATAAGAAATAACGATATCAGATTATACAAAGAGAAAAAACGGTTTGATTCTCCTACCGAACTCCATAGTAATTGTATACTCCGCAATACAGCAATCGCAGCAATTAATAAAATAATTACCCACAACATGTCCTCCACCTCATTTTATTTGTATGAGGACAAACGGGGTTTTATCCCATATGAATAAGTAACTAATTCCCCGCACCGCGATATCGCTTTACTCCTAAATTCCAAGTGAAAAACCCAATTAAAAAACAAATAATCCCCACAATCGGTGTGACAAACGCATAAGAATTCCATTCTGTTTTTCCTAAAAAATAAGATGCTGGATACACACCAACAAAAGCAAACGGTAATATAAACGTTAAAACAAAACGAATGACGCGATTATAAATATTCACAGGATAACGTCCGTAGTTTCCGATGTTATACATGAGCGGCATAATCGAACTTCTTGCATCTGACCAAAAGCCAATACTTGCAAGCGTTACGAAAATCCCGCCATACACAAGTGCACCGCCTATCACCATCAATATAAATAAAAAGAAATCATACCAATGAAATGTTAATTGAAGCTGTAGTGCAGCATATCCCATTACACCAAAACCAGTTATTGCACCAAGAAGTGACTCCAATTCCATTCGTTCTAAGATGACTTGAAATAAACTATGAATCGGGCGTGTTAAAATGCGGTCCATTTCACCTTTTACGATATAACGATCATTAAAATCCCATATATTAAAGAATGAAGAAAAAATCGCAAACGGAACTAGGAAAAACCCATAAATAAAGATCACTTCTTCCCTATTCCATCCTTTTAACGCTTGCGTATGTCCAAATACAACAAGAATAAAAATTAAGTTTACTGCCTGTAACAATAAATCAGATAGTAAACCAACAATAAAATCCCCGCGATATTCTAGCTTCGTTTTTATATATTGACTTGCATATTGTAAAAACAACTTAAAATATAACATTCTCTCATCATCCCCCTTGTACAATCAGCCGTTTTCTTGCTGTTTTCCACATCATCACAATTGGAATAATGAGCAGCACTGCCCATATGATTTGAAATAATAAAGCTTTATAAATCGCCTCACCTTGCATTCCTTCCGAGAAAATCATACTCGGAATATAACTAATTGCTTGAAACGGCAGAAACGTCATTACTTTTTGCGCCCATAACGGATAGAAACTGATCGGAAGTAATAACCCTGAAAACAAATCAATCACTACGCGTTTTGCATACATAATTCCGTTATTATTAAATAAAAAGAACGTTAACATTCCTGTCATTAAGTTAATTTGTGTATTAATGATGAAACTAAATAATAACGACAAAAAGAAGTACAACCAAGTTTGAAAATTCGTTGTAATTTGCAGTGAGAATAACAATGTAACGATGACCATACCCGGAATAGAGAAGAAAGCAAATCGGAAAATCCCTTCCCCTAATCCTTGCATGACTTTCATACCCAAATAGTTATATGGACGAATTAACTCAACTGCAACCCGTCCTTCTTTAATTTCCATCGCAATCTCCCGGTCAATATTATTAAAATAAAATGCACGGGCCATCCAGGCAATTGCAATGTATGTTGTCATTTGTGTAACGGATAAACTTTCGATATTTTCTTTTCCGCTATAAATGGCTTGCCATAAAAAGTAATATGCTCCGATATTAATTGTATAAATGATAATACCGCTATAATAGTTTGTTCGATACGCAAGCATCATTAAAAAACGAACGCGAATCATTTCAATATACTTACCCATGAATCATGCCCTCTTCATAAATATTACGAATGATTTCTTCTGTAGAAACTTCATTAATTTTCAAATCTTTAATCCCAAAAGATTGGACAACTTTTGATATAAGCGTTGAAATCATGACTTCTTCATTTGGAATCTTGGCAATCCACGTATGTTGTTCTTTTCCTTGTGACCAAACTACATCATTATCAGGCATTAGCATCGCAATTTGCTGATAAGAAACAGAAGTTACAAATTGAAAATGAATTTCTTTTTCTGCTCCCCACTGCGAACGAAGCTTGTCTAAAGATCCGTCATACATTATTTTTCCTTCATCTAACATAACAACACGATCACAAAGCGCTTCAATATCTGTAATGTCATGCGTCGTTAATAAAATTGTTGTTTTATAGCGTTCATTCATTTCTTTTAGAAAATCACGAATTTTTAATTTCACGAGAACATCAAGACCAATTGTCGGTTCATCTAAAAACAATAGCGGCGGATTATGAATTAAAGCTGCCGCTAATTCACAGCGCATCCGTTGGCCAAGCGATAACTTTCGGACGGGCTTATCTAATAAAGGACCAATATCCAACGTTTCAATTACATGTTCCATATGTTCTTTATACTGCGCATCGGATACACCATATACTTTTTTTAACAAACGAAATGATTCTTGCACAGCAATATCCCACCAAAGCTGCGAACGTTGGCCAAACACAACACCTATTGTTTTCACAAATTCTTCCCTTTGTTTATGAGGATTCATGCCATTCACAGTAATTTGTCCAGCAGTCGGTGTCAAAATACCTGTTAGCATTTTAATAGTAGTGGATTTACCAGCACCATTTTCTCCAATATATCCAACCATCTCCCCTTGCTTTACAGTAAACGAAATATCATTTACTGCTGGGACAATTTTATAATTACGATTTAATAAATCTCGAAACGCTCCTTTTAATCCTGAGCGGCTTGAATACGATGTAAATTCTTTTCGTAAATCTTTTACGTCAATAACCGTCTCCATTACGATTCTCCTTTCTCTCTTCCACTCTAGTAAACAATAGCTTTCCTTGTTACATGCCTAACTATATATTTTTTCGACATATAAATCGCTGCTATGCTAAATACAACATGACCTCCACTCCATGGCATGTGGCAGAATAATGCCATGACCGCCTCTACGCACGGCCAGTCGCTCTCGACCATCTAAAAAAAGAGAGGTTTATGTCGTTTTTTCAACTTAAACATATAATTACCAATGCGTTAGTGAAAGCTTCAATTTCGCACAACGAATAGTTTACCCAACAGCAGCAACTTGTACAAACAATACGTCTTTTCCAAAAACATGTTAAAATAATACATAGATTTTTGTAAGGAGATGAATTTTCATGAAGTTCACAAAGTCAGAAGAATTACATAAAGAAGCTTTAGAACATATCGTTGGTGGTGTAAACAGTCCTTCTCGCTCTTTTAAAGCAGTTGGCGGCGGTTCACCAGTTGCAATGGAGCGCGGGAAAGGTGCTTACTTTTGGGACGTGGACGGCAACAAATATATCGATTATTTAGCAGCATACGGGCCGATTATTACAGGTCATGCTCATCCACATGTAACAGAAGCGATTAAAGTCGCTGCCGAAAATGGTGTGTTATACGGAACACCGACAGCTTTAGAAGTAAAATTTGCAAAAATGTTGAAAGAAGCTATGCCAGCAATGAATAAAGTACGTTTTGTAAACTCAGGAACAGAAGCTGTTATGACAACAATTCGCGTTGCTCGCGCTTATACAGGACGCACAAAAATTTTGAAATTTGCGGGTTGCTATCATGGACATTCTGATTTAGTGCTTGTAGCAGCAGGCTCTGGTCCTTCTACGCTTGGTACTCCTGATTCTGCTGGTGTACCACAAAGTATTGCACAAGAAGTAATTACAGTTCCTTTTAATAATGTAGATACACTAAAAGAAGCTTTAGATAAATGGGGACATGAAGTTGCCGCGATTCTTGTAGAACCAATCGTTGGAAACTTCGGTATTGTTGAACCAAAACCAGGCTTCCTTGAAAAAGTAAATGAACTTGTTCATGCAGCAGGTGCATTAGTGATTTATGATGAAGTTATTACAGCGTTCCGCTTTATGTATGGCGGTGCTCAAGATTTACTTAACGTGACACCAGACTTAACTGCACTTGGTAAAATAATCGGTGGTGGTCTTCCAATCGGTGCTTACGGCGGGAAAAAAGAAATTATGGAGCAAGTTGCACCGCTCGGTCCTGCTTATCAAGCGGGTACAATGGCTGGAAACCCTGCTTCTATGGCTGCTGGTATCGCATGCTTAGAGGTACTTAAGCAAGAAGGCGTATATGAAAAACTAGATGAACTTGGAGCAATGCTTGAAAAAGGTATTCTAGAACAAGCAGCGGCACACAACATTGACATTACATTAAATCGCCTAAAAGGTGCTTTAACAGTATACTTTACAAAAGATAAAATCGAAGACTACGATGCTGCCCAAAATACAGACGGTGAAATGTTCGGTAAGTTCTTCAAACTAATGCTTCATGAAGGAATTAACTTAGCACCATCTAAATATGAAGCATGGTTCTTAACTACAGAACATACAAAAGAAGACATTGAATACACAATTGAAGCCGTGGGCAGAGCATTTGCTGCCTTAAAATAAAATGTAACTGCTCAGTTACTTTCTGAAAAACCGACAGAAAAGCATTTTTTAAATGGGCGAGAGGGACTGGCGATGCATAGAAGCGGTCAGGGCCTTTTCCTGCCACATGCCAGGTTTGAAACAAAAAGAGCTAGCCAGTAGCGGGCATGTCGTATTCTACATAGCAACAATCTATGTGTTAAAAAATCAAAGTGGATTTATATAAAACAGAGGCGATCCTCTGTTTTTTTATTTTTACTATTTCATAAATTACACAACAATAGTATAATTATTCATAATTATCTGTCTTTATCGCAACATAAAGAGTCATCTTACTACTTCTCGTCAGTGTTTCACTTTATTATTTCTAAATATTAGGTGTCGTACACCTTTAATATTTTGATTATTCTAAATTCAAAAAGAGGGGGATTGGCGAATGCCGGGTACAACTAATAAATGGACACCATCTTTATTTCGAAATTATGCACGTGCCGAACATGATGCATGTGGAATCGTTTCCGTGATGGAGAAACGAAACATTCCAACGAAAGAAAACATCGATCTTTGCATACAGTCACTTGTAAAAATGAATCACCGCGCTGGATTTATTAATAACGAAGGCGATGGAATCGGAATTCATATCGATCTTCCGAAAGCACTTTGGAAAGAAAAATTAATGAAAAATGGTTATAATCCAACATTAGTGGACCATCCTCACTTTATCGTTGGGCATTTTTTTCTACAGCAAAAACAAAGTGCACATGCCTTACAAAATGATATTCGCTCCTTACTACAGAGAGAAAATGTAACGATTATATTTGAAACTAGCACTGTAACTAACTCTGATGCCCTCGGACCTATCGGTAAACAAGAAGAACCGCTATTTTGGCAAATTGCCGTTATTCCAGAAAAACAACATGAAAAGATTGACCAATTATTATTCTCGCTAACGATAGAAATCGAAAAAAATGAAGCGATTCATGTTGCGTCATTCAGTCCAGATCATGTTGTTTATAAGGTGCTCGGAGCTGGCGATACACTTGTATCCTATTATGCTGACCTGCAACATCCACTCATCGCATCTACAATGACTCTTGGACATAACCGTTATTCTACGAATACACTATCTAATTTTTTTCGCGTTCAACCTTTTAGCATCCTTGGACATAATGGAGAAATTAATACGATTGCTAAGCTGCGAGATCAATCTGAAATGATTGATGTGCCACTTACAAATGGCGGCAGTGACTCGCAAGATTTAAACCGTACACTAGAAACACTTCTTACCAACTACAACTATAGCTTATTCGAAGCAATGGACATATTATTTCCACCAATTATTAATGAAATTAAATTATACAAGCCGCATATGCAAGACTTATATACGTATATACGTGAAGCATGGGGACATTTCGCTCAAGGACCGGCTGGAATTATTTCACGCCATAAAGATGAAGCTGTTTTTAGCGTAGACTCCCTTGGTTTACGCCCCGTTTGGAAAGTAGAAACGGAAAGCTCTTATATTTTTTCCTCTGAACCAGGTGTTATTTCTCCGGCTGAATATGTCGCAGAACCAAAATCACTTGCTCCAGGTGAAAAAATAGGGCTGAAGCGAAACCTAGAAGGCGACCTTATTTTATATGAATATGATGCCTACCAAAAAGAAGTATATACACGTATGAAGCAACGAATTGAATCTGTTGACTATCGTCATCATCTACAAGCTCCGCCAACAGATGAATTAGATCACCTTGTTTCAATTACAGAAGTAAAAACGGAGCAATACGCGGCTTTCGGCTGGGACCGCGAACATATTCAACTTCTCGAGCAAATGGCTGAAAAAGGCGCTGAACCAATTCGCTCCCTCGGTCATGATGCCCCTCTTACAGCACTCGATGCAGGAAGACGAAATATCGCTGATTTTATAAAGGAAAGCGTTGCAGTTGTAACAAATCCTGCAATTGATCGCGACCGAGAAGTAGAGCACTTTTCTACACGTACAATTGTAGGAAAACGGCCAAAGCTGCACGCGGCAAACGAACAACCATTTATTGTAGAACTTCCAAGTCCAGTTGTCTTAGAGGGAGCAGCCGGACAACAAGCTGCAAGTCATCTAGATACAGTTTCTTCTGAACAACTCATCCGTATGTTCGCTCTGCACAGCACTGTCTATAAATTGTCTGGAACGTTTACAGAGGATGAAACTTTAGGTGCGGCGCTGAATCGACTTGGGGCAGAAGCTGTGGCAGCAATAAAAAAAGGCACATCACTTCTTATCATTGATGATGCAAAAGCTCATCAAAACGGCCAATTATGGGTTGATCCACACTTACTTACAGCCAAAATTCATCAAGAGCTCGTGAAGCATAAACTCCGCCGTGATTGTGCAATTGTCGTACGTTCCGGGGCACTTCGTTCTTTACACGACATTGTGACTTTATATGGTTTAGGAGCAGATGTTATCAATCCATACCTTACATTTGCAACAGTAAACGATGGAACAGAAACGCCTCTTCTCAACTTATATAACGCATTGAATAAAGGAATTGAAAAAGTGATTTCAACACTTGGAATTCATGAATTACGCGGCTATGGTCGCCTCTTCTCTTCCATCGGTCTACACGAAGAAATTGCACAGATATTGGATATTACAAATTTCCTTGGATCTAGTAGGTTGGCTTTTTCACTAAAAACACTAGCAGAAGATGCAAAAGCCCGGGCAATCGATTATACAAATGAAAAAGCAAACATACGAAAAACGTTTCATCTATTCCCGCGCATATGGAAAGCGATTGGAGATATTGCCAAAGGAAATGCATATGATGACTACCGTGAAAAGCTAAATGAATTAGAAGAAAAGAATCCAACGGCAATTCGTCACCTTATAAAAATAAAAGAAACAAATCATAAAGCGCCAATTGAAAAAGTTTCAATTGCAGTAAACGCTCATAGTCTCCCATTTATTATTAGCTCGATGTCATTTGGCTCACAAAATGAAATTGCCTTCCGTGCTTATGCCGAGGCTGCTGACCGATTAAATATGATTAGTTTAAACGGTGAAGGCGGCGAAATTAAAGATATGATTGGTAAATATCCACATACACGCGGGCAACAGATTGCATCAGGAAGATTTGGCGTCAACGCTGAACTCCTCAATTCATCTAACTTAATTGAAATTAAAATTGGGCAAGGAGCAAAACCAGGAGAAGGCGGACATTTACCAGGTTCAAAAGTAACAGCAAAAATTGCAGAAGCGCGAAATGCAACAATTGGTTCGGATTTAATCTCACCTTCCAATAACCATGACATTTATTCGATTGAAGATTTAGCGCAAATCATTACTGAAATTAAAACTGCCAATCAACACGCGAAAGTAGCTGTTAAAGTTCCTGTTGTCCCTAATATTGGAACCATTGCAGTAGGCATCGCCAAAGCTGGTGCTGACTTTATTAACATTAGCGGTTTCGATGGCGGGACAGGTGCCGCACGTATTCATGCCCTGCAGCACGTTGGTCTTCCTGTTGAAATTGGTGTCAAAGCTGCTCATAACGCCCTGTTAGAAGCTGGAATGAGAGAGCGTGTAGAAATTTGGGCTGACGGCGGCATCCGCAGTGCTGCAGATGCATTAAAAATTATGCTTCTTGGTGCAAACCGCATCGGCTTCGGTACACTGTCTATGATTGCGATCGGTTGTACGACATGCCGAGGCTGTCATTTAGATACTTGTCATGTCGGGATTGCAACGCAAATTGAATCAGAAGCACAAGCGAAAGAACATGGGCTGCGTCGCTTCGTACCGCGAAATTTCGAAAGTGCTGTAGAAGGATTGTTACATTTATTCACAGCTTTTGGCACAGAGCTAAAACGATTAACAGCGCAGCTTGGTTATAACAACTTACAAGAAATTGTCGGCCGTTCTGATTTATTAGAACAAACACACGGCCAGCATTTACTAAATTTACATTACTTATTACAAACATTAGAAGATGTAACATACAATACCTTGCAAACAGCAGCGCATCAAGAAGGTAGTAAAGCTCATTATTCTATTACATCTAAAGAACTTATTAGCATTGGCGTTGACCAACGTGTGATGGGCGGCATGGAATCTTGCTATCGCACTCGCAGTAAGCTATATGAAAATCGCGTATTAGAGCCGATCACATTAAAATATACAAACGGGTCTGTTCCTGGAAATGGACTAGGCGCCTATAATAGCGAAAACCTCTTTATTCACGTCAACGGCGGTGCACAAGACGGCATTGGAAAAACAGCTTTTGGCGGTGGGATTTATATTACAAAAACAAAAGGAAAAGATGGGAAATACTATAACGGTTCTGTTGGAAAAGGATTCGGATACGGCGCACAAAAAGGAGCATTATATGTACAAGGAAATGCTGACGCTAGAGCAGGGATTCGTCTATCAGGAGCTGATATGATTATTGGCGGAAGAATGACAAAACCACTCCCGAAAGAAGAGCATGGAAATATCGGTATTCACGCTAATATAAAAGGATTTGCTTTTGAATATATGACAAACGGCCGTGCGCTCGTCCTCGGTGACCCTGGCCCGTGGATTTGTGCCGGAATGACAGGCGGGGTTGTCTACTTACGTCATCATCCTGATTTTGGCTTAACAGAACAATCATTAAGACGACGAATTGCAAAAGGAGCGAATGTTACGCTTCGTCCGCTCAGCAAAATAGGAGAATCTGATGTGAAAGAGCTGTTATTAGATTACATTCGTATATTAAATGAGCATGAACAATACGAAGAGGCCCTGCTCCTCTCACCTTTGCTAACCAATCTAAATTCTCATTTCTACGAAGTAATTCCAACAAAAGAGCAAGCCGATCCATCTGTTTCAACAGAGTAAAGCAAAAGGATAACAGCTTTCTTATTGACGACTTTTCATTCTCATAGTACTCTATAACAAATTACAAAAACCTGCTGAAATTCAGCAGGTTTTTTCATTAAAATACTACTTGCTAACATAAGTTAATGAATGTATAGTATCATATTGTACATTCATTCTGACAAGAAAGAAAGGATATAGAAAAGAGTATGAAACTTGGTGCTCGCGTTTTAAAAACGGGTATTGCCATTACATTAGCTTTATTTACATGTGTACTGCTTGGATTACCAAGCCCTGTATTTGCGGGAATCTCAGCAATTTTTGCTGTACAGCCTTCTGTGTACCGCTCATATTTAACAGCTTTAGAACAAATTCAAGCAAATGTAATGGGAGCAATTTTTGCAATTGTCTTTGTATTTGCTTTTGGAAGTAATCCTCTTACTATTGGATTAACGTGCATATTAGTTATTGCACTTGCTTTAAAATTACATCTAGAAAATACCATTTCTATTGCGCTCGTAACGGTTATTGCCATTATGGAATATCAAGGAGCAAATTTCTTTGATTTTGCCCTATTACGATTCGCAACAATTATGATTGGGATTATTGCGGCATCTCTCGTAAACTTAATATTTATGCCGCCAAAATACGAAACAAAACTCTATCATAAAATCGTGGATAGTACAGAAGAAATTGTAAAATGGATTCGAATGAGCAGTAGGCAGGCATCTGATTTCACAACATTGAAAACAGATATTGACCGTATGAAAGAAAGAATGATTCGTTTAAACCATTACTATTTGTTGTATAAAGAAGAAAGAAGTTATACAAAAAAAGTACAAGTTGCTAAAATTCGTAAACTAGTCCTATTTAGACAAATGTTAGCAACAACAAGTCGCGCTTTAAGTACATTAAAGGCGCTCCATCGAACAGAGAACGAGTTACGATATATGCCAGAATCATTTCAAGAATCGATTCAAAATGAGCTGGATTCATTAACTCATTATCATGAGCAAGTATTGCTCAAATTTATCGGGAAAGCAAAGAAACAACAATCTGTTGAAATACTTGACGAAGTTTCTGTTGGAAAACAACAACTAATTGATATATTTATGAACTATCAAAATAAAGATGACGAAGAAAGCTATCGAATATGGCTTCATTTGTTTCCTCTCGTTTCAGCTATTATTAATTATAGCGAAGAAGTAGAACATTTAGATTTACTTGTAGACAGTTTCTATACGTATCACAACCCAGAAGATGAACTACAAATTCACGAAAAACAAGAGGACGAATAAGAAAACGACCCTTTCCTATTATGAAGGGGTCGTTTCTTTTATATTTTGAATTTGATATAAATTATAGTAATAACCACGCTTTTCCATTAATTGCTGATGCGAACCCTTTTCTTTTATTTCACCATCTTCTAAATAAATGATTGTATCTACGTGTGTAATTGTCGATAATCGATGCACAATCATAATTGTAGTTCGATCAGCCGCTAACGTTTGCAATGCTTCTTGAATATAACGTTCATTTTCTAAATCAAGCGCAGATGTAGCTTCGTCTAAAATAAGCAACGACGGATTTTTTAAAAATACACGCGCAATCGCGATGCGTTGCCTTTGACCACCAGACAATTTTACACCTCTTTCCCCGACCACCGTTTCATATCCGTCCGGTAAACTCATAATAAAATCATGAATATGTGCGGCTTTAGCTGCTTCGACTACCTCTTCATCTGCCGCTTCTGGTCTTCCATATAAAATATTGGCACCAATTGTATCGCTAAATAAAATATTATCTTGCAAGACAAGACCAATATGACTGCGTAAATTCCGCGCATTATAGTTTCTAACGTCCATCTCATCTACATAAATCGCTCCTTTAGAAACGTCATAAAAGCGCGGAATTAAACTGGCAAGCGAAGACTTTCCACCCCCGCTTAAACCAACAAGTGCTACTTTCTCACCTGGTGAAATAGATAAAGAAATATTTCGGAGTACATCTTGTTCCTTTTCATTATAACGAAATGAAACATTTTCAAATATAATCTCACCTCGAAGCGACTTCTTTGTAATCGCATTGGGACAATCTACAATATCATACTCTTCATCTAGTAATTCAAAAACGCGGTCCATAGAGGCAAAAGCTTGTGTAAGTGTCGTCGAAGAGTTTACAAGGCGGCGCAGCGGACTATATAAACTATCCATATATCCAACAAAAGCTACCATTGTGCCCAGCGTTAACGATCCATGAATGACTTCATAAGCAGCAAAAGCAATTACGATTAAAGGTCCAAGATCCGTTAATGTGTTTACAGTAGAAAATGTCCTTGCTGTCCAGCTTGTATGAGTTAATGCCTTTGTTAAAAATGCACTGTTTTTCTCTTGAAATTTCTCTTTTTCATACTCCTCTAAAGCAAAGCTTCGCGTGACTTGCATCCCTTGAATACGCTCATGTAAATAGCCTTGCATCGTTGCCAGCGCTTGTGAACGCTCTCGTGTTAATGTTCGAAGACGACTGAAAAAATACTTAACTGCAATTACGTACAAAGGCAGTACGAGTAAGGAAACGAGCGTTAATTTCACATTCATCGAAAACATAACCGTAATCGCAATAAAAATCGTTGCTGTATCAAGCCACACATTCATTAATCCAGTAATAACGAAGTCTTTCGTCTGCTCAACATCGTTTATTACACGAGAAATAACTTCACCCGTCTTTGTATTAGAATAAAATCGTAAGCTTAATTTTTGTAAGTGCGCGAAAATATGTTTTCTCAAATCATACAACACTGCATTTCCAATACGCTGCGCAAAGTATTGGCGATAGTATTCAATCGGCGGACGTAATACCGCAAAAATAAACATAGCAATCCCGATAGCCACAAATAATTGAGATGTTTTCTGCTCTAGTGAACTTCCGCCTTGAATAATATCATCAATAATATACTTTAATAACCACGGCATAATAAGCGGAATACCAAATTTAATAAGACCGATTACAATGGTAATCGTAATGAGCCACCGATATGGCTTTACGAATTGGAGATACCGTTTGATTCCTTGCATGCCTCTCCCTCCCATCATGTTAAAAGGATAAAACCTGCTGGACGCCCTAGCAGGTTTTTTCTTTAATCTCTATACATTAAATATCGTTCATACCACATATCAATAAAATCAGGAGCAAACGGACCCTTTCGCTGATGAATCCACTGCGTTAAATATTCAACATTTCGTTTTAAAATCGTGTCAATGACAGCCGGATAATTCATAATCTCACGATGTTTTTCGTACTCATCTTCATCTAACAATGTATACGTCATATCAGGATACACTTTAATATCTAAATCATAGTCAATATATTTTAATGCTTCATGATCATAGGCAAATGGTGAACTTAAATTACAATAGTAATACACACCTTCCTGCCTTAGCATGCCAATAACATTAAACCAATAATTCGAATGAAAATAGCAAACAGCCGGTTCACGAGTAATCCATGTTCGTCCATCAGCCTCTGTTACGACCGTTCGATCATTTGCTCCAATCACAAGACTTTGTGTCCCCTTTAAAACGGTTGTTTCTTCCCACATTCTATGAATGGAACCGTTATGTTTATAACTATGTATTTGTATTTTTTCTCCTTCTTTGGGAAACCCCATACTTTCTCCCTTCTTTCGCCGTGAACGCTCTTCTAAAGTTGTTATTTGAAATGCCGTTCATTCTTACTCTTTTTCAAACATATTGAGCCGAATTCACTTTTCTCTTTATTATAACGTTTCTGTCGAAATTTTAAAACAAAAGAGCCGATTCATGAAATCGTCTCTTCACTTGAAAGCATCTTCTCATTTTCAAAAGAATGAATGACCGCAGCTGTTTGCTGCTCAAACTTCAACTGTAAACCTTTTAATGCTTTTTCTGTTCGTTGAATTTCTTGACGAATAAAATGAAGTTCTTTCGCATCTTGCTCATTCATTTCAAGATGTTGATATTTTTCTAAATGAACTTGTAACTTTAATAATTCATCCATCGTCCGCAATTGCTCTTCAACCAATTCATCAAACAGTTTCATCCCATCCCTCCTAAAAATCCTATTACATATTTTCGAATAAAACCGCTTCGTCTCCTTTGACTATATTTGTTGACTTATTAGAAGTTATGTCGGCTTACACAAAGAAAAACACTCCCCTTACATTAGAGGAGTGTTTTTCTTATTGGTTCGAACTAAGATTTTTTTGCTGCTGATTTTGCGTTTTGTTGTTTTACTGCTTGTACATTTGTTTCTGTTGCAAACTCTGTACCATAGCTAGCATTTGCACTTTGAGCGCTAGCACTAGAAGCTTGTGATTTCTTAGCTTCTGCTTGAGCGTTTTGTTGTTTTACTGCTTGTACATTTGTTTCTGTTGCAAATTCTGTGCCATAGCTAGCGCTTTGTTGTTTTGCGCTTTGAATGCTAGCACCAGAAGTTGTTTTACCTAAGCTTTGTTGTTTTTGATTCATCTTTCTCACCTCCACAACAAATAATGTAACCATCCTTGCCTGAACCTATCCGTTAAAAACGTGAAAAGAAAAATTTTTTTTACGTATACAGATAAAAACGTTCATTCAAACTAATTATGATGGAGGTGCTACACAATGTATGTTGGACGTGATATGACAGAGTTATCAATGACTCCGAAAGATCAATGGAATCAAGAAGAGCTCGCTTATTTTCATCATTCCTTACAACAAATGATGCCCTACTTAAACGTAGAAGGACAAACCATTTATAAAGAAGTTGTAAAAGAAATTGAAGCACGTGGCGGCCTGCAGCGGCAACAAGCTGATTGGATGCATAGTACAGAAATACCTCATGATTAAGAGCTCCAGCCGCTACGGCTGGAGTCTTTTCACGCACTCTTCATAAATTGTTCGATGTGATTTCGAAATAGGCAATTGTTCAAATTCTTCAGTAGTGATTATTTTTAAATGATCCGTTTCAACAATTGGTTGCAACGCGGTACCATAAAATACAAAGATATCCCACGTTCTATGCGTAAATGTATGATGAACATTCATTGCATAATCATCAATAGCAACAGAAAGAGAAAAATTCTCTTTCATATAGTCTGTTAATTGCTGTTTATGATTACGAATCCCTTCTCCAATCTCTACATTCGGAAATTCCCACATGTTAGCAAGTAAGCCTGTGCTCGCTCGTTTATTCACAACATATTTACCATCTTCAGTGCGCAATACACCAGCAACAAGCGGAACCATTTTTGGTGCCTTCGCTTTACTTTTCACCGGCAATTCTTTTTGTACACCTTCTGCAAATGCACGGCAATGCTCCCGAACCGGACATAAAAGACAAGATGGATTTTTCGGAACACAAACCAGTGCCCCGAGTTCCATCAATCCTTGATTAAAATAAGATGGATTTTCTTTTGAGATGATTTGGCGCACAACCTCTTCAAATACTTTACGTGTTTTTGGTTTGGCGATATCATCCCAAATTGACAAAATGCGTGATAAGACACGCATCACATTTCCATCAACAGCCGGCTCTGGAACTCCGTAAGCAATACTCAAAATCGCCCCTTTTGTATAGGGCCCTACACCTTTTAACTTTTCAATTTTTTTTACATCATTAGGAACTTTTCCGCCGTACTGTTCCTTTACTTCTTTTACGGCAGCGTGTAAGTTACGCGCTCTCGAATAATAACCAAGGCCTTCCCACGCTTTTAACACTTCTTCATCTTCTGCATCAGCTAACGCTTCTAATGTTGGGAACTTTTCCATAAAGTTTGCGTAATATGGTTTTACAGCTTCAACCCGCGTTTGCTGAAGCATAATTTCCGAAACCCAAACGCGATATGGATCTTTATTCATGCGCCATGGTAAATCACGCTGCTCTGTTTCAAACCAACTGATTAAATCATGCCCAAATTTTTCTATGTTAAATTCATCTAATATCTCAAGTTTCAAACTTGATCCCCCTCATTTTTGCATATACGTACTATTATAATGAATTTAGGAGAAAACTTAAGTAAGATGATATAAGAAATTAAAGGCAAATGCCTTGTGATATAGAATAAAAAGAGTTACATTAATAAAAAACGGAGGTGGTTTTCATGGACACAGCCACTCATCTTGTTATGGGCGTTACATTAGGAAGCTTAGCCACACTAGATCCAGCGCTCAGTCAAAGTGACTTCGGACCACAAGCTGTGATGTTTGCAACGATTGTCGGTTCAAATATCCCTGATATTGATACGGTTTTAAAATTAAGAAACAATGCAAAATATATTCGAAATCATCGCGGGATTACTCATTCGATTCCAGCTGTTATTCTTTGGACATTTCTTGTTAGCGGGATTACTTTTGCCGTATTTCAAAGTCCTCCTTATCTCCATCTGCTTCTATGGTCATTTATTGCTGTGTTTCTTCATGTTTTCGTTGATATTTTCAACGCATACGGTACACAAGCACTGCGGCCTTTCACTAAGAAATGGGTGGCACTAGGTGTTATTAATACATTTGATGCAGTGATTTTCTTCATTCATACATTAGCAATTGCCTGTATCCTTGTCGGTGCAAATAAAGGTTATGCCGGAGTAGCTGCTTATATATTAATGGCCATTTATTATATTGGCCGAATTATGATGCGCCAAAATGTAAAGAATGTCGTAAAGAAACGATTCCGTGATGTTGAACAAGTCATGATTTCACCGTCATACCGCTTTTATCATTATCACTTAGCCATCGTAACAAAAGACCATTACTATGTTGCCCGTTGGCATCGCGGTAGTATTATGGTTCATGATAAATTCGAGCGCATTCCATTACCTAATAACGATGTCATTCGTGCCGCTCAAAAAGATGAAAACATTTCAGCGTTCTTATCATTCTCTCCTGTCTATCGCTGGGATATTTTTGAATACAATGATTATTATGAAGTTCGATTTATTGATCTGCGCTATCGCAGCAAAGATTATTATCCATTTGTCGCAATTGTTCAGCTGAGTAAAGACCTTGAGATTATGAGTTCCTACACAGGATGGATTTTCAGCGAAGAAAAACTGCGCAAAAAATTAGAATTACTTCCTCATTAAAAAAACGACCAAAATTGGTCGTTTTTTTAATGTTTAACATGATCGTCTTTGTTAATTAAATGACTATACTTTGGATTATTCGTTTGAATTTCATGCAAACGTGCCCCTTGGTTATTAATCCACGTGCGTACGATTTTCTCTGTCATTTCAATCCCTTGATACGTTCCTACTTTTGCATATGTCGCACCAAAGTCCTCCCATAATAACTCAACCCAAGTACGCGCTTGAGAATAAGAAAGAGATGCATTTTTTTCAAGAAGTTCTTTCGTTAGTTTTTCAAAAATATCGTTCATGTTATGTCTCCTTTAATCAATTCATTCATTTCTTCAATATAAAAGTCACTTCTACGCACGGCCAGACGCTCTCGCCCACCTAAAAAGAAAAGGTTTTAAAGGGTTTTAAACCGTTTTTTATTTGTATTTCTCTAGAATATTTTCTCTCACATTGCACAATCTATAAGTGATACTTTTTGTATCAAATTGTAGCGAGGGGGAGTTCCTCTTGGGCAAACAATCTGAAATTTGGTCTGAATCCAAAAACAACAGCAAAATCAACGGTCCTACACAAGCAAAAGCTCGCTTTGCTTCAAAACGCCCTAACGGCACCATTAATACGCATCCGCAAGAGCGAATGCGTGCCGCTAATCAAGAAGAAGCATAACAACTGTTTATCGATAACTTCTTATACGAGGTGATAAAATGAGCTACCGCAATCATTTAGACCGTCGTTCTGAGTCATTCAACCCCACGTGGGCTCGTCCAAAACACGCAAAAGCACAAGTGAATGGACAAACGCAGCAAACACAGTCTCTCATTATTTTGGCAAATGAGATGAGAAAACGTCAACTTTAACCGCCTATCTCCTTTAACAACTAGGAAAAGTGAAAACCAGAGCAGCCAAGGCTCTCTGGTTTTCATTTCTTTTGCAATAATGAAATAGGAATGCCAATTTCCTCTGTATCATTTTGTTTATGTCCCCAAGCAAATACCCCATTAAAATACGTAATGGTAAACGATATCCCTGGCTCTTCTACAAGTTCATATGTTTCGCCAACCTGAAATTCATTTATATCTGTCATATAAGCACGTGCCATCGCAATTTTTCTCATTAAAACATCAAATTCATTTACAATGCCAAGTTGCTCTGCTTTTACTGCTTGTTCTTTTAAAACGCCTATTTCTTCTCTTAGCTCATGTGGTGTCATCTCGCTATAGCGCTTTGGCATGTTTCTCATATTTTTCTCCCTCATCCCTCTTCACGTTTCATTTGAATAAATACTTCTATTTCATCAATCGAAAAACCCTTTCGATATAATGCTTGCTTCATCTTATTTTCATACGTCCAACCATCATATTTCTTATATTTTTCATGATACTTATTCCCGTGATATATAAGGGCTTCTTCTTGCTGTTTATCATCCTTTTCATCTTTTAGTTCTTCTAAACAAATTTGAATGATATCACGCCCATACCCTTTCCGCACTAACATCTCCTCTAATTTTTGTTTCATTTGTAGAAAAGAATGTTTTTGATAAGACTTTTTCTTTTTTTCTATAAGTACAAGAGCATTTTCAATTTGCTTCTCCTCGGGATACTCCTGTAAACTATGGGTAATCATTACATCCGAAATCCCTTTACTTAACAGTTCACGCCTAATGACAATTGGGCCTTTTTGATTCACATTGCTATGCGTACGCACATAGGCAATTGCATACTCTTTGTCATTAATATAACGATCACGTAATAGTTTTGAAATAACTTCAGAGATGATGGCTTGTCCAATTTCTTTTTTCCGTAATTGCTCTTCTACTTCTTGCTTCGTTCTCATTTGATGCGATAAATAAGTAATTGCATATAAATATGCTTTTTGTACTTCTTCATCATATAAAACGTTTGCTAATTCAACATCATCAAATTCCAAACCTTTTTGAAGTCCATGTTTTATTAAGGTCACTTGATCAACACTAAAGCCATATTCTTCTCCATGACCTTTATCAATGTAAATATTAAATCTTTCGTTCGTTCGTTTTTGTACTTCTATTTTTGTAATGACAGCCATACATTTCACCTCAATATCATTTTAACATATATGAAACAAATTTGAGTTTCTTGAATATACATAATAAGGAGGGATTTCTCTTGGAAATTGCTATTACTGGAGGAACTGGTTTTATTGGAAAAGAACTCACTTTATATTTAGCAAGCAACGGACATACCGTATACATCCTGACACGTCAAGTAAGAGAAAATCATTCCCCTACAAATATACGGTATATACATTGGAATGATGACGCTTCAGAATTCCCGCTTTCTTCCGTTGATATCGTTATTAATCTGGCCGGAGAATCTATTAATAATGGTCGCTGGACGAAACAACAGAAAGAAAAAATTATAAATAGTCGTTTAAACACCACAAAAGGATTAATTAAACAACTACAAACTTTACACCAATCCCCAAGCACGTTTATAAATGCAAGTGCGATTGGCTATTACGGTACATCAGAGACAGACACATTTACAGAAGATCATCCTAAGAAAGGGAATGATTTTTTAGCCACTACCGTACAATTATGGGAAGAAGAAGCGAGTAAAGCGGCTGATCTTGGTATTCGTACGATTTATACGCGCTTCGGTATTGTTCTTGGAAAAGATGGAGGAGCACTACCGAAAATGTTACTTCCCTATCAATTCTTTATTGGAGGAACAATCGGTTCAGGAAACCAATTGCTTTCTTGGGTTCACCTTGAAGATGTTGTTCGAATGATCGATTTTGCGATTCATACAAAAGAAATAAGCGGTGCATTCAATATTACAGCTCCTCATCCTATAACAATGACGGAATTTGGAAGCACAATCGCGAAAGTGCTTCATCGCCCACATTGGTTACCAGTACCTGAGTCTGCGCTTAAAACCCTTCTCGGTGAAAAGAGTATCCTTGTTTTAGAAGGACAAAAAGTATTACCTCAAAAGGCAATACAACATGGATATACACATTCTTATGCTACTTTAGAACATGCGCTTCAAAATATTGTATTGCATTCATAATTTCTAAATTCCGCTAGAAAAAACTTGCAGGAAAGCTAAAGAGGTTCTTATGAAAACATTATTTAAGCAAGCGACTGTTTATCCCATTACATCTCCTAAATTGCAAGGGGATGTATTGGTAGAGAATGACAAAATCGTTGCGTTAGAACGATTGATTGAACCTAGCAAGGATATGATTGTTATTGATGCACGCGGCCTTCATCTTCTCCCAGGCTTTATCGATGTGCATACACATCTTGGTTTATATGATGAAGGAACTGGTTGGGCTGGAAATGATGCAAATGAAACCGCAGAAGTATTAACACCCCATATTCGTTCTCTTGACGGCATTCATCCTTTTGATGTGGCTTTTCAAGATGCTGTGCAAAGCGGCATTACAACCGTGCATGTTATGCCTGGAAGCCAAAATGTAATTGGCGGAACAACATGCGTCATTAAAACAGCAGGAAATAGTATTGATCATATGGTCATTCAAGAACCTGCTGGTTTGAAAATTGCGTTTGGAGAAAATCCAAAACGAATGCATAGCAACGGAAACAAAGAATCTATTACCCGTATGGGAATTATGGGAATGCTTCGAGAAGCATTTTATGAAGCAAAGCACTATGGACATGATACCGATTTTCGAATGATTCCTATTTTGCAAGCGCTCCACCGTGAAATTCCTATACGTGCCCACGCTCATCGTGCAGATGATATTTTATCTGCTCTTCGCTTCGCTAAGGAATTTAATCTCGATTTACGTATTGAACACTGTACAGAAGGCCATCTTATTGCTGATAAATTAGCAGGCCACGATTTAAAAGTATCCGTCGGACCAACATTAACGCGCCGTTCAAAAATTGAAATTAAAAACAAATCTTGGCAAACATATCATACTTTATCTACTAATGGGATTGAAGTTTCTATTACGACAGACCACCCCTATACACCCATTCAATATTTAAATGTTTGTGCGGCTATCGCCGTTCGGGAAGGATTAGATGAACATAAAGCTCTAGAAGGAATTACAATTCTACCCGCTCGTAATTTACGGTTAGAAAAGAAAATTGGTAGCATAGAGACGAAAAAAGACGCTGACCTTGTCCTATGGACTCATCACCCTTTTCACTATTTAGCCAAGCCTGTATTAACAATGATAGATGGAAAAATTATCTATACAAAAAAATCATAAAAACTAGTTTATTTTTTTGACTAGATGAAGTATTATACGATTATAAACTGAATGAAACCATGATCAATTTGTGTCGTGTTGAGTAATTTCAAATTGATGAATGGGGAAGGCAAATGGTGCGCCACCAGCATTATAGACTGGTTCTAGTGGGTTCGATTCCCACCCCGAAATTTTTTAAAGTTTTATATAAAAATTTCGAGGGTGGGATGTTTTTTTTCGTCATGCTGCCCTCTTTTTAGGAGGAGATAGTATGTTAAAAAAACGTGACCTACATGACAGCCACGTTCTATATGATTTGATGATGCACCCTGATGTCTTCCCCTTTGTGCGTCAAAAGGCGTCTTCTTATGACGAATTTTTGTTTTTAACAAAACAAACAATTGAAGCGGAAGAACGTGGAGAATTAATTTCACGCACAATTGTTGATGAATGGGGAAATCCAATCGGAACAATAACTTTATTCGACATCCAAGAAAAAGCAGGTTTTCTTGGCACTTGGCTCGGTAAACCGTATCATGGAAAAGGTTATAATAAACCAGCGAAAGACGCTTTCTTTAGTGAGCTTTTCTACGAATTAGATATTGAGACTATTTTCATGCGAATTCGCAAATTAAATACTCGTTCTATTAAAGCTGCCGAAAAACTACCATACGTCAATCTAGCAAATGAAACTCGTAAATGTGTATACGATCAAATTAACGCAAACGGTGAAGTATATAACCTATATGAAATTCCAAAGGATCAATACACGTTGCACACAATGCGCGAAGCAACATTCCAAGACGCTCACCATTTAAAAGAAGCGTAATAATCTATGTATATCTCCCTCTGTCATTGGTAACGATAGGTAATGACTTTATGACATGAGGTGAACTAGAATGGATAAGAAAAGACGTGAAAAAACGAAAAGTAAATTATCTAGCACACAAGAAGTTCTCTATCAACGTGAATTTAAAAGAGCAGATCGTGCAGCTGGATATAAACCAAAAGGAATTTATTAACATACCGCTACCTCTTGTTCAGAAGAGGTAGTTTTTTTGTGGAAAACTTTATCCACAAAAATCGAAAAATGTGTATAAATTCGAATATCTCTCCTATAAAAGAGGAATTTAACCACAGTGCATTTGTTTGATTTGTGGATATTCTTACTAAAACTTGTGGATATTGTGGATACTTTTGTTAATATTTTAAGTTTACTGTATATTGAAAGCGAATTCTTTTGTGGATAATTTAAAATTCTACAAACAATTTCCCTTCTCGTGTGGAAGGTTCTTAGACATGAGGGCTTAGGAGTCAGAGCTAGACAAAATATCGAAAAATGAAAATAGATTTATACATAAACGAAAAAAACCTCCTTCTACAGATAGAAAAGAGGCTCTTATATTAAGTAAAAGACTGTACAAGGGCTGCTGAACGTACTGGTGAATGTATCCGCACGTGATTTTCCTCTAAAATCGAATCTACAATATGAAACGCTGGTTCCGGACGATAAATGCGTTTCATCGCTTCTTTCATTTGCAATAACTTCATATCATCTTGCAATAATTCTTTCGTTTTCGGAAAGATTTCATGATCTTCACGAATAACAACTGCTGCACCTTGTTTTTCAAAATACTTCGCATTTTCATTTTCTTGTCCTGGTACTGGTTTATATAAAACGACAGGTACTTGCAAAGCTGCTGCTTCACTTAATGTAATTCCTCCTGGCTTCGTAATCATACAAGAGGTAATACGGAACAGCTCATCAATATTCTCTACATAACCGAATACTTTTAATGCATCTGGATTGCTTTCCTGTAGTTGTAGCAAATCCTCCTGCAATGCTTTATTTTTCCCACAAACTACGGCTATCTGCAGATTAGGAACTGATAGAAAGGACTGACATAACTCTTTTACACTTCCTAGCACTCCATGCGCCCCTGCTACAATAAGTAAAATCTTTTTGTCTCGTGACAAATTATACTTATCATACAGGGCTTCTACATTAACAGATGCTTCAAAGTTTTTCCGAATCGGAATTCCTGTCTCTACAATTTGCTCAGCAGGTACCCCTACTTCTATCATAATGTTCTTCACATAATCTGTTGCGACAAAATAACGATCTACTTCTCGGTGAATCCATATTTTATGCAAGCAAAAATCAGTAAGTACATTATAAACAGGAATAGAAATACCTGTTTGTTTTTTTAACTCTGGCACCGCAATGATTGGAAATGTATTAATAACAATATCGGGTTTTTCAGCCTGTAATATCGCTTTTAGACGTTTTCGACCAAAATTGGCATACCATGATGCAATTTTTTTATCGTAAATTTTTTCAACACCATAATAAAATAAGCGGTATAGCTCTTTCCCAATTGTATAACTTTTTAAATATAAATATTTTGTAATGTCTGTTATGACAGGATGTGATTCACTAAAAAGATCGCATACAATTACATCCTTAAGTCCTCTTTGACGAAATGTTTGTTCTAATGTTTTTGCCACTTGTACATGACCGTTACCGTAATGTGCTGTTAATATTAAAACCTTGGGGTTTTTAATCAAACAAATCCACTCCTAGCTTTTTCGGTCCTTTATATTGCATATGTACAATATAAAAAACAATTTCCTTTTAATTTTGCAAGTTTGAACTCCAACGAATTTCCGCTGGATATGTACCTGTCGTGGATATACAAAGCATATGTTATTGACCCCTTAATCCCATCTGCTCATATCTTAACATTATACTTTCCTATAACTGCTTTCGCAATAACTTGACGTTTGTCTATACTTCATGATACGCACTACACTATTTCTTAATTCTTTCTATTGTTTCGTTTTCCCTTTACATTTTTGTAAATTTATCCATATCATTTCTTTACAAAAATAGTCATTATATAATATAAGTATACTCTTTTCCTTATCTTTGCTCTACTATTTATCGAAAGAAAGCAAAAAGCCTAATCCACAATTGGATTAGACTGCGCCTAAAATATTTTTTGCTTTTTGAACACTTTCTTCCGTTGGAGGCTCTACTCCTTCAAGAGGATATTTGTGACCTAGTGCCTCCCATTTATAGACCCCTAACTTATGATACGGCAGAACTTCTACCTTTTGTACATTATCAAGACTTTGAATAAAGGCTCCGAGCTTTTCTAAGTCCTCTGTACCATCAGTAACTCCAGGTACAAGTACATGACGCACCCAAATTGGTTTCTTTTTATCTGATAAATAACGAGCAAATTGTAAAATATGTTCGTTATGTTTTCCTGTTAATTTGCGATGTTTTTTTGAATCAATGTGTTTTAAGTCAAGTAATACCAAATCTGTATATTCCATCAAAATATCTAGTTTTCTTTGGAATTCTTCATCTTCAGAATAGCACCCACCGGAAGAATCAATCGTCGTATGAATGCCGATCTCTTTACATTTCTTAAACAGTTCAATCAAAAAGTCTAGCTGTAATAGCGGCTCACCGCCACTTACAGTAATCCCACCGCCGGAAGTTTCCATAAAAGGAATGTAACATGTAACATCCTGCATCACTTCTTCGACTGTTATTTCTTTCCCTTTACCAATTTCCCACGTATCCGCATTATGACAATATTGACAACGTAGTAAACACCCTTGCGTAAAGATGATATAACGAATCCCAGGACCGTCAACAGTACCACAAGACTCAACAGAATGAATTCTTCCTTTTACCATGTTACTTCCTCCTCTATTAAAACAGCTCCCCTCTGTCTTTATGAAAAACAGAGGGAAACTTTTTCCTTACATGCTTTCGTGCATTGTACGGTTAATAACATCAATTTGTTGTTCACGAGTTAACTTAATGAAGTTAACCGCATAACCAGACACACGAATTGTTAATTGTGGATATTTTTCAGGATGTTCCATTGCATCCATTAATGTTTCACGGTTAAATACGTTAATATTTAAGTGATGTCCTTCTTTTACAGCATACCCATCTAACATAGATACTAAATTGCGAATTTGTACATCTTCTTCTTTTCCAAGCGCTTTTGGAATAATAGAGAATGTATTAGAGATACCATCTCTTGCCTGTTCATATGGTAATTTCGCAACAGATAATAATGACGCTAGTGCACCTTTTGTATCACGGCCATGCATTGGGTTTGCACCTGGTGCAAATGGTTCGCCAGCACGACGGCCATCTGGTGTGTTACCAGTTTTCTTACCGTATACAACGTTAGATGTGATTGTTAAGATTGACATTGTATGAACAGAGTTACGATATGTTTTATGTTTACGAAGCTTGTTCATAAATGTTTTTACAAGGCTTACTGCCATTTCATCTACACGGTCATCGTTGTTACCGTATTTAGGGTAATCTCCTTCGATTTCAAAATCAACAGCAATACCATTTTCATCACGAATTGGTTTTACTTTCGCATATTTAATTGCACTTAAAGAGTCAGCTACTACAGATAATCCTGCGATACCTGTTGCCATTGTACGAATAATCTCTGTATCATGAAGTGCCATTTCGATACGCTCATAGCTGTATTTATCATGCATGTAATGAATTACATTTAATGTATTTAAGTAAAGACCTGCTAACCATTCCATTGTCACATCAAATTTACGCATAACTTCTTCATAATCTAATACTTCAGAAGTAATTGGTGCATATTCAGGTGCAACTTGTGCTTTTGATTTTTCGTCTTTACCACCGTTGATCGCATATAATAATGCTTTCGCTAAGTTTGCACGTGCTCCGAAGAATTGCATTTGTTTACCAATTTTCATTGCAGATACACAGCAAGCGATACCGTAGTCATCACCATATTCTGGGCGCATAATGTCATCATTTTCATATTGAATTGCAGATGTTTTGATAGACATTTTCGCACAGTAGTTTTTAAAGTTCTCTGGTAATTGTTTAGACCAAAGAACTGTTAAGTTTGGTTCTGGAGCTGGTCCTAAGTTATCTAATGTATGCAAGAAACGGAATGAGTTTTTCGTTACTAATGGACGACCATCAAGTGCAATACCACCGATAGATTCGGTTACCCAAGTTGGGTCACCAGAGAATAATTCATTATAATCAGGTGTTCTTGCGAATTTCACAAGACGTAATTTCATAATGAAGTGGTCAACAATTTCTTGTGCTGTTTCTTCTGTTAATGTACCGTTTGCTAAATCTCTTTCAACATAGATATCTAAGAAAGTAGATGTACGGCCAAGACTCATTGCTGCACCATTTTGCTCTTTAATTGCTGCAAGATAACCGAAATATAACCATTGGAATGCTTCTTGTGCATTTGTTGCTGGTTTAGAAATATCAAAACCATGAGAAGCTGCCATTTGTTTTAATTCTTGAAGGGCACGCATTTGCTCAGATAACTCTTCGCGTAAACGAATTGTCTCTTCGCTCATTACACTGCTCGTTAAGTTTAAATCTGCTTTTTTCATTTCGATTAAGCGATCAATACCGTATAATGCAACGCGGCGGTAGTCACCAATAATACGACCACGGCCATATGCATCTGGAAGGCCTGTAATAACGCCTGATTTACGAGCTGCTCTCATTTCTGGAGTATAAGCATCGAATACACCTTGGTTATGCGTTTTACGATAGTCTCTGAAAATACGGCTTAGTTCTTTGTCCATTTCGTATCCGTAAGCTTCACAAGATAGCTCTGCCATACGAACACCACCGAATGGTTGTAATGAACGTTTGAATGGTTTGTCAGTTTGGAAACCAACTACTTTTTCAATATCTTTATTTAAATATCCTGGACCATGTGATGTAATAGTAGAAACAATTTCTGTATCCATGTCAAGGACGCCGCCATTGTCACGCTCTTGTGTTGTTAAATCCATTACTTGATCCCAAAGTTGTTTCGTCGCTTCTGTTGCTTCAGCTAAGAAGGTATCATCACCTTCATAAACGTTTATGTTATTTAAAATGAAGTCGCGAACATCAATCTCTGCTCTCCACTTTTCACCTTTAAAGTTTTCCCATGCGTTTTTTACATTTTCTAATACTTCAGTCATCCTAATCTCCTCCATTTTATGATTAGTACAGGACTTAGATTTTGTATATAACAGCTTACGTATTTAGGATACTACTTTTTCGAAAAAGTGAACGTTTAAGTTGTGACATGTTTGTGAATAGTTGAGCAAATCACTATTGACATAGTGAAAACGTCACTAGAAACATTGTTAAATTAACCCTATTTTAGTAATTTTATTATTTTGAATTCCAATAAAGGAATCATCCCCTGTAATATAAGAGTCATACCTATCGCAAACTGTAATACTCTAAAAATCCATTCTGTTATATTATTTTTGAAACAGAATAAAAAAAACTGTACCTGTTTGGTACACCTTTTTTCATTCTCTCTTACGTCCTTCATCATACACCAAGCAAATCTTTTGTCATTAAATAAAACAAATCACATACCTATACATGAAGTACACACCCCTGTGCAAACATATTAAAGTGATACTTCTATAAATAGGAGGAATTTGATATGCGAAAAACAAAAATCGTTTGCACGATTGGACCTGCAAGTGAACAATACGAAACATTGCTTTCTTTACTGGAATCTGGAATGAATGTGGCTCGGTTAAATTTCTCTCATGGAACGCACGAAGAACATCAAGTACGGATCAATACAATCCGAAAAGCTGCAGCAGCCTCCAAAAAGAACATTGCACTCTTACAAGATATTAAAGGACCCAAAATTCGTACAGATGAATTTGAAGGGGGACAAGCAAAATTACTTGAAGGGGAAACAGTTACTGTTTCCATGAAAAAAGTGCTCGGAACATCTAAACGTTTTTCTGTCACTTATGAAGGCCTATATGATGATGTAGAAGTAGGATCTCATCTATTACTCGATGATGGCTTATTAGAGCTAGAAGTAACAACAAAAAATAATGGTGAATTACAAACGAAAGTTATACACGGCGGAATCATTAAAGATCATAAAGGTGTAAACGTACCAAATGTAAAAATCCGCTTGCCAGGTATTACTGAAAAAGATAAACAAGACATTTTGTTTGGCGTCCAGCAACAGGTTGATTACATCGCAGTCTCTTTTGTCCGTAAAGCTGCGGATATTTTAGAAGTACGCGATATATTAGCAGCGCATAGCGCCTCGCATATTCGTATCATCGCAAAAATTGAAAACCAAGAAGGAATTGATAATATAAATGAAATTGTAGAAGTTGCAGATGGGATTATGGTTGCACGCGGTGATATGGGGATTGAAATCCCAGCAGAATATGTACCAATCATTCAAAAAGAGTTGATTCACACTTGTAACCTACTCGGAAAACCAGTCATTACAGCAACACAAATGCTTGATTCTATGCAAAGAAATCCAAGACCAACAAGAGCGGAAGCATCCGATGTAGCAAACGCCATCTTTGATGGAACAGATGCGATTATGCTTTCAGGAGAGACAGCTGCCGGTGAATATCCAATAGAAGCCGTACAAATGATGGATAAAATTGCTCTGCAAGTAGAAGAGTCTTCTTTATTCCAAAACCAAACGCAATCACTTCACAATGACCACAAACAAATAACAGAAACAATTGGAGCTGCTGCTGTCCAAGCGGCTTATTCTTTACAAGCAAAGGCAATTTTAACACCAACGAAAAGCGGTTATACAGCACAAATGATTTCCAAATACCGTCCGCACACTCCGATTATTGCAACAACATCTGAACAATACGTGATGCAACAACTTGCACTCGTATGGGGCGTACACCCATTTTTCACCACCCCAAAACAAACGACAGATGAAGTAATTGAACAAGCAATAAGTAACGTTAAAGAACAACAACTTGTCTCTTCACAAGATATCATCATCGTAACAGCAGGCATTCCTGTTAACGAACGCGGCACAACAAATCTGTTAAAAATTGAGGTTGTGAAGTAAAGAAAGACTTATATAAGCTAAAAAACAATAAACCCCTCTTCTTTTTAGGAGGACGAGAACAGCTGGCCGCGCGTAGAAGCGGTCAGGGCCTTTTTCTGCCTCATGCCAGGTTTTAAAACAAAGGGAGAAAATGAGGATATGTTGTATTTTGCATAACCGCGATTTTTATGACAAAAAATTAAAATGAATTTATATAAATATTCCCCTATCTACTAGTTGAGTAAAAAAGGCAGATGCACGATGTCATCTGCCTTCCTTTGTTTTACCATGTTTAACTATTTTTCAACGTCAATATTGCAGCTATCGCATAATACAGAGCTTTCTCGTACATCGGTTTTTCCACCACTGATAAATTAACAAGCGAGCCGCCGCTAGCCGAAAAATATTCAATCGCTTCTACCGGAATTGCATCTTCTTTTACTTCAATAGAACTACCATCATTCCATTGTCCCTTTTGAATATTCGCATACAAATCTCCAGTAATTTCACCAATTTCTTCATCATGCTCAGACAGTAAGAGCCACTTCAACTTTTTTAAACTTAAGATTTGTTTCAATCCACCAATCTTATTCCCTGCCAAGTCATAAAACGTATAAGAAAAGGACATGCCTGCTTTTTGTTTTACAATCAGCATCGCTTCACCCAGTTCGTTATACAAAACAAAGCGTTTTTCAATCAATGCGTTCAAAATAAATGATATGAAAATTTTCCATAGTCTTTGCAGGTTTGTTTCATATTCTTCTTTTAAAATAGCCATTGTATTTCCATCCATCGAAAAGTATGTAACAGTGGTTACGAAAGATACCTCTCTTCGTACAACGAATCGATGGTGATGCAAGAGCGACGATGTCCCTTCGATACAAATTGTTGCGCCAATTTTCTTCGCCCTCTCTCTTTCTACAAAACTATAAATCATAAGCAGGCAGGCCGTTATAATCATACTAATAAAAGGCATCGTGTCTTTGTTCCACTGGAAATGCGGCGTTCGTGTATAATCAAGAATAAACGCTATAATAGCAACTAAAAATATAAAAATAGAAAAAAGAAATAACCTTTTTCCATTCCTGGCATGGTGCTCATGGACCCCCATTTTTTCCTCCTTATTTTTTACATATTTTTATTATTATCTCATTTTCGCATGCTTTTTCCAAACACATACATATATTATGTTTATTCACTATAGGCGTACCGCCATATGCCCATCAAGCTAAGGTTTTGGATCATCCCCTAAACGAAAATTTTATAATTCTACTAGGGTGCAGCCAACAAAATATCACAATGCTGGCGGTACGTCGTTAATAAAAGAAAAAACGGGCTTGTTAGACAACCCGTTTTTTCTTTTAGCTCTTTTTTCTTTTCGGTAAGTCAGGAGCCCTCTTCATTGTGTCAGCAATATGCATGACCGCGAAATATGGATGTTTTAAAATCATTTTCGGTCCGCTCTTCTTCATAACATCCTTAACGGAATCTTTCATATCTGGTTTATAACAATGAATTTTGCAATTTTGACATGCTGGCTTCTTCTCTTGAAATGGACATTTTGATAAACGAAAATAAGCATACTCTTTTAACTTCTGACATTCTTCACATATAGTATCTTTTTCATGTTCGTTTTTACAATACATATCAATCATAATGCTAATTGTTTTCTCTTCACGTTCAATTCGATTCATGACTAGTGCCTCCCGTTCCAAAGTCTCTCTGCTTTGATTGTAAGACTTTTTTAGAGGGTTTACATGAATTTTCATTGACAGTTTTTCTAATGTTTATCTCTTTCCTACGAATTATTAATGGAGAATGTCCCTACCAATCATAACCAACAGTAAAAGCAAACACATTAAGACTTAAATAAATGTAGTGTAGTACTTTGAGAAAAAGACAGTCTTTGATATTCTGGGCATCGTATATGAGTCGCGGCTATGCTAAATACAACATAACCTACTCTCGCTTCCTCCTTTTGTTTTAAACCTCGCACGTGGCAGAAAAAGGCACTGACCGCTTCCATGCATAGCCAGATGCTCTTGCCCGCCCAAAAGGAAGATGTTTTTATGTTTATATTTTTTTACAAAAATCCCCATAAAAAGATATAAAAAAAGCTATCTCGTAAGATAGCTTTCTAACCTTCTACATGCCGCACCATCGTATAAATATCATTGCTTACAACGCCAAACGACTTAATGTTATTTTGAATATTTGATAATAACACAACATACGTATTTCCATCTTTACTAAAACTATTTAAACAATTCCATCCTGGCATCACACCATGATTTGAGTAACTACCAGGGTCCACATACCAACCAAAACCATAATCCTTTTTAACTGCTGTAAACATTTGATGATAACTATCACTTGAAATCAGCTTTCCAGTAAATAAAGCTTGATCAAATAAATATAAATCATATGCAGTTGTGTATATATCACCGCAGCCAAATAATTGCGACATACTTGGTAAAGCTGGTGTTGTCATTTTATTATCTACAATTTTATAACCAGTAGATGGGTATTTTCCTTGTTGAAATTGATCACCAAATCCTGAGCGTTTCATACCGACTACTTCAAAGATATTCTTTTGAATATAATCTTGAAGGGGTTGTCCACTCACCTTCTCGGCAATATACGCAAGCACGGAATAATTAGAATCGGAGTACTTCCATTTCGATCCGGGTGGGAATGCCAATTTTTGCTTTCCTATTCTTTTAATTAATTCCTCATGGGTGATATCCGCTGATCCTTCGCTGTACTCTGGAATCCCTGACGTATGCGTAAGAAGGTGTACTAATTTAATTTCCCCACCCCTTGGAAAATCAGGAATATATTTCGCGACAGTATCTTCTATGTTTAACCTATTTTGTTCTTTCAATTGCATAATAGAAGTTGCGACAAAAGCTTTTGTAATGGAACCAATATAGTAGGATGTCTCTGAATTATTAGCAACATTTTTTTCTTGATTGGCAAGTCCATATCCTTTGTTCAAAAGAACCTTTCCATTTTTCACAACAACCGCTGTACCGCTAAAGTTTTTACTCTTCATATACTCATCTAATTGGGCATTATTATTGATTTCTTGCGGTGGTTGCTCCACTACCACTTCTTCTTTTGGTTTCTCTACAACTTCTTTCTTTACTTCTTCTTTCTTTACTTCTTTTTTTTCTTCTTTCATCGCTTGCAAAGTTGCCTTTTCTTTATCGTGGGAAGTAGTTTTCGCATACCCCCAATAGACAAGGGCAAACAACAGACTGAGAATAATCGTTCGTTTTATATATACAATCGGTCTGCGAGATTTCATAGCAATAAAAACCTGCCTTTTCACATAGTTGCTCATTTCACATCTTACTTTATCACGCAACCAGTATTTTACCAATGCTATGCACAAAAAAATAAAAAAGAGCACCAAAAATGCAAGATAGCCGTTATATTTGTAATGAAAAAACATACCGTTTCTTATTATAAATCGCATATCAATATCAAATGAATTCACAGTACAAATCACACACAAAGAGCTTAGAGAATTCCCTAAGCTCTTTGTCATTTTAATTTTATCCCGCACTAACGGGCAGTAAGACCCCCACTGATGGAAGTTTCACTTTATTTAGCATCTAAATTGCTTGAATCATTTCCACTCTATTTCCGAATGGGTCTCTGAACTCAAAACGTTCAAAGCCTGGTATTGGTACTCCTTCAAGGATTTGAATGTTGTTTTTTTCTAACACATTTCTCCAGTGTGAGATATCATCGACTTGATAAGCTAAATGAGCTTTTGTTTTTGAACGGTCAAAACCATCTTCTGTACCTATATGTACATCTCTATCTCCGACTTTTAGCCAAAATCCTCCGCGCCCCTTTAGTGATTCGGGCTTTTCTGTCTCAGATAAACCGAGAATTCCGCAATAAAAATCTTTCCCCTCTTTTTCAGCACCTTTTGGAATGGTAATCTGAGCGTGATGTAAACCAAGAATCATATAATCTCCCCCATTATGAATCGAAATTTAAGAACGTTTTCTACTATCATAAATTCTTTTAGGAATATTTTCCAACTACTCTTTTATTTTACATCACAAATACAATAAGTATAATATACGTTTATTATAATATTCGATAAGTATTTCTTATGTTTCATATGATACTTATCATAAGAATCCATATCTTAATGAAAAGTCGCCTTTACTTGAAATGGAGTATATCGTTGAGTGTAAATTGTTTGTTAGTTAATTCTAATTGTTGAGCAGGAGTTAATTTTTCTTTGCCCTTAGTTTTCATTGTCAAACAAAAGTTATAGTAGGTGCGCAAGATGATCGAAGAGAGTGAAGTCCTCATTCATACATCACTGTTTGTGAAAAGCATAATCTGGTTCAATATCCTTCACGATACAATTGTGCGTTTTCTTATGCGAATTAGCTTGTTAAATGAAGAAGAAATTTCATATAAACATTGATATTACAACAAAAAAGCGTATTAGAAATCATATATGATTTCTAATACGCTTTTGCTTGTTTTATAACTGTTTGCGCCTCTAAAGTAAACCCGTTAATTTTTATCAATAAGGGTTTTCATATTCCTTATACGTGCTTTTTCATATCATCAGCAACAGACTCAACGTTTGTTCCAACGATAACTTGTACACTTGTATCACTTAATTTCATAACACCTTTTGCACCGGCACGCTTTAATGCTTGTTCATTTATTAAGTTTGCATCTTTTACTTGCAGGCGAAGACGAGTAGCACAGTTGTCAATAACAGCTAAATTTTCTTTTCCGCCTAATGCTGCGACATACGTTTCACCGATGGAACCAGCTTCACCCGCTGTAATTGTTCCTTCTTCTAATAACTCATCATCATCTTCACGACCAGGCGTTTTTAAGTTTAATTTCTTAATTAAGAAATAGAATACGAAGAAATAAATTGCTGCGTAAACTAAGCCGACACCTGCTAATAATACTGGTTTTGTTGCAATACCGAAGTTAATACCGTAGTCAATTGCCCCAGCACTAAATGAGAAACCATCGTGAATGCCAAGCTTTGTTGTTATAAATAAAGAAAGACCTGTTAATACAGCATGAATTCCATATAATACTGGTGATAAGAACATGAATGAGAATTCAATTGGTTCTGTAATACCAGTTAAAAATGAAGTTAAGGCAAGGCCAATTAACATACCTGTAACTGCTTTACGCTTTTCTGGCTTTGCTGCTGCAATCATCGCAAAACATGCTGCTGGTAAACCAAACATCATGATTGGGAAGAAACCTGTCATAAACATACCCGCACTTGGATCTCCTGCAAAGAAACGAGCGATATCGCCATTTACAACATTTCCTGCTGCATTTGTAAAGTCACCAAATACAAACCAGAAATATGTGTTCATTACATGGTGTAAACCAATTGGAATTAATAAACGGTTTAATAGACCAAAAAGTCCTGCACCAATTGCCCCTAAGTTAACGATGCCATGCGCTACTGCATCGATACCGCTTTGAATTGTTGGCCAAATTTGTCCAAATACCAAACCTAACAGGAGCATCACTACAGCTGTAATAATCGGTACAAAACGCTTACCAGCAAAGAATCCTAACCATTCTGGTAATTTAATTTTATGGAATTTATTATATAACAATCCTGCAACCACACCCGCAATAATACCACCTAAAATAGCCATATTAATTTTCGGTGCTAACGTTGCCGCTTTCGCAACCTGTCCTAAAGTATCTGCCATTTTAGATGGATCCACAGAACCAACTAAATGTTGCACACTATTTAATTTATCGTTTAACTCTGCCGCTGAATACCCTTTACTTAAAGTATCAGTCGTATTTTTCAAAACCTCATAACCAATCGCACCTGCAAGAGCTGCGGCACCGCTTCCATCAACAGACAAACCAACTGCAACACCAATTGCAAAAATAAGTGCTAAGTTATCAAAAATCGCTGCACCGGCTTGCGCCATAACAGGAATATTAAATACGTCAGGCTGCCCTAAGCGAAGCAATAGGCCTGCCGCTGGTAACACTGCAATTGGGAGCATTAACGCTTTACCAATACGTTGTAAAAACTGGAACATCTAAATTCCCCCTATCCAAAATTATGAAATCGTTACCAATAATAAACATGTTTTAGAAAACGCTTTCTATTACAAAAACATAATAACATATAGTTGTATAGATGTGTAGTTATTATACTCAATTTTTTTATAAATTTATTTTCCTTTTGTTTTAAACATCGCACGGGGCAGGAAAAGGCACTGACCGCTTCTATGCATGGCCAGACGCTCTCGACCACCTAAAAAAAGGGTTTTCTATTCATTTCCTTTATACAAAGGAAATGAATAGAAGTTTCATTTTATCATTCCTCTATTTCATGTTATTATTTATTTCCATGGCTTGTCGGGCAAGTTAAATTTAATGACTAATACAACTAGGGGTGTTTTATTATGCAGTGTATCGAGACTAACAACTTACAACAATTATTAGATCAAGTTCAGCCCTATACGAAACAAGGTAAGCTTGCAACGTATATTCCTGAGTTAGGAAACGCAAATCCTGATGACTTAGGGATTGCAATTTATCATATAGACGGCCATTACGTTCACGCTGGAAAATCCCAGACACTCTTTACACTTCAAAGTATTTCAAAAGTAATTACACTTGCACTCGCACTGTTAGATTGCGGTGAGGAATATGTATTTTCTAAAGTTGGCATGGAACCAACTGGTGATCCTTTTAATTCTATTATTAAACTAGAAACAACAAGCCCATCTAAACCATTAAATCCAATGATTAATGCCGGAGCACTAGCAATTACAAGTATGATTGCAGGAAATTCTAATGAAGAGAAAATGGAACGCATCCTCCACTTTGTACGTGAGATTACAGCTAACCCTTCCATTAACTACTCTTCTAAGGTGGCCATCTCTGAATTAGAAACGGCTTATTTAAATCGTTCTCTTTGTTACTATATGAAGCAAAGCAACATCATTGATGGGGATATCGAAGAGTTAATGGACCTCTACACACGCCAATGTGCAATCGAAGTAAGTTGCATCGACTTAGCTCGTATTGGACTCATTTTTGCAATGGACGGTTACGATCCATATTATAAGAAGCAAATTATCCCGAAACACATTACGAAAATTTGTAAAACGTTTATGGTGACATGTGGTATGTATAACGAATCTGGGGAATTTGCAATTCGTGTTGGGATCCCAGCAAAAAGTGGTGTAGCTGGCGGGATTTTAGGATGTGTAAAAGGTGAAATGGGTATTGGTATTTTCGGTCCTGCACTAGATGAAAACGGAAATAGTCTTGCTGGATTTAAAATATTAGAATTACTTTCTGAACAAGAAGGTTGGAGTATTTTCTAAAAAGCGTCGGAAACGACGCTTTTTTTCAATATAATTGTGCATATTCACCATGCACCTCCGAATAGTATAGTACAGCCTAGTGTATTTCCATTTAGGGTTCTAAATGGTTAACTAACTTGCTCTTACGGAAAGTATCCTAAATAAAATGGAGGTGCTCATGAAACTCATCCTTCAAACAGAAGATCAGGCAGTTCTCGAGAAGACCATCCTTCTCTTTGTATTAAGCATCGTTGAAAGTTTAAAATTAAAAGTTGTTTCCCTTGATGAAGCCTATCGATACATATTTAATCTAGATGTACTGGAATTGTTAATGGACCGCAGTATTGATGATAAAATATTAGAAATTGTCCATTTTGGCATCGAATTAGAAGACATTCAAAATTTAATCCCGGAAGATTTAGAACAAAATATCGAAGAGTTAAAATGGCGCTGTATTCAAGTGCTAAGCGACTATGAAATGTATGAAGAAACGGAACAATTATTTGAAGATATTCGGTAAGTAGAAAAAAGCACCTTTTTAGGTGCTTTTTAATGCTTTTTCAAACTATTTTTATACGTTTCAATATTTACTGGTAATTCTTCCTCTTCTAACGTATGTTCATTTACATCTTTATGAATATACGCACCTTTTGGAGGTTGATGATCGTGCCCTTTTTTCTTATGATCAAAGGATTTACCGCGGCCCATACTAACACCTTCCTTTACCTAAATTCTATGTTAGTATAAATAAAAGGTCGTCGACATATGCAATGGTTTGTTGTATTTCCGAGGAAATGGTAGAAAATTGTTTTATTCGTTACTTAGCGAGCAGTAGAACCGCTCTACTCTATACTTGCTGTTATGCAGAATACAGCATGGCCCTACTCGCTTAATCCTTTTGTTTTTAAATCTCGCATGTGGCTGAAAAAGCTACTGACCGTTCCTATGCACGGCCAGATGCTCTCTCCCCTCCTAAAAAAGGAGTTTTCATGTTGTTCTTTAACATATATATCTTTCACAAAAGCTGCTTAACTGCAATGATAATAAGCAAAGCTCCAGCAATAATAGTTGCCCATTTCCCTAGATACAGCGCTAAGTATTTTTTACCGATATACGAACAGAACCTAACACATAAGAAGCTAAAACAACCTGAAATTATAGCCGTTATCCACAAATTCAAATTCGTCACACCTGCATCAAAACCACCTGCAATGTTATTAATGGATAATGCAACGCCAAGTACAATTGCTTCTGAAAAGCCAATTGTTTTAGACCCATCAAAATCAGCTGCTTCTGGATTACGTAAAATACGCATCAGCACATTGCTTTGCTTTCTTTCTCCTCCCTCTTTACTAAGCAGCGGCTGACATAATACCAATACACCAATACTTCCAAGTACGATAGCGCCTATCGTATTAGCGGCAGCACTTGAAATAAACAAGGAAAGCCAATTCCCGAAAAAACCTGCCAAAAGTGTAAAGAAAAAGCCAAAGAAAGCTATGATAAAATTGTTGGACCATGAGATATGAATCTTCCGAATTCCATAAGCAATGCCTACACCCGCATTATCTAAATTTGAAGCAATCCCAATAAAAAGAATGGGAAGCAAACTTGTTATATACATCAATAAGCACTCCTTTATTGCACCTTTTATTGCATCGTATGCAAATATTGAGCAACTGTGCCTGTCTGTTTCATATACTTTTAATAAAATATCAACATTTCAGAAACAAAAAGGAGCGCCTAAACCTATGTCTACTCAAAATATAAATCATCAACTCGGTACGGTATTAAAAGAATTGTTACAAGAGCGTTCATTATCGATGCGGCAGTTTGGAGTGCTAACCGATATTGACCCTTCCACCATTTCACGAATTATTAACGGAAAGCAACAAGCGAAGAAAAAGCATCTTCAAAAGTTTGCAGAATGCCTCCAAATTCCTATACAGTTCTTATATGATGCAACATACGCCAAACAGCCTCACCAAACTACTGAACCCCAAACTGAAATGTATACATCAATTGATGCCATTCAAAACACATTACAATCCTCTAACGTATTTGATTACAAGTACACAACAACTCGTGTAAAACAAGAACTTGAAAATTACGAACGCTATGCGAAAACAATAGAAGGAACCCGTCTGATTCATGAAGGATTCTCAACAAAGTTGCAACAACTTGATAGTACAGGTCCTTTCATTGATCAACTTACAGATATGTATCATCAATTTTGCAAAGAAACGATTACATTGCAAGAACGGGCAATTATCGGAAGTGCCTTGCTCTATTTCGTTTTATCAACAGATATTATTCCAGATTACGTATTTCCCATCGGATACTTAGATGATGCCATTGCAGTAGAATTAGCAAAGGAAAAATTACTTGCGATGAAAAACAAATCGGAGAAAGAAGAATGACTCCTTCCACACAAATAACAAAGAAAATCGGTGCAACATGCACCGATTTTCTTTGTTTTGTTTATAAACTGTGTATTTCTTTTACATTCGTTTCTTCGACCTGTTTCACTTTTTTCTTCTTAGAAAAATGATAAAACAGTAAGCAAACTAACATAAACGGAATACCGCAATACAATGCCATACGTTGATCTGGGATGAAAGCCATGCTCACAATTACGATCATATTTAATACGAAAGAAAGAAGAGGCACAAGCGGATATAACGGCGTTTTAAATTTCAAATCCTTAATATCTCCGCCTTGTTTTACATACTTTCTTCTACCTAGAAGGTTTGATAAAGCAATCGATGCCCAAACTAATATTGCACCGAATCCTGCAATAGAAAGAAGCCATAAATAAACAGTATCTTCTGCATATATACCACATAATAAGGAAAGACAACCAACAATTGTACTTGCGATTAATGCGTAAATAGGAACACCCTTTTTCGATAACTTTCCAAAAATCGGACTGATCATCCCTTGGTCCGACATAGACCACAACATACGTGAAGTTGCATATAAGCCAGAATTTGCTACTGATAACACCGCTGTAATAATAACAAAATTCATAATATCGGCGGCATATGGAATCCCAATTTTATCAAATACAACTACAAACGGACTTTCTACTAGTCCTGCTTGTTGCCATGGGAATAAGCCAGCAAGTATAAACATAGAAAGGATAAAGAAAACGAATATACGCCAAACCGTGTTATTAATTGCTTTCGGAACCGTTTTCTCTGGATTTTCACTCTCTCCAGCCGCAATCCCAACAATTTCAGTTCCCTGAAAGGAGAAGTTGACGGCAATCATTGTAACTAGAATCGCTTTCAGTCCATTCGGGAACAATCCCCCGTGATCCGTAAAGTTTGAAAGCATCGGTGCTGCTTCATTTCCCTTCATATGTAAAAAACCAAACATCGCTTCACCGCCTAAAATAATAAACGCAATAATCGTAATGACTTTAATACCCGCAAACCAAAACTCAACCTCTGCAAAACTCCGTGATGATAATGCATTAATAGCAAAAAGAAGTACTGCAAAAGCAACGCACCAAATCCAAGATGGAGCATGCGGAAACCAGCGCTTCATTAAAATGCTTACTGCGATTAGCTCAATCCCTATCGTAACAGCCCAGTTTAGCCATGACATCCAACCGACTACATAACCTACCGCAGGCGAAATATTCTTTGTAGCATACACTTGATAAGACCCTGCATTCGGCATGGCAACTGCTAATTCGCCAAGGCAGAGCATCGTTAAATACATAACAAAGCCCCCAACAAGATACGCGACAAGTGCACCGCCTGGTCCGGCTTCATGAATTGTATAGCCAGATCCTAAGAAAAGCCCTGTACCAATAACCCCTCCAAGTGCAATCATAAATATGTGTCGACTTTTTAGCTCTCGCTTTAACTCCTGGTTTTGCTTTTCCATATGAACCTCCCTAGAAAAAATGTAAACGCTTTAAAAATAATATAAAAAGAATAAAGTGCATGCTCATGATTACGAATTGTAACAAGAGGGAGATGTTTCAAAAGAAAATCTCCCAATCCAAAGAAATACCGATAACTCGATAGATAGTTGCTACAATTTTTTTATAATTTACCATAATTGTTTAAAAGATTATCAGAAAACGGTACATTATCCAGAAGGACTTTATAAATCTATTTAATTTGGCAACACATAAGTCGCTGCTATGCATAGTACAACATAACCACTACTTGCTTTCTCCCTTTGTTTTAAACCACGCATGTGGCAGGAAAAGGCACTAATCGCTTCTATACATGGCCAGACTCTCTGTTCTCCCTTAAAAAGAAAGGGGGTTTTTACGTTGCTTTTTTTATTTATATATTAATCACTTCCTGTGATCAATAAATCATCCCTAACTGCTATTAATAATGTTTCATTCGTGATAACTTGTCCTTCTTCTACTTCTAGCAATTCCACATAGCCGCTGATTCCTACTTTAACTTCTACTTTCCGCTCATCCATCGTTTCAATTAAAGCTAATTTTTCCCACTCATAAACATAGGAACTTTCATTAATAAATAATTTTGCAACTCTGCCATAACAAGGACTGTACACGTTTTCTATTACTGTTTTCATCTTTTAAACCCCTCTTTCTTATTAAGTGCTCATGTAAATCTATTGATTCACCTCCAAATTTATAGGATTCAACTACTATTCATGCAAGATATGTACCAATCTAATTTCTTACCTGGAATTAAGAGTTCATACTGAAAAAATCTGCATTCCACGCAAGATCTTTCTTCTCCTTTACAGATTTTTAAGATTAAAAACGCAAATTTTTTTTGCATACTCGCAAAAATTTTATTAAAATTAAGAAAAATCAGTCTTCATAGGGTATAACAAGGAGAAGATGAAACATGTATACAGAAGAAATCAATTTCAAAAAATTAGTTGAAATGAATACGTTATATGAAGCATTACTGAATGAAATTGATATTGGGATTCACATGATTAACGAAGAAGGAAAAACAATCATCTATAATCGCAAAATGATGGAAATTGAATCGATGGATCATAAAGATGTACTATATAAAAATCTTTTAGAAGTATTTGCATTTGAAGCAAACCAAAATAGTACTCTTATCGAGGCATTAACAGTTGGAAAAGCGCGGAAAAATATAAAGCAAACGTATTTTAATAATAAAGGGCAAGAAATTACAACAATTAATGACACCTTTCCGATAGTTAGGAATGGAAAAATTAAAGGCGCTATTGAGATCGTAAAGGAGATTCCTCCATTCAGACAAACGAGTAAAGACAGCTCTATTCGAGGTCATCATACGAAATTTACCTTCAATCATATAATCGGTAATTCTAGCGCCATTCAATCGGTTATTACAGAAGCAAAAAGAGTAACACGTACCTCTTCTTCTGTACTGATCGTGGGAGAAACAGGAACTGGAAAGGAACTATTTGCACAGAGTATTCATCAAGAAAGCAAGCGTGCCGGAAAACCTTTTATCTCGCAAAATTGCGCGGCCATTCCTGAGACTTTAATGGAAAGCTTATTATTCGGTACAAATAAAGGAGCTTTTACAGGGGCGATCGATAAACCCGGTTTATTTGAGGAAGCACATGGAGGAACTTTATTATTAGATGAAATTAACTCGTTAAGCCCAGCCCTGCAAGCTAAATTGTTGCGTGCAATCCAAGATAAAACAATACGAAGAATCGGAGGAACACAAGAAAAAGAAGTAGACGTCCGCATCATTGCCACAATCAATGAAGATCCGATTGAAGCGATCACGCATAATCGCCTGCGAAAAGATTTATATTACAGATTAAGCGTCGTTACTTTATTCCTCCCGCCTTTAAGACAGCGTAAAGAAGACATCTTACCGCTTCTTCATCGTTTTATTGAAAAATATAATATGCAGTTTGGTTTACGAGTGCAAGGTGTGGATGACAGCGTAATCAATTTTTTCTATAAACACGATTGGCCTGGAAATATACGCGAATTAGAGCACATCATTGAAGGCTCTATGAACTTACTTGAAGATGAGGATGTGATTACAACCTCCCATCTCCCAACCCGTTTTTATGAGCTAACAAAAAATGAATGCAACATTCATCCTCCTCTAGCTAATTGGGAAACAAATCAATCGAAAACTTTAAAGAACACAATAAAAGAAATGGAAAAAGAATATATCATTGAAATTCTTAGCGAGCATAGCGGGAATATCTCGCAAGCTGCAAAATATTTAGGATTGAGTAGGCAAAACTTGCAATATCGCTTGAAAAAGTATGGGCTGAATACATAATCTTAGTGATTTCTGTAAGCGAAAATAAATAAGGAGCTGATTCAAAAGAGATGTAGATGTCTTTTAAATCAACTCCTTATTATATGTTCACTGATATATCGGCGGTTTTCTCAATATATCGGCGACTTTTCCAATATATCGGCGCTTTTTTCGATATATCGGCGACTCGACACAGAATAAAGACACTTCGACAATGTTCAACATTCTAAATGCACAAAAAGGAGCTGAAATTAGTCCTTTTCCTAAAAATCAACCTTCTCCAAATACAACCCACTCGCATCAGCAAGACAATTGATTTGATTTCGCTGTTTTTCCTCTAAAATTTGCGGTATCGCCTCAGCGTCTAACTGGCCTAATCCAACTTCTATTAACGCTCCGACAATCTTTCTCACCATATTATGAAGAAATCCGTTTCCACTTACTCTAATTTCGACGAATCCATTCTTTTCCGTTACACCTAAAGAGTAGACTTCACGAACCATGGATTTTTTCTTCGACTTCGCATTAGAGAAAGCCGTAAAATCATGCGAACCGATCAAATATTGCGCTGCTTTTTTCATGCTTTCAACATTTAATTTTTTTCCAACGTGCATGCTGTACTTACGCATAAACGGATTCGTATGTTCTTCATTCCAAATCTTATATAAATACGTTTTCGCTTTCGAATTGTAACGGGCATGGAAACGCTCCGGAACTAATTCCACATTCGTAATACTAATATCATTTGGTAAGTATTGATTTAAATACTTTTTCACTTTATGTTCTACTAAAATTTCATCACTTTTAAAGTTAGCGACTTGATTCAGAGCATGTACACCTGCATCCGTTCTGCTGCAGCCAATGATTTCAATTTCTCTTCCTAGCATTTCAGATATTACATTTTCTATTTTCCCTTGAATGGTATTATCGTTATTCCCGAGACGCTGCCAACCTTTATAGCGGCTGCCGTCATATTGAATTGTTAATTTGTAGTTGTTCATTGTTTTCTGCTACTAAATCTATTCTGTTTTTAGTAACAGATTCACCGCCTTTCTTTTACCTGTACCTAAATATACACCTTCATGTGAAAAAATACCACGCTACAGAGCACTGCGGTAGATAATGAATACAAAAAGACCGATTTTACTCGGTCTCTTGTATTCACGCTTAATGATTCAATTTAATCCCCTAAACTTAACCACAACTCCATCGCCGAATCTAGTTCATGATTTAATTCAAGTTTCCTACCATATAGCTGATTGAGTTCCTCATACTCGATATGATCAGCAGCCATAGCTATATCTAGTTGTCTTATCTCCTCTTCAAGCCTTTCAATATTCGCTAGTGCCTTAGCTTTTACTGCTTCCTCCTTTATGCCTTCCGAAGCACTTCTTTGTTTCTTCACCTTCACGCTCTTTTTCACCAGTTCTTTCACATTCTGCAGGCTTAACTCCGCTTTTACACCTTTATAATAATCGTAGTTTCCAAGGTAGCTTTTACAGGAATGCTCCTCAATAGCAATTACTCTTTCACCAATTTTATTAATAAAATATCTGTCGTGAGAGATAAAAAATATCGTTCCCTTAAAATCTTCCAGCGCTTCCTCAAGGGTTTCTATCGAATCAATATCAAGATGATTTGTCGGCTCATCTAGTATTAATAAATTTACATCTTGATATAACAACATACCAAGTTTGAGCCTAATTCTCTCTCCTCCTGATAAGTGTTTTACTTTTTTGAAGACGCTATTTTTATAAAACATAAATTTTGATAAATATTCCCGCGCTTTTCCTTCTAATATCGAGATATCCTCTCTAAAACATTCAAGCACCGTAAGCTCTTCATTTTTAAAGGTAAGTTTCTGCGGTAAATAGGCTACCTTCACATTAGCACCGAATTCCACTACACCATGATCCGGATGCTCTTCCCCTAAAAGCATCTTTAAAAACGTAGTCTTCCCGCTGCCATTCGAACCGATTAATCCGACTCTTTCCCCGTAATGAACCATTACATCTGCATCCTTAAAAATTACTTTATCTCCATAACCTTTGGAAAGTCCTACTGCCTTAATCGTTTCATTTCCAGACCTTTGCGCAGCTTTTACATGCATCTTCATATTCGGTCTCTCAAAAATCGGTTTTTCAATCCGCCCCATTTTATCAAGCTTTTTCTGTATACTAGCAGCCCTTCTAAAGAACTTGTTATTATCAGCTCTCATCGCCCAGTCTCTCAAATCTTTGACGGTCTTTTCCATAGAATTGATCTTTTTTTGCTGCTCTCTAAAATGCTCATATTGAATGCGTAAATTCTCTTCCTTTTGACTCACGTAAGATGAATAGTTCCCCTTATAGGTAATAGACTCCATATCCTCTATTTCTACAATCTTTGTTACTACATTGTCTAGAAAATATCGATCATGTGATACGATAATGACAACTCCCTTATAGCTCTTCAAATAGCCTTCGAGCCATTCAACGGAATCCATATCTAAATGATTTGTCGGTTCATCAAGCAGCAATATGTCTGGATCATGAATCAACAGTTTTCCAAGTACAACAGTCGTTTTTTCACCGCCGCTCAACAAATGAAAATCCTTATTTAAAAAGCTTTCATCAAATTTCAGCCCTGTGCAAACTTTACCTAATTTTTCTTTTATATCATATCCGCCCTTCACTTCATATAATTGAACTAAGTCACTGTACTTTTGCAGAGCTTTTTCTAAATCGCTATCTGCTAACATCTTCATTCGCTCTTCTAATACACGCATTTCCTTCTCTATACAATGAACTTCCTCAAAAGCCATGTTTAAAACATCGATCACCCTTAAGCCTTCTGCATACGAATGCGTTTGCTCAAGATATGCACAAGTTGCCCCTCTCGGAAAATGAATAAGACCTTCATCATATCCATAGCTTGAGGTTTGTGGATAACCTGGATAATAATGCATAGGCTCTATCCCTGCAATTAACTTCAGGATCGTACTCTTTCCGCTGCCGTTTGCGCCAACAATCCCAACCTTCTCTCCTGCATAAATCTCAAAGCTTATATTTTTAAGAACAAGTGTAGCATCCATATATTTCTTAATACCATTTAACGTTAACTCAAACATGCAATTCCCTTCTTTCATCCATAATACAAGTTACGCATTTTATGGACAGGACAAAGAAGACCTTCATTACTATTTTATTTTTAAAAATAAAAAGACCATAAGAAGATGATGTCTTCTTACAGCCTAAATAATCTGTGAATATAATTTACATAACTACATACAAGCCAAAAATGTGTACGTCAAAAACACATTGTTATGCCTATATATCGCCTCCTAAACAGAGGTGAAATATCTTATAAATTATAATCCCGATTTTAGTAAAGTAAGTTACCTTCTAAATTGCCTTGATTCCATAAAGAGCATAACAAAATAAACCTAACCAAATTAGGAAAATTGATACTCGTTATAAAATCCATATTAATTTAAAATTAATATCAATATTAGCAATTAGTTGGTGTCATAACTTACTTTCCCCCTTCGGAATTTTCTTTATTGTCTCACTTTTCTCGATATTTGTAAATACAATTAATGGAATTAATAGTGTACAATCTCATTCACGGATGCCAGCTATGTTCCTGCAAAAACTTCTGGAGTTCTTCTTCAGACGGTACATGTTTCTCCCACTCTTCGCACTCCTTTAGAAACTTCTCAGTCTCATGGACGACAGACGGTTCTTTCTTCCGAAATCGCACTGCTGCTTCCTCTACTTCACTCAGCTTCGTATATCCTTTTTCATGCCAGTCCCGCAGAATACCCTTCGCATAAGCAAGCGTATGCTTATTATTTTCATGGGCAATATGGAGTGCTTTTAATACAAGTTCATCTGACAAATCACCCATCCACACATTCAGTTCTTCCTTTGCATACGGTGACATGCTGCCAAAGTTTTGTTCATAAAACGTGAATACATTGCCAGCGGAAGTCATTTCTTCATCAGCTTCACAGCTTTCAACGTCAGCTTGAGAATCCTGGGCAGACACGCCAAAATGCTCTAATAATAGCGGAATGTTCATCTCTTCCTCCAAACATTTTTGCAGAAACATATGTACAAACTGTTTGCTTTTCACGGTCTTAAGCTCACGCAGCACACATTTCTCAACGTTCGTGTTCGTAACTGGGTTATAGCGCAGCCAGTTCTTAATGTATAACTCCTTCGTTTCCGGATCATATAATATTTTTCCATAGTCAATAAACCGCTGCAGCAGCTTCTCAACAGTCTCTCGGTTATATCCTGTTTCCATCTCCGCCAAACGCTTCGGCAAGGAATAAATGCCGCATTGCGTCGTTTTAGAGCATGTCAGCAAATATATGTAAAAGTAGCGCTCCTCTGGTGTTAACTCCAATACAAAATCATCCTGCCAAAAATTCACCTGTACATTTCGGTATACTGCCATATTGATTCCTCCCATCTTTTGCGGCACATAGCAAATTACCGTTTCCTTAATAGATATAAGGTGGAATGAGGAAAATTGGCAATTTGATTTTTAAAAAGTGACTACTACGGTTTTACTTCTTTCAGGGATAATTCTTGTAGTAGTAGTTTTTTTGTTTTGTTTTTGTAATGATTTATTACTTGCAAGGGGCTTATAAGGAGCTTGTAAGGGGCTATTCAGCGTGAATCGAAAAAATTTGGCCATCATTTTTATCTGTCATTCTATTAAAAAATCCAAATTTGACCAATTCAACACAATAAAATCTATATATATCCAAATTAAAAAACCGACATAAAAATCTCTTTCTTTTTAGGGGAATCATAACTTGATATGGAACATATAATGTCGTTTTTAACTTATATATGTCATTCATTTCACTATTTATAAAAAATGTGTAGAGATTTAATTCTACACATTTTTTTATTCTTTAACTTATCTCTACGTTATCTGCATCTTATCTTTATCTGTTTCTATTAATGTATGTACTGGGAAAAAAATAGAGGTGAGTGATATGAAAAACTTATATATATATCCAAATTAAAAAACCTCTTCCTGCCACATGCGATGTTTTAAAACAAAGGGAAAAAGCGAGTACAGGTGGTGTTGCAGTCTGCATAACAGCAACTTATATATTGAAAGATTAAAATTGATTTATATAGTCAAAAATAATGAAAATTTAAGAATAATAAGGTACACTAGTCAATGGTTTTAGTTTTAAATCGGTTGACGTTGATATATACGGAGGAAAGATTTATGAACAACAATACGCTAAATGAATCAGTTGAAGAAGTTGATAAAAAACGGGTAAACTCACGCAAACGCTCTACAAATTGGAAACTTATCACAGCGGGTGGCGGTATAATTGCACTTCTCCTTGGGGGAATGAGTTATTATCAGGCAACTCGTTTCAATTCACAGGTTACAATTAATGACACAAAAGTCGGCGGTCTGACTGCTGATCAAGCAATACAGAAATTAAAAACATCTGGATTAGAAAACAAAGTTTATGTTGGCCAACAACAAATTTTAGATGAAAAAGATACGCAAACGGAACTTACGGAAAAAGATTTTCCTCAAGTTAAGAAACTATTAAAAAGCCAGTGGACATTTTTCCCTTCCTCAAAGGAAAAAAATTATTCGCTGCTAACGGAAAAGGCAGACCAGTATCGAAGTGAAACAATGAAAAAACTTGTAGAAGAAAAGCTCTTATCTATGAATAAAGGTTTAAAAGCTCCTCAAGATGCTATGGCAAAGCTCGAACAGGGCAAAGTTATTATCTCAAAAGGCGTTGACGGAAAACAGTATGATGTTGCTAGTCTATTAAAAGATTACGACAAGCAAAAGCATAAAAGTGAAATCCATTTGAAGCCTGTATACATACAGCCTATTAAAGAAAACGATCCGATTGTAAAAAAAGAGGAGAAGGCACTACAGGATCTTCTTCAACAGTCTGTTGATTATAAGGTACAAAATGAAGTTTACTCTTTAAAAGCGAAAGATTTAATTCAAAATGCCTCTATGTCAAAAGATATGAAAGTTACAATCGATGCGAGCGACATTAAGAATAAGGTTGCTAAAATTAATAATGATAAATCAACATTAAATAAAGACTTCACATTTAAAACTCATTCTGGTTCGGTCATATCAGTAAAAGGACAAGGCTATGGCTGGGCACTAGATGTTGAAAAAGAAACAAAGCAAATCCAACAAGCCTTTGAAAAAGGCGAAAAATCTCTTTCTGCTTCTAATATTCGCGGAAATGGCTGGGATAATGAAGGCATCGGTTATGAAACAACAGCGAATAATGGCATTGGAGACACGTATGCGGAAGTATCAATTGCAGAACAGCAAATTTGGATTTACAAAGATGGACAATTAGCAGTCTCAACGAATGTAGTAACTGGTAAACATAGCACGAGTGAAGATACATCACCGGGAGTGTGGTACGTCCTTTATAAACGATCACCGTACACACTCAAAGGCAGCGCAGTAGGTAAACCAGATTATTCCGTTAAGGTAGATTACTGGGCTCCGTTCACAAACGGCGGACAAGGATTCCACGATGCCGCTTGGCGGACAAACTGGGCAAATAATGCCTATTTAACAGGAGGTTCGGGCGGATGTGTTAACCTTCCTCCTAGTGTTGCGAAAACTGTTTATGATAATCTCAGTACTCATGAACCAGTTGTCGTGTACTAACATATCAAGTATTTTCTTTATAAAAATAAAGAAGCAGGAAATCGCGAGTGATTTTCTGCTTCTTTTTTTACTTATAGTGCGGTTCACCGTGATATATTTAGCGGTAAATCAAAAGAATCAGTTGATTTATAATTCTTTAATTTTGTCATTAACAATCTAAAAATACTACTCTATTTAAAAGTTCACTCTATACTTATTGCGCTTACTTTTATTACAATTTTCTCCTTTAACTTTAAGCTTATAGTTTCACAGATTGTAATTATTAAACGTGTTTTGTAATTTTATAAATTAATATTTTCCCTTCCATTTCACTATCAATACCTTCTGGAATACAAGGGCAAAAATAAATTCTATCTGGCGCCTCAGTAGACATTTTTTTCATTTTTGTATGTAGTTCGCAATTGATATCTATTCCGTTAACTCGTTTTACTAATTTATGTTTAACCGTTTCTCTACTTCGTTCAGGGCTACAATCCAACGACATTGCATCCCCAATATTTTGGTATCCACTTATATGTCCACTAATAATTTCAGGTATTTCATTCTGGATACAATACAAATGATAAATAATTTCGTTCTTCCTTGCATCAAAACCATCATTTAACTCTTCTATTGAACTTTCAAGATTTTCATCAAATACTACTTCAGAGAGAATCAGTTTTAATTCTTTTACAAATCCGTCTATATCATGTATTCGCTTAGAAAATAATAAAAGAACTTGTTTTAGATGTTCCAATTCAAATATATTTCTTAAATTAACTCCTATATCCAACATATAGCCTATTTCATTAACATCGTGATCAAAATACTGGTCATTTCTTAATATTTCTTTAAATGAATCTGATTCTTCTTGTGCTAAATTATTAAGCTTTCTTATACACTGATCATGCTCAGTGGTTTCTACATAACTAAACATCTTTTCAAATATTTTATTTATAATCTTTATATCTTCTTTATTTTTTAAAATATGCAATACTTCAAAAATTTCTTCTAAAAGTTGATCAGATAGGATAACTGTATATGATAATTCTTTTAATAATTGGAGGGTTGAAACAAAATCTTTTAGCTCATTTTCACTACCATTCAATAGTTCTAAAAACTTTTCGTTTTTAAGTACCATTTTCCCCATTATTTTTTCAACCTCATTTTTCTAATTTCAAACAAATCATTTTCTTCTTGATCCATAAAACCAGTAGGCCAATGAGTTATTTCTGCTTTATCATTTAATGCTATCTCTTCAATATGACAAATTTTATCCACATTAAAATAATTTATAACTAAATCCGAAGGCTTTAATGGATTTTTATCATATAAAATAGCTTTTCTAAATCCATTTACGATATGTTCACTATGTGTTTCAATGACAACTTGTACTCCAGATGCTGCAATCACTCCTAAAAAAGCAGCAATATTAGATTGAGCTTTGGGATGTAAATGTAATTCTGGATTTTCAACAATTAAAATAGAGCCCTCATCTGCTATTAAACCAGCAACAATTATTGGTAGAATAAAAGAAATCCCATAACCTACATTAGTTTGGTGTAGTGAATCCTTTTCACCAAATAATAAAGAAAGATGATTATCTGTACCTTTATTTGTTGCAGTCACTCTACTTTTGGGCAATATATAATTCAGCCAATCATTTATCTGTATATCCAAAATAATGGTGTCTTTATGATCCCAATGATTACGATTCTTATTAATTTTTATAAATTTATCGTGGCGTCCTTTCTCAATAATATAACCTAAATATTCATTAGTTTCGCCTAATCGTATACTGTGAACATCGCCACTCTTTTGATATCTAGAAATCGATCTATCTGCACTTAAATAAGTTAATGCATTTGTAAATTTATTTATCTCCCCAGTAAAATTCAATTTAACAACATTATTATCGTCAGTCGGTTTATATTCAATAGTTGATGTATAATCCCCGTAATTTAATTCCAGACTGAACAGATTATCTCCAGCATCTTCATAAAGAATCTCATCAAAGGAGTATAGGTTTAATCCGTAATCATTAGTTATTAAATCTATACTTTTATTTACATCCTGCATATCACATTCTAAAGACATTTTTGAAAGCAATAGCGCTTGAATCAGTGAAGATTTACCTCCAGAATTAGTTCCTAATAAAAGATTAGCTTTATTCATCTTTACATCATTTTCTTTGAAACATTTAAAGTTCTTAATCTTTATACTTTTTATCATCGCTACCTCCAAAAATTCCGACTAAAAATTTTTCGACAAGCATAAATGTTGTATCAATTCTAGATCTATCATTTGTACCATATGTAATTGATTCAAACAGGTACTCTTCTTTCTGTAGCCATTTTGCAAAATCTTTAATAACATTTCCTTTTTCATTAACAACAATGCTATCATAATTTGAAAGTAATACTGAAAAAGCAGTAAATAAAGATTTATTAATCATATTTTTATAATATGTATTATAATCAATTTTCACTTTTCTAAACGCATAATCTTCAAATAAAGTAAACGCATTTTCCATAGCCAACATAAAATCTGCTTTTATAATATTAAAAGGAACTGCTTTGAATTCATTATTTAAAATTTCAACGACATTATCTAAAAATTCATCCATTATTCCATTATAACGAAGTTGTGGAAACCAACTTGGTCGTTTATAAACAAAATAAAAACCAATAAATCTAATAACTAATTCTTGATCCATCATTCTTTTTGGTTTAACACTATTATTAGTTGCCAATTTAAACTCATTAGAATTAGCTAAATCCCTAACAAAATCTCTTGATTCTTTTCTTAATATTGAATTTCTAATTTCTTGGTTATTTAAGCTCCTACCACCTGTGTTTAATCTTTTAAATATATCCGATTTAACCCTATTAGGTGTATCAGGTTCAATAATATTACAATCTATTTGATATGATCTTAAATGCCTAACAAATTTAGGATGTAATGAAGCATTGTTCTCTTTTTGAAAATATTTTTGGTCGCATTCCTCTTTTAAATATTCTAAATTTCTTAATTTAAAACCATTTGAGAAGAATTCATTTATAACCGATAAGCGTTGTACACCATCTACAACTTGATATTTTCCTTCTTTACTTCTAGCTAGATAAAATACTGGTAAAGGGATTTTTAATAAAATTGATTCAATTAAACGAGATTTCCTCGTATTATCCCATACATAGTTTCTTTGAAAGTCTGGTGATAAATCTAATATTGATTCATCATATTCTGTACCATTAATCATTTCAAATATTTCTCTTAAAGAGAAACGCCCCTGTGTTACTCTTATAGAATTTGGATCATACGGCACAGTTATATTAGGATCATTTTCCACATCTTCTTGCGTCGATTCAATTCCACTTTCTAGATTTTCAATCATGAGTTTAACTGATTCATTGTACTGATTAATAAAAAGTTGTATTATCATTTCTGTATATTCATTAAGATAATCCCTATTATCAATTCTTTTAGCATCATAACAATAAGCTTTATTATCAGTAATTGCCATTAAAGTTAACCCAGATTCAGTAAAATATTCACTATCTGAGGACTTTTTTCTAGAAAAATTTAACACTTCAATTTCCCCATCCAATGTAATTTCTATCCTAACATTGTTTATAAACCCCATTTAATTGCACCTCACTTTACCGATTTTAATAATTGAGTTCAATATAAAATTAATTTTTCATTATTAGAATCCTATTATCTTTATTTCCCCATAAATTCTAGTGTAATATTTAGATTTTTATCGTACTAAAACAATCTATTTAGAAGACCTTCCCTATTTGTGATAAGCTTCACTGTATAATCTTTAACTGCGAACACTCTACCTTAAACAATCACTTTATACATAATAAAGTTTACTTCACCTTGAAAAATTTGTTATCCATGCTTAATTCTAATACTTTTGCTTTTTCAATTACATTTGCATCTAATTTATCTACTCGTTCTCTTAGAATAGGTATTATATATTGACCATTAATTTCCTGACATAACTCAAATATAGTTTTTAACTGATTAATATGTGTATTCTCTAATTTATCGTGAATTACAAATTGTGGGGCACTAATATCCATTACTTCTGCATACTTCATGTATGCTAAATCAAATGCTACTATGACCCCTTTTTTCATGCCTGTTCCAACATTCCCCTTAAAAGAATCTAAAGAAACAGGGAATTTTTTTTGCTCTTTCCAATTGTTGTTATAGACAAATAAATATTTTTCACCATATAGTTTTTCACAATACAAGGAAAAGTATTTATTAAACACTTTTATTTTTTCATTAATAATGTCTGGATTCATTTGTTTATTCACTTCTTTAATTTGACTAACTAAAGACGTTCTTTCTCTTTCAGCACCTTCTAAGATTTTTAAGGATTGTTCAATTCCACCTATTTCTATATTTAAAAACTCTATCTTAGTATTCATTACATTCAACTCATCTAATAGACCCTCATCCAATATATCTATAGTTATTTGTTTCTTTTCCTCCAATAAAATATCCCTAATTTTCAAAACTTCAGCTAAGTCATCCTTTTTAGAATCCAATTGATTTGCTATAAAATCAATCCTATTTTGAATCATTGTATTATGAAAAATTAATACTTCCTCATACGTTTTTTCTAAATTATCAATATATACTCTTGCCTCATTATAAAGTTGTCTAATTTGTTGGGCATTAACATTACTTTTTTCGTTCTTTAACTTTACAATGCTTTTATGTATTGAACTAATATCAAACTCTATGAGTTGAATATATTCTTCTAATTCATTTATTTTAGCTGTTAATTCTCTCTTTTTTTGTAATTCCTCTTTATATGTCTCCATATAATCTAATTCTCTTCTCTTTATGATTAAAATAGTTAATTCATCTTCTATTAATTCTTTCCTTTGTTTTAAACTATCTAACGAAGATATATTAACATCTTTCTCATAAAATTTAAGCTTCTTTTCACATTCCTGAAGTTGAGTGGACAAATTATCTTTTTTATTTAATAATTCATCCTTTAGGATATCTAATAAAAATAAATAGATCGTATCATACGTAGTATTAAAATTCGAACCAGGTAAATATTTAATCATATTTCCTGAAGTTGTATCATCTACTCTAACAAATTTAGGAATTAATTGTCTTAATGTTGGATGCTCTTCACATGAATTAAACAATATTTTTTTTAATTCAAACCAAAAATCTTTCTCTACCTCTGGTACACCATTAATAAATTTCTTTCCCCTAGTAAATAGTTGCCTAATAATACTTACCTTATTTTCTCTGCTATCTATAAGTATAAGTTCTGCTTCTACTTTATTTTCATTTAAAAACAACTTAATCTCTGTATTTTCACTCTTAGTATCAGAATCATAATATAATGATTTAACTGATTTACCACCTAAGCATAGATCAATAATTTTTATTGCTGTAGTTTTCCCTACATTATTCCCACTATCTTCTGCTAAATCACTAGTGTTATCTACAATTAAACTCAATCCTTTTAAATTAAAGTCAATCTCTCGTATAATTTCATAATTCGGATGGGTTTTTCTAACAATTAATTTTTTTATTAGCATAATACCACCCTATTTTCATCAATCTCAATTATCGACAACATATATAACCAATCTAAGGCATAGTATAAAAAATCTATATGTAAATTTTGATCTATCTCTAAACGTATCTTACTATATAGAACTCCTATATCCATATTTTTACTATCTTTCAATTGTTTTATTATAATTGATCCTATATTATATAATGAATATTTAGGTTCCCTATTTAAATTTATAATCATATCCATCACCTAGGTTTCTCTAAAATTTTACATTCTACAAAGGCATAACAAATTATTCTAATTAAGCCTATATTTAAATCCTCTATTAAAATATTTGTACTATCATCCGTGATAATTCGTTCCTCTAATTTCTCTCTTACATATTCTATTACATCATCTGCATGTTTCCTAATGATATCAATTAACTCCATTTCACTATCCCTATAGCGCAATAGTAATTGTCCCCTACACTCTTTATATAGAAGGGTAATATCTCTTAAAATCTTGTCTTTAATCCCTATATTATTATTATCTAATATATTGAAAGCCTCTTCACAAATTCTCCCATACTGAGAGTATTCTTCTACAATGTAACTGTACTTAATCAACCGATTATGTGTGATTTTTTTAGGTATATCATATGAGGTTAAATCTTCCATATTCACTTTATACATCTTGTCTATTTCTTCATCAGGTAAATTTGTTAACTCGGCTAATTTTTCTATAATCCTTGGAATTAATGATGGTATTTTTTTTCTCTCTCTTTGAATATTGTAAATATTACCATTCACTATATTAGCCATTACACCCCTATTTTCGCCTGAATTGCTTAATGAGACATCACCACTATTTTCTATCACTATTCTTTATTCCCCCTGTTACGACCCCTGCCATTACACCCTTATTGGTACCTTCATTATCAATCTTTATATCACCTTCATTTTTAACACTCGTATCTTTTATTTTCTGATTTCCAGTGTTAGATATACTATGCTCCACCTTATTCAATATCTTTTTCGATTCATTTTTTGCTCTTACTGCAATCACACAAGAAATTACAGTTGCAATCATTGAAATAAGACTAATTATCATCATAAGAATATCCATATTTTATTACCTCTCTCCTTCTAAGTTCTCAACTAATATTAACATTTTTTTACACGGTTCAAGATAGCTAACTTTAAATTTAATAACTTTACATTAATAAATTTAAAGTTATTAAACGTGTACTCGACCCTATAATAGTAAATAAAAAAGTTATAGTATAAAGACTATATCCATTATCCTTCTGCCAATTGGTAGAAAGATTTTTAAATTTATAACGTTCCAATTAATTGATATCGTTACAATAATTAATGGCATTATCAATACCATTCCATAAATTAGCTTGTATAAGCCGAATATCCGCCCTTAAAATGTATCTGAATAACAATTTTAACTAATAAAAGCAGCCGTTAAAATTGTTATTTCAATTCTAACGGCTTTAATCTAACATTATTTATAATACAACCGATTATATAGTATAAAGATACATCTAACTAATACTGATAACTCCCACCCGCTACTTCCATTATTGTAACAGAACCATCAAATCCAACATGATAATTTGCAATATGACTAGTATGTGTTTCCTTAGAATTATCATCAATAGTACCTCCAAACCCCCGTTCTGTATTCATATGTGACAGAGGTGTAATCAATACCTCCTTTATATCTAGGTCATAACCTTTCTCTGCTAAATATTTTTTTAATGCCTTTTCTACATATGTTATCGCTTCATCATCACTTTTTATGTCAACTTTTTTCTTTTCTTCAGCCTTCTTTTTCTCTTCAGCTTGCTTTTTTCCCTCGGCTTCCTTCATTTTTTTCTCAGCTTCTACTTTCGTAAGTTCTGCATCTACTGTCACCATTAGTTGTGTAGCTTTTTGATTATATTCTTTTAATTTTTCATTTGTCGCTGTTTCTTGCTGAACGCTACTTAATAGCTGTTTTGCCTCATTTAAAGATTTATTATTTATTAATTCTTGCGCTTGAGTTAGCCGATTATTGTATTTCTCCAAAGTTTCTTTACTAGCCTTTAGTTCATTTTTCATTTTTTTAGCATCTTCTTTAAGGGAGCTTACACCACCTTTAGTTCCCTCTACCTCTCCAAGAAGTTTATTCGCTTCATCCCATTTTTGTTCATCTTTTGCCTTCATTGCATCTATCATTTTTTTCGTTTGTGTATGTAAAACTTTTGCTTCGTCACTCTTTTCATCTAATGCTAAACTAAATGAGGCAAGTGCCTTATCGTACTCCTTATTAGCTAGTGCCAATTTCCCTTGTTCTATTGCCTTGTCAGCCGTTTTATCTCCACATCCTGCCAATAAAATAAAACATGCACATATAGTCCCTAAAATTCTAAGCTTCATGATCTCTCTCCCCTATTATTATGAATATATCTTCTAACCCAATAATCATACCATTATTTTATAATATTATATAAATTTTACAATTTATCATTACGCACTTTAAAGCATATATTTGTAATTTCTCCAAACCTTTTACTGATTAAGGTTCCCTCTTCAAATATATCCTTTCTCCTTCAAAGACACATACCTATCAATCCCTACGATTAAATGATCTAAAACAGCTATTCCTACAACCTCACCCGCTTTAACTAATCGCTTAGTGACCTCAATATCCTCTCTACTAGGTGTAGGATCAGAGCTTGGATGATTATGAGCAACAATAATAGAAGCTGAATTAGATAAAATTGCAGGTTTCATCACCTCTCTAGGATGAACGATACTTGCATTTAAACTTCCTACATGACAAATATTAATTGCTGTTGGTTGATTTTTTGTATCTAGACAGGCAACTAAAAAGTATTCCCTATCACTATCCACTAAAAATTTTTTTACTAAGTTAAATGCATCTTCAGATGATCGAACACGTCTTTCAGGATATAAGAAACTATTTTCCCTTACCATTTTTAGAGAAATAATATTCACTCTTTTTGCAACTACTGCCTTTGTTGTTATTTCCCCTTCTTTAATCAATTCCATTTGTTCTTCTTTTTTAGCTTTGTACTTATTCATGCTAATCCCTCCATATTTTCATTAATTGTATTTATAATCAGTTATAGATATAAAGAAAATTGAAAAGAGGATGATTCACTCGTGGAATCATCCTCTTCATGTTATGTAAAAAGGAAATTTACAAAAAGGCTCCTTTTTTACAACTATAATTACTTTTTCCTACAGTTTAAATAACCTATCTATCCGATTACCAAATTTGATTAAAGGATTAAAAACTGCATCTATCGCTGTTTCTACTACATCCTTCTTCTCTTCTTCCACCTTATCTTCCAATCCTAATTTTTTATCAAGCGCTTTTCCTGCAAGAATTATAGGATCAAAAACTGCATCTATTGCCTTTTCTACTATATCTCTTTTATCATCTTCTGGATTCACATTGAAAGTCTGCTTAGACTGTCTAATTCCTGTCACACACCAACATACAAAGTGTTCACAATTATTTTCTAACAAATTGTATCCTCCAAATCTGCTACCTACTTGGCTAGATGCTCTTCTAATAATCTCTTCTGCATCATATTTTGCATTATATACCTTTTCTATATACGCTGTTCCACCTTTTTCAAACTCTTTTAAAGTAGTAAATTTGATTCTAGCATTTCTAATACTATCTCCTGTAAAATGATATACCCATCCATCACCATCATATATACCATAATGCTCTGGAAGTAAGTTTGTTCCCCTTAAAATTGAAACTCTAATAACCGCTCCCTTATTCGCCAATATTCGCTCCTCCTTATCACTTATAATTGAAAAACAACTTAAATTATTATCGTAAAACCAAAAGAAGATGGAACCTGTTGCGAGGTTCCACCTTCTTCTACACCCAAAATATATTTCTCAATTTGTTCATTAATATGTATAACTATAGAATCTAATTCTCTGTTATTATTAATATTTATTTTAGTTATTATTAACTGTAGTATTAACTTTCGTTTTGCTGGTTCTATTGTCTCTATTAAATGATGAAAACTAGTCAACAGCTTTTTTACTGTATCCACTTGGATAGGGTTTGATGTATTTTGCTGTAATTCTTTTTCAATATGAACTTTCTGGGCCAAATTCATTTCTATTTCATTTGAAATATGTTCAAGTCTGCTAGTTAATACCTCTTTTGCAATTATTCCTTCCTCATATAAATCAAAAACCCTATTTTTCTTTTTCTCAAGACTTTGTATATTTTTGTTAGTTATATTTAATTCTTCTTCTAATGGTTTAATCTTATTGTGTGTATTATCATTTAATTTGCTTACAGTATCTTTTAGGATTTTATCGTTTAACACTATTTGATTTATTCTTTTAAAAACAAGTTTCTCAATTTTATCTGCTCTAACTCCATTCGAACGACATACTGCTGTTCCTTTATTTCTCCAAGCTCCACATTGATAATATCTAATAATATTTACGTTCCCATCCTTTAATTTTCTTTTTACTCTACCAGCTACCATAGGAGCTCCACACATAGGACATTTAATTAAACCTGTCAAAGGAAAGATACCATCGAATAGCCTTTTAGGTTTTTGAGATTTTTTCTTATATAGCTCCTGTACCCTATTCCATAAATCTAATGAAATTATAGGATCATGATTTCCATTAGTATAAATAGGATTTTTATTTATTCCTCTACGTCTTTTCTCACTCCAATTTTCCCTCACATTATATCTTATTTTTCCTATATAAATAGGATTTAACAAAATAGTACGGATAGCAATAGGTGTGAAAAAGTTTCCTTTCTTAGTCCTATACCCCAACTTATTCACTAAGTTTGTAATAGCTTTTAGTCCACGTCCTTCTGCATATAAATTAAATATTTCTTTTACAATAAATGCTTCCTTTTCTTCTATTTCTAATTTCGTTTTACTTTCAGTCTTATCTATTTTTACAGTATTATATCCTAATACAATGCCCCCATTCCACTTTCCTTCTCTAGCTCTCTGCTTCATCCCCATTTTTACATTTTCCACAATACTTTCCCGTTCAAATTCTCCTATAGAAGCTAATACATTCATAAGTAGTTTTCCAGTAGGCGTTGCAGTATCAAATGCCTCACTACAGCTCTTAAAGCCCACATTATTTTTATCTAATTCATCTACAATTTTTAAAAGATCTAAGTGATTTCTAGCTAATCTGTTAGTTTTCCACACCCATATTTCCTGAAACTTACTTTCTTTTGCATCCTTTAATAATCTTTGTAAATCAGGGCGGTTCTCCATAGCCTTTCCACTAATTCCTCTATCAATGTACTGATCTACCACTATCCTTCCTTCCTGTTCACATCTCTTTTTTACTACATCTAATTGTGCATCAATTGAATACCCTTCTTCAGCCTGTTCAGCTGTAGATACCCTTGCATAAATTACTACTTGTATCATCTTACTCTCCTCCAATTTCCTTTAATGATTCCTCTAATAAATTACTTAATAAGTCAATTAACAAACTATACGAAGAGTCTTGCATAATTTATCACCTTTCACATATATAATATTTACTTGAAAATATCATTGTTACTTATAAGCCCACTTGCCCACTTTGATTTATATATAACTCTAGTCTTTTTCTATTTATTTTTAATACCCTAATTCTTTCCCCTTTTGCTACAGTAACTTTTGGACACTTCCTATTAGAACTTTCATCAATCTCAATAATTCCTATTTGATATAACCGATCATGTAGCTTTTTTATTGTTAAAGGAAAAACCTTATTTCTCTTCTCCCAAAACGCAAGTACAGTATTATATGTCATTCCAGGTATCAAGTAATAATATTCGTCATCATACCAACCATATTGTTGTGATCCGCTTTCTTTCCCTAATTTCTTTAAAGGCATTTTATTAGATATTATTAATTCTTCGATTGTATTTAGATACATATTCAAAGGATTCTCTGTTTTCATTTCAGTATGCTGATTCTTGATAAGCTTAATAAATATATTTTCAGCTATTTCTAATCTTTCTTCTGCTTCCTCTATCTCAATTTTCCCAATGGTTACTCCATATTTTAAATATAAACGATACGCATATTTTAAAGACCAAACACTATCAATTAATCTAAAATGAATATCTGCGTTTCTATATTTCTCTCGAAATTCATCTAAATCTAAATTTGGTAAACATTTTTCCTTATTTATATAATCCGTTAACCAATTTATAAAATTATAAATTGCTGTCGGAAACATAAGGGGCATCTTTTGAAATTTAGTTAATTTGTCTAAATCCACGCAATCCTTCTCTATAGGTACACTAATACATCTTGCCATATTAGATTGAATACTAATTGCATCCTCAGCTGTTATTGCACATAATCCCCTTGTCATAAATTCCCTTTGTTTTGTTAAATTAATATTACTACGTGATTTTTTTATTCTATCTCCATACATTCTTAAAATAAATTCAGCCTTATCTTCCATATCCTTTTTCTCAGATAATTTATCTGTAGGATGATAATCATCTACCAACAATACACAATCTTTATATTCAAACATTTTTATTTCTAATGCTGTCTTAGTATCTTTAAAATTAGCTGGTATCTCTGAAGCTAATTGCTGATTAAATATATTAAAAAATAGACTCGCTAATGTCGTTTTCCTACTTCCTGTTTCTCCATATAGCCACAAAGTAAATTTAGGTTCTAAATTATTCAATTTTAATAGTGTATTAACGGTTGAAAGGATCGTAAAACAAAATAAAGGTAACGTTACATCCATAGACGCTATTTCTAACAACTGTAACGATTTTTTATACACTTTACTTTTACTAACTTCCCCATCTACAACTAAAGTAAATTTATTTAAACTGTCATGTACCAACATAGAACTTTCTTTTCCTATAGCCCCATTACCGTGTAAATACACGTAATTTTTCCCTATTTTAGACCACCCAATGGTTTTATATATACTTTTAGTTTCTATATCTTTACATGCAAGCTTTATTGCACACAAAATTTTTTCATAACACTTACTTGTAGGATACAGAATACATTGAATTCCCCATCTATTTTCTATCCAATTTGAGTTTCTTAAATCATATAGTTTTACTCTAATATTCGGTAATTTCCTATCACCATTTAAAATTCCTGTTAACTCCAAATACTTTTCTTCATGAATTCCATCAGTAATAATAACTTGAGTCACAGGGATTATGACCATATTACATAACTTAATAATTTTTTTATCTTTCTTATAACAAAGTTCTCCTTCTTCATTAATAAGATATTCATTAGTTTCATACCACGCTTTAATCTTTTCTATGCTAATTTGTTTTTCTTTTTGGAAGCCCTCCTTCTCTCTATTTTTAATTTGGTCTTTTTTACTTTTAAATATAGTCTTCTTAAAATTTTCCAACCCCACATTTTTGTGAAAATCTACATCTACATGTTTTTCTTGATCAATACGATTCACTTTAACTCTTCTAATTTTTGGGTCTTTCATAAATTCTTACCTCCTAATTGTTTTACACTCTAATATTAACTTGTAAAACCACTCAGAAAATTTTCTGTTTTTGCTTATTTTCAATCAAATTTCAGGTAAATTTTATGATAATTATCATAAAAAAAAGCAATAAGGGAGGCATTTTCATCCCTTATCGCTTTTTACATAAAAAACTTTTTATAGTATTTTAAAATGTTATTTATTTTTAAAAGTAACTCTGAATTTTTTTCTTCAAGAGCCTTTTCCATTAATTTTTCTATTGCATTATGCAATTGCTTATCACTGTTTTCTAAATGTGTATACTCTATCCGTTCTTTTAAAATTCTATGCATTTCAGTTTTACTTTTAAGTCGCCAAGCACGTAAAAATGACTTTTTAGTAACCTTATATTCTTCGTGTAATTTTTCTTTCTTTCTCTCTACTTTCTTATCATCTTCGCTATTTATCTTTTCTATAAATGAGAAAACTTCTCTTTTTCCTTTTAAATTTACTATCTCTTGCAACTGTTGAATTATTTCCATCCTTTCTCTAACTTCATACTTTAAAATTTTATTTTTAAAATCTCCAATTTGAAACATTGCTTTCGAATTTAATTTGTATCTAGACCATAGAACACTTTCTAAATCCTCAAGTAGCTTTATATCTCTTCTATGATCCTCTATAAGATCAGGATAAAAATTCAAATTTGCTACAATACACTCCATAGCATCTAAATCATGTTTAATAATAGCGTCCCGTAATTCTTCTTTTAAAGTAGATTTTTCTTTCTTTAAAAGTAGCTCTATTTTTCTATTCAGTTTCTTTATAAACAAGTAATGTTTATATGTCGAAAGCTTATCAGCCTTTTTCAGCAGACTTGATGTATATCTCATTTCATCTATTATTTTGGCATTTATAATATTTTTACTCTCAAATATTTTTTTTATAAATCCTTTAAGGATAAACCTAAAATAGGGGAAGTCTTCTTCGTAATTTTCCCATTTTTTCTTTTCACTCTCAGCTAAATAAATTATCTTCTTTCTATATTTATTGCTATTAGAAATAGTACCTATAGATCCATCCATATATTCTTCAAAATATGTAATAAAATCCTCTAGATAATCATCATCCACTATATTTCCTTTTAACACACTTTGGAAAATTTCATTACTTTTATATAAAAATAATAAAGATAAAAATATTGCTCCTGTGTACTGATGAAAATTTTTCCTCTCGATATTTCTTATACATATCTCAAAAAATGTTGATTCATTAGTATCAAATTCCTTCTTATTAGAAATAAATTGAGCCTTAATAAATTTATATATTTTATCAATTCTCTCTTTAACAACTTTTTGACTAATTTCCGATCCATATTCTTTACTGATTATTTTTACTAAATCTGCCTGCCTCATTATTTTGCTCCATTATAAAATTTATTATATAAGATAATAAATATGTGGACAGGTGGGCACTTTTCTTTAATTTTTCTTCCAATCAACTAATAGACCCACAATCTCTAATATTTTATCTTGATCTTTTTCATTTAAATCTTGTAATAATTTTACAAGTTCCTTATATGGTAAATACTCTTCATTCTCTTTAGCTAATACATCAAAACTCTTTTTTAAATCATTAGGTTCTATGAGAGAGAAAAAACTTTCTAGAGTTATTCCTAAAGACCTAAGAATTGTACTTAAGGTTACAATCGTTATATTTTTTTCTCCTCTTTCAACTTGTCCTATATACGTAGGATGTAAATTAGCCTTAAATGCCAATTCTTCTTGACTTAAACCTTTCCCTTTTCTAATCACCCTAATATTATGACCGATTGCTTTAATTAGATTTTCCATGTAATTACACCTCAGGTTAAAACTAACCTTTAGATGGATCATTTTCGATATACTATTGATATTTTTTAATACAAAAAATATACTATAGATATAAATTAATATATTTATTTATAAGATAATTAATTAAATAATATCTTTAAGTATTTTATAGATATAACTCTTTAAAATTCAATTAAAAAGCTTATTATCAGAAAGGGACGATAAAACATGCTTTATGGACTGTTTATAGTAGGTCTAGGTACAATTCTAACGTATTATATTTGGAAAATAATTTTCAGGAATTTTATAATACTCGATAGTTTCATAGGAATTCTTGGTAGTATATTAGGTACTTGGTTTATTACTTTTATACTGATAGAAGCTCATCCTTTTTTTGCAGTTGTATTATTTATACTAATACTGATTTTTAAATTCTTTACTTCTAAAAGAAAAAAATAAATTTACAATCCAAAAAGGAAGCTTCTAAATGAAAAAGCCTCCTTTTGGATTAATTACAATTATCTTTTATCATAAATATGAAAGTATACATAAGGAACCCCAATATCTGTAGTATGATCATACGTATATAAATGATCCTTATTGTTTATACACTGTCCAAGTGTTCTATCAATGTTTTTATCATAATAAATGTTAACTCTCCCCTTACAGATGGGACAAGAGCCATATTTACTCACTTTATAGACTTTTCCATCTTCTTCACAAAGAATAGGTCTTCCATTTTTATAAACTATGCCATCCTTATTTAATTCCTGATATTTTCCTTTTGAATCTATTGCATATAAGATCAAACCGAATGTTATCATACATAAAAATACTCTATAATCACCATCGCTGAATAGATAACCTACAATAGTAACTACAGCCGAAACAATAGATAGAACTCCTGAAATCTGAAATCTATTTTTATAACCTTTTACTCCTCCAATAACTTCTCTATCTAATCTATCTTCATACTTAACAATTAATTCTTCTTGTTTAGATACATTAAAATTATCAATATATATATCTTGCTTACTATTAACACCCATTCCAATATTTATATTATTCGTTCCAGCGTCAATTATATTATGTGTTTCCCCATGTGAATTGGATTGAGTTCCACAAAATGGACAATATAAATATTCCTCACTAAAATCTTTGCAACACTCTACACATTTCATTATGCACACCTCAAAATTTTAAATATTGATTTAATTTTTTTTATAAAGCCGTTATTTATATATTTATTTTAGCACTTTACAATATCCATTATATTCTAGTTAAACCAAAAAACAAAGTATATATTGTATATAAAAAAAACCAAAACACAATATATTGTGTTTTGACTTTTCCGCAAAGTTATTCACATAAAATACTTCTTACATAGCGTAAAGGAGTTCTCATAAGTTAATCCTTACTCCATTCTCTTATTACTTCATAATATATTTTATATTTATTTCTCCTTTTCATTCAGTATATACTCTAATAGCCTCTTAAAATATATGATCTTAGACTTATCTTTACTTGTCTTATTCATTTTCTTTAGTATCTTAACTAACATATAAGAAATCATACCAAACATTATCACTTGACCAAAAAAATATAAAATTTGATGATCTTTAGGATTTATAAAAATAGCAATATAATCTTTTAATATAAACCCACAAATTACACCAATTAAATTAAATCCACTAGACGCCCCTTTAGAGGTATCATAAATTTCTTCTAAACTTTCAAGTCTAAACAAACAATGTCTAATTACATCTATTTCTAATTTAAATAACATTTCTTCTTTCTTTTTTATATCTGAAAAATCATCCATCTTTTCAAATGTAAAATTTTTTTCTATAAATACAATCAATTCTTCATTAGAAGAAAGTAAAATTTTATTTATCAATTTATCAACATTCATAATATAACTCCAATCAATTAAATCTATACCTATAATATAAAAGATATCCCATGAAGATTTTGTATCATTATTACATTATAATATGATATACAGATTTATATAATTCAACAAATAAGGTTAAAGATTATCTTTTTAAATAGTACCATGAAAAAGATACTTTCACCTTATTATTTAATTTAAATTCAAAGAAATGCAATTGTCCCATGCCTTTTTAATACTATTATCAATAAAAGAAAATTGAAGGATTGTTCAGCTAAAATTCCAATACTTTTCCTAATTAAACTATCCCTTGTCTTCCTATGAATGTTTACCGTTATTTACGTTAAGGTTCACCGTAAGTAAACCTAAATAAAAATCAGGCCTTATCGTTTTTTCGATAAGGCCTATCACTCATTTACTTTTCTTTTCTAACAAGCCTAACAACATTCTCCACATGCGCTGTATGCGGGAACATATCAACTGGTTGTACATATTCTACGTCATAACTCTTCATTAACGTTTTCACATCACGCGCAAGTGATGACGGATTACAAGATACATACACAACCTTTTTCGGTTGAACTTTTAAAATTGTTTCGAGTAGTTTATCATCACAACCCGTGCGCGGTGGATCAACAACGATCACATCTGGACGCCAGCCTTCTTTTACCCATTTTGGCAGCCATTGTTCCGCTTTTCCAGCCTCGTACTTTGTATTTGTGAAGCCGTGACGTTTCGCATTTTGCTTCGCATCTTCAATCGCTTCTGGAATCACATCCATACCGCGTACTTCTGCTGCATCTTTTGCCAGCCACAGTCCGATTGTACCAACGCCGCAATACGCATCTACGATTTTTTCTTTCCCTGTTAAAGCAGCTGCTTTTTTCGCTTCGTTATATAACACAACGGTTTGCTCAGGATTTAACTGGAAGAATGCGCGTGCAGATAATTCAAATGATAAATCACCAAGTGTTTCTTGGATCACTTCTTTTCCAGCTAAACGGAATGTTTTATCACCAAAAATGACGGATGTTTTACGCCAGTTCACATTTTGCATAATCGATTTTACAGATGGCATTTGTTTTTGTACTTCTGCAATAAATTGCTCTTTATTTGGCAACTCTTCTTTTGTCGTAATTAATGTAACTTGTACTTCCCCTGTTTGCACAGCAGCACGCGTCACAATTGTCCGTACAAGACCTTTTTGTTTTCTTTCATTGTAAATAGAAATGTTCAGTTTTTCTAATATACGTCTTACCACTTTTGTTGCTTCGTTTGTTGCTTTATGTTGAATCATACAATGAGAAATATCAATTAAGCGGTGTGAGTTTTGCTCATATAATCCTGTAATTACCTTTTCATCTTTACGACCAACTTGTAATTGACTCTTATTACGATAATGCCATGGATCTCCCATGCCAAGTGTCTTACGAATCTTATCTTCCATACTTCCGTTCATGTACTTCTCAAATGCTTGTACAACGATATCGCGCTTTTGATTTAATTGTTCTTGATAATCTAAATGCTGAAGCTGACACCCACCGCATTTCTCATATACAGAACATGGCGGTTTTACACGATGCGGCGAAGCTTTACGAATCTTTTTCACTTTCGCTTCAGCAAAACCACGCTGAATTTTCGTTGTTTCTGCAACAACTTCTTCTCCTGGAAGCGCTCCTGGAATGAAGACAACTTGTCTTTTAAAATAACCTACGCCCTCTCCGTTAATCCCAAGACGCTTTATTGTCACAGGAAACGTTTGTCCAACTTCTAACTTACTCTCATGTTGTTTTTGTATCATTGTTACACCTCTACTCTATACTTTTCCATAAATACAATGATGCATAACTGCAATATGGTTCACACTCTTGTTTCATTTGTTCTAAAAATACGTCATCTGGCTTTTGTTCTAATTGAAATAACTGTTGAAGCGCACGTTGAATCCCGATATCTGCTTTTGGAAACATATTTTGACGTCCAAGAGCAAACAGTAAGAAATTTTGTACAGTCCATGCTCCAATACCTCGTATTGGTAATAGCATTGCTGCAACTTCTTCGTCTGTTTTTCCCTCTAATTCCTCTAAGTTTAACTTGCCGTCCACAATATGTTGTGCAAGTCCAATGATATACTCTGCTTTGCGCTGACTAAATTTTTGATTTCTCAATTCCTCTACTGTAATATTTGCTACTTGTTCAGGTGTGGGAAAAAAGAAAACCCCCTGTTTCTCCGTGCCATATGTTTTTACAAATTGTTCTGTAAGTGCTGTCGCAAATTTCAAGTGAACTTGTTGATGAATAATACAACGTAGAAGACAAGCAAAATAATCGAACTCTAAAATAATTGGAGTATATGCAAATGTTTCAAAAAGCGGCCGTAATGATGTGTTTAAAAAATGATGCTGAATCTCATGAAAAGGTTGATTCCATTGAAAAATAGAAGAAATGCGCTTCATAATTTCGTCTTGTTTATCGCTTTGGCTAGAAATCCAAAATTGCGGCTCTTCAGTTGTCCCCTTACCTTGTACACGGACAATCATTTGTTCTCCATCTAAGGTAAGTGGAACATGAATTGCTTTATCGTCTAAATGGATTATATGTAACGGGTCAAAAGATAAACGTTTTAATACTTCTTCAAAACGATATGGATAGTCTAACGTAATTTGTTCGCTCCACATGCATTCCTCATCCTTTTTACACATCATTATAGCATGAGAAAACCGCAAGCATACATGCTTACGGTTGATTGCCTTTTACTAAATCATCTAAGCTTTTAAAATGATACCCCTTCTCGCGTAAATCATCAATGATTTTCGCAAGTGCCTCTGTGTTATCCTTCGAAACAGAGTGTAGCAAAATAATTGCTCCGGGGTGAACCATATTCATTACATTATTATGAGCATATTGCCATCCTCTTTGCTGGTCTACTTTCCAATCGAGAAAAGCAAGCGACCAAAAGACATTATAATAGCCCATATCTTTTGCGAGCGCCAATGTACGTTCACTAAAAATTCCGCGCGGCGGCCGGACATATCGTACTTCCTTTTGCCCAGTTACCTTTTGAATTTCATCTGTTACAACTTGCAATTCTTCACGAAGCTTTGCGTCGTTTACCGTTGTAAAATCTGGGTGAGTCTGTGAATGGTTTCCAACAATATGCCCTTCATTCACCATTCGTTTTAATAAATCTTGTTGAGTTTTAATATAATGCCCTGTCACAAAAAAGGTTGCCGGTACCTTCTTTTCTTTTAACACATCGAGAATTTTTCCTGTAAAGCCATTTTCATATCCATTATCAAACGTTAAATAAATATCTTTTTTCTTTGTATCGCCTAAATAAAATCCTCCATTTTTCTGCAATAGCTCTGTAAATTTCTGACCTGCATCAGGAGGAGTTTCATTCTTCGCACGCGGAATTCCCCAATGATGCGGTGTATTCACATAAGCAAGCACAGAAGACGGAACGAGTACCATCATAATTGAAAAGATAATACCAATGTATAACCAATTACGCTTCATTTCTAAGCTCCTTTTCATCTAGAATCGTACTTGTAGTTTCTGTGTCTATAATTTTTTCATGCTGAACACGTTTTTCCATTTATGCCAATACAAAGCAAGAAGCTGATTCAATATATCGGCGATTCTTTGCAATATATCGGCGCTTTTCATAATATATCGATGATGTATAAAAGTATGTGTAAGCATTTTTCTGGACAAAAAAAATAAGACAAAGTACTCTCAGGTTTGTCCAGAACCTATAAATGAG
>NZ_JAVBXD010000025.1 GCF_030756675.1 Bacillus multifaciens
CACGGAAGTTAAGCTCTCTAGCGCCGATGGTAGTTGGGACTTTGTCCCTGTGAGAGTAGGACGTTGCCAGGCAAAAACCTAAGTCGTTTCGACTTGGGTTTTTTTGTGTTCATTTTTATCCCGTATTAACGAGCGGTTAATCAGTGGGGAATGAAGATGCTGTTTAAAATAATAGCAATTTGTTTTGGCTTTCCAGGTTTTCCGAAAGAACCTAAAATAATTCCGATGATGGGACTGATTATTTCTACAAAAAGTCAGATGTTATAAAAGAGGATGCAATAATTGCAGCAGTTATTGCGATAGAAAAACATAAATATGACAATATGTTAAGTTTCCTCATACCGACAGAAAAGCATTTATTTAAATGGGCGAGAGAGACTGGCGATGCATAAGAGCGGTCAGTGCCTTTTCCTGCCACGTGCAAGGTTTGAAAACAAAAGTAGACAATAAGTGCAGGCTCCTGCCCTTGTTTGCATGACAGCAGTCTATATGCCAAAGAATGAATTTATAATAATAGTATCATAGGCGATGCTTAAATATACAAAAGGTAGTTCCTGCTATATCTCCAATCGCAATAACTTTGAATTGTTTTTGAATGTAATCCTTCCTATTTATATAGTGAATGGTTATGCGAGTTAAATTGCATATATTCTCGCATTTCTTCTTTAATTCCCTTCCTTTTTTGCATATTTTTTCGGTTCTTCTTTTTATTATAACTAAAACACGAACGTTATAATGTACTGGGTAAAAAACATTCGATTATTTATTGACATGTTTGAATAACACCTGTTAATATAACGGTAGAAACAATATTATATCGCACCTCATATAATCGCGGGGATATGGCCTGCAAGTCTCTACCTAACGACCGTTATTCGTTAGACTATGAGGGAAAGTCACTCGGTATTTTTCTATTCACATGAGATACTTATGCCTGAGTAGAGCGCTTTCTCTCATAGTAAAAGAGAAAATGTTCTATCTCAGGCTTTTTTTATTTGAATCGGGGGGATTCTAATATGAAATCACTAGTTGGAATCATAATGGGAAGCACGTCAGACTGGGAAACAATGAAATATGCTTGTGACATTTTAGAAGAATTAAACATTCCGTATGAGAAGAAAGTTGTATCTGCTCATCGGACTCCAGATTATATGTTTGAATATGCAGAAACAGCTCGTGAACGTGGATTAAAAGTTATTATTGCTGGAGCTGGCGGAGCTGCTCATTTACCAGGGATGGTTGCAGCGAAGACAAATCTTCCTGTAATCGGTGTTCCTGTTCAATCAAAAGCGTTAAATGGTTTAGATTCGTTACTGTCTATCGTTCAAATGCCAGGAGGGGTTCCGGTGGCGACTGTTGCGATCGGTAAGGCTGGTGCAACAAACGCAGGACTACTTGCAGCACAAATACTCGGATCATTTCATGATGATATACATGATGCATTAGAATTGAGAAGAGAAGCAATCGAGAAAAATGTGCGTGAAGGTAGTGAACTGATATGACAAGAATCATTTTACCTGGAAAAACAATTGGAATTATTGGCGGTGGCCAGCTTGGAAGAATGATGGCGCTAGCAGCGAAGGAAATGGGTTATAAAATTGCTGTACTAGATCCGGCAGAGCATTCGCCATGTGCACAAGTTGCTGATATTGAAATTGTTGCAGCATATGATGATTTGAAAGCGATTCAGCATTTAGCGGAAATAAGCGATGTTATCACATATGAATTTGAAAATATAGATTATAGATGTTTACAATGGCTTGAAAAACATGCGTATTTACCACAAGGTAGTCAGTTGTTAAATAAAACGCAGAATCGTTTTACAGAAAAGAATGCAATCGTAAGTGTTGGCTTACCAGTTGCACCATATAGACTCGTGCAGACGCAAGATGCACTTTTAGAAGCAATTACGGAACTTTCCTTTCCCTGTGTGTTAAAAACAACAACAGGGGGATATGACGGGAAAGGGCAAGTTGTTTTAAGAAGCGAAGCGGATGTTGTAAGAGCAAGGGAACTTGTAAATCAAGCTGAATGTATTCTTGAAAAATGGGTGCCATTTGAAAAAGAAGTATCAGTTATTGTCATTCGCAGTGTTAGTGGTGAAACGAAGGTATTTCCAGTAGCTGAAAATATTCATGTAAATAACATTTTACATGAATCCATCGTACCAGCTCGCATCACAGAAGCACTTTCCCAAAAAGCAATTGCATATGCACGGGTACTTGCGGATGAACTTCAGCTTGTGGGAACACTAGCGGTAGAGATGTTTGCTACGGCAGATGATGAGATTTATATTAATGAATTAGCACCAAGACCTCACAATTCAGGACATTATACAATCGATGCATGTGAAACGAGTCAATTTGGGCAACATATTCGAGCAATCTGTAATTTACCTCTAGGAGAAACAAATTTGTTAAAACCAGTTGTCATGGTAAACATTTTAGGCGAACATATAGAAGGGGTCCTAAGACAAGTGAATAGATTTACCGGGTGCTATTTACACTTGTATGGAAAAGAAGAAGCAAAAGCGCAGCGTAAAATGGGGCATGTAAATATTTTAAATGAAAATATTGAAGTTGCTTTAGAAAAAGCGCAGAGTTTGCATATTTGGGACCATCAAGAACAACTTTTGGAGGGAAAAAGATGATTAGTCGTTATACACGCCCTGAGATGGGTGCGATTTGGACGGAAGAAAATAAATTTAAAGCATGGTTAGAAGTTGAAATCTTAGCTTGCGAGGCATGGGCTGAGCTTGGCGATATTCCAAAAGAAGATGTGAAAAAGCTTCGTGAAAATGCATCTTTCGATATTGATCGTATTTATGAAATTGAACAAGAAACACGTCATGATGTTGTAGCATTTACTCGTGCTGTATCAGAAACACCAGCATTAGGCGAAGAACGCAAATGGGTTCATTATGGTTTAACATCTACAGACGTAGTAGATACAGCTTTATCTTATATCTTAAAACAAGCAAATGACATTCTACTAAACGATTTAGAAAATTTCATTACTATTTTAGCTAACAAAGCAAAAGAACATAAATACACAATTATGATGGGCAGAACGCACGGTGTTCATGCAGAACCAACAACATTTGGTTTAAAACTTGGTCTTTGGTATGAAGAAATGAAACGTAACTTAGAACGTTTTAAACAAGCAGCTGATACAGTTCGCGTTGGTAAATTGTCTGGTGCAGTTGGTACATTCGCGAACATTAATCCATTCGTAGAAAAATATGTTTGTGAAAACTTAGGGTTAGAAGCAGCTCCGATTTCAACACAAACATTGCAACGTGATCGTCATGCACATTACATGTCAACACTTGCATTAATCGCAACATCTATTGAGAAAATGGCAGTTGAAATTCGCGGTTTACAAAAGAGTGAAACACGTGAAGTGGAAGAGTCATTTGCGAAAGGACAAAAAGGTTCTTCTGCAATGCCGCATAAACGAAATCCAATCGGTTCTGAAAATATGACTGGTTTAGCTCGTGTTATCCGTGGTTATATGATGACATCTTACGAGAATGTTCCATTATGGCATGAGCGTGATATTTCACACTCTTCTGCAGAGCGCGTTATTTTACCAGATGCAACAATCGCGTTAAATTACATGTTAAATCGTTTCGGTAATATCGTGAAAAACTTAACGGTATTCCCAGAGAACATGAAACGCAACATGGAAAGAACATATGGCTTAATTTACTCTCAGCGCGTAATGCTTACGTTAATCGACAAAGGTATGGTACGTGAAGAAGCTTATGATATTGTACAACCTAAAGCGATGGAAGCATGGGAAACACAAGTACAATTTAAAGAGCTTGTAGAAGCTGACGAGCGTATTACAAGCAAGTTAACACAAGAAGAAATCAATGAATGTTTCAACTATGAACATCACCTGCAACATGTTGATACAATTTTTGAACGTCTTGGATTAAACTAAGCTGATAATTTTATATGGCACAGAATCGTTTCATTCTGTGCCATTCTTTATAAACATACTATTCACATTTTTCAAACTACAGGGGGCTTGCGAAATGCAAAAGCTAGAATTGCTGTATGAAGGTAAAGCAAAAAGAATTTATCGTACAGAAGCAGCAGATATGGTTTGGGTAGAGTATAAAGATAGTGCTACTGCTTTCAATGGGGAAAAGAAAGCGACGATTACAGGAAAAGGTCGTCTGAACAACGAGATTACAACTCTTCTATTCAGAAAGTTACAAGAAGTGGGAATTAAAACACACTTTGTTGAGAAAATATCAGAAATAGAACAAATTGTAAAAAAAGTAAGCATTATTCCATTAGAAGTTGTCACAAGAAATGTGATTGCGGGTAGTCTTTCAAAACGACTAGGTATGGAAGAAGGTATTACACTTACAACACCAATCGTCGAACTTTACTACAAAGATGATGATTTAGGGGATCCTCTTGTAACAGAAGATCATATTCGTGTGTTGAACGTTGCAACGCCAGAGCAAGTAAGCATACTACGAGAAAAAGCTCTACAGATCAATCAAGTATTGATTGATCATTTCGCAAGCTGTCGTGTAAGATTAGTAGATTTTAAACTAGAGTTCGGTGTAACAGAAAGTGGAGAAATTATATTAGCGGACGAGATTTCACCAGATACATGCCGTTTATGGGATGAAACGAGCAATGAAAAATTTGATAAAGATGTATTTCGCCGCGATCTTGGTAATTTAACAGAGGCTTATGAAGAGATTTTAAAACGATTAGGGGGAGCTTCACATGTATAAAGTAAAGGTATATGTAACGTTAAGAGAAAGTGTATTAGATCCACAAGGAACAGCGGTAAAAGGAGCGCTTCATAGTCTTTCCTTTACAGAAGTACAAGATGTTCGTATTGGTAAATATATGGAACTAACAATTGATAAATCAGTTACAGATATTGATGCAATGGTAAAAGAAATGTGCGAAAAATTATTAACGAACGTAGTGATTGAAGATTATTGCTATGAAGTTGAGGAGGTTGTCGCGCAGTGAAATTTGCCGTAATCGTTTTCCCAGGTTCGAACTGTGACGTAGATATGTTTCATGCAATTAAAGATGAGCTTGGCCAAGATGTAGACTACGTTTGGCATAGTGAAGAAAACTTAGATCAGTACGATGCAATTTTACTACCAGGTGGTTTCTCTTACGGAGATTACCTTCGCTGCGGAGCTATTTCACGTTTTGCAAATGCAATGAAAGGTGTAAAAAAAGCAGCTGAAGCAGGAAAACCAATCTTAGGTGTATGTAACGGATTTCAAATTTTAGTAGAGTCTGGACTATTGCCAGGTGCATTAATTCGCAATAAAAACTTAAAGTTTATGTGCCGTACTGTTCAGCTTCGTGTTGAAAATAATACAACAATGTTCACATCACAATATGAGAAAGATGAAGTGATCGATATTCCAATCGCTCATGGTGAAGGAAACTACTACTGTGATGAAGCAGCGTTGAAACAGTTAGAAGAAAATAATCAAATTGCCTTCCGTTATGTAGAGAATCCAAACGGAAGCGTTTCAGATATTGCAGGGATTGTAAATGAGCAAGGAAATGTACTTGGTATGATGCCGCATCCAGAACGTGCTGTGGATGAATTACTTGGATCCGCGGATGGTCTAAAAGTATTTCAATCTATTTTGAAACATTGGAGGGAAACATATGTCGTTACTGCTTGAACCAAATCCAACTCAAATTAAAGAAGGGCGCATTTATGCGGAAATGGGATTAACAGACGAAGAGTTTGCCATGGTTGAAAAGATTTTAGGACGTCTGCCAAACTATACAGAAACAGGATTGTTCTCTGTTATGTGGTCAGAGCATTGTAGTTATAAAAATTCTAAGCCAGTTCTTCGTAAGTTTCCAACGACTGGTGAACGTGTACTACAAGGTCCTGGTGAAGGTGCTGGAATCGTAGATATCGGTGATAATCAAGCGGTAGTATTTAAAATGGAAAGTCATAACCATCCATCTGCAATTGAGCCATATCAAGGTGCAGCGACAGGGGTTGGCGGTATTATCCGTGATGTGTTTTCTATGGGAGCACGTCCAATTGCGATGTTAAATTCACTTCGCTTCGGTGAGCTAAAATCACCGCGCGTAAAATATTTATTTGAAGAAGTTGTAGCAGGTATTGCAGGATACGGTAACTGCATTGGTATTCCAACTGTTGGCGGTGAAGTACAGTTCGATCCATGCTATGAAGGAAATCCACTTGTAAATGCAATGTGCGTTGGGTTAATTAATCATGAAGATATTAAAAAAGGGCAAGCGCACGGTGCTGGTAATACAGTAATGTATGTTGGTGCTTCAACAGGACGTGACGGTATTCACGGTGCAACGTTTGCATCAGAAGAGCTATCTGAGGATTCTGAAGCAAAACGTCCAGCAGTGCAAGTAGGCGATCCATTTATGGAGAAGCTTTTAATCGAGGCGTGCTTAGAGCTTGTAAAATCTGACGCACTTGTTGGTGTTCAAGACATGGGAGCGGCAGGCTTAACATCATCTTCTGCAGAGATGGCAAGTAAAGCAGGTATGGGTATTGAAATGTATTTAGATGATGTACCGCAGCGTGAAACAGGTATGACGCCTTATGAGATGATGCTTTCTGAATCACAAGAGCGTATGCTAATTGTCGTGAAAAAAGGTAGAGAACAAGAGATTGTAGAGTTATTTGAAAAATACGGCCTTGCAGCAGTAACAATGGGGAAAGTAACAGAAGATAAAATGCTTCGTTTATTCCATAAAGGTGAAATGGTTGCGGAAGTGCCAGCTGATGCATTAGCAGAGGAAGCACCTGTTTATCATAAGCCTTCAAAAGAAGCAGCGTACTTTGCAGAGTTCCAACAAATGAAGATGGAAACACCAAAAGTAGAAAACTATAAAGAAACATTACTTTCTTTACTTCAGCAGCCAACGATTGCAAGTAAAGAGTGGGTATATGATCAATATGATTATCAAGTACGCACAAACACAGTTGTTATACCAGGATCTGATGCAGCAGTTGTTCGTGTACGCGGTACAAATAAAGCATTAGCAATGACAACAGATTGTAACTCTCGCTACATTTATTTAGACCCAGAAGTAGGCGGGAAAATTGCTGTAGCAGAAGCAGCACGTAATATTGTATGTTCTGGCGGTGAGCCACTTGCAATTACAGATTGCTTAAACTTTGGTAACCCAGAAAAGCCAGAAATCTTCTGGCAAATTGAGAAGTCAGTAGATGGTATGAGTGAAGCGTGCCGCACCTTAAATACACCTGTTATTGGTGGAAACGTATCAATGTACAATGAGCGCAGTGGGGAAGCAGTATACCCAACACCAACTGTTGGTATGGTTGGTCTTGTACATGATGTAAAGCATGTAACAACGCAAGAGTTTAAGCAAGCTGGTGATCTCGTTTATGTAATCGGTGAAACAAAAGCGGAGTTCGGCGGCAGCGAATTGCAAAAGATGGTGTATGGGAAGATTTTCGGTCAGGCACCAAGCATCGATTTAGAAGTAGAAGAAAAACGTCAAAAGCAATTATTAGCAGCGATTCAAGAAGGTCTTGTACAATCAGCGCATGATGTTGCAGAAGGCGGATTAGCAGTTGCGCTCGCAGAAAGTGCAATGGGAGCAAACGGATTAGGCGCAGATGTGAAGTTAACTGGGGAAACGACAGCGATGCTATTTGCAGAATCCCAATCTCGCTTTATTGTTACAGTAAAACGCGAGCAAAAAGAAGCGTTTGAAAATATGGTAGACGCACTTTGTGTTGGGGAAGTAACAAATACAAATCAATTAACAATTCGTAATGAAGAAAATGAAGTGTTGCTTACAGCGGATGTTGATGAAATGAGAACGGCTTGGAAAGGGGCTATTCCATGCTTAATGAAATAAAGGGGCTAAATGAAGAATGCGGCGTTTTCGGAATTTGGGGGCATGAAAATGCAGCACAAGTTACGTATTATGGGCTGCATAGCTTGCAGCACCGTGGTCAAGAAGGCGCTGGCATTGTTGTTGATAATGGGGAGAAAATCGTTGGTCATAGAGGGCTTGGTTTAATATCAGAAGTGTTTTCACGCGGTGAGTTAGATGATTTAAACGGAAGATCAGCGATTGGACACGTTCGTTATGCGACAGCGGGCGGCGCTGAAGTGGCGAATGTTCAACCGTTGTTATTCCGCTTTTCAGACCATAGTATGGCATTAGCGCATAACGGTAATTTAATTAATGCTAAAATGCTTCGCCGTGAATTAGAGGCAGAGGGAAGTATTTTTCAAACAAGTTCGGATACAGAAGTATTGCTTCATCTAATTAAACGTAATACAAAAGGTACATTAATTGAAAGTGTAAAAGACGCATTAAACAAAGTAAAAGGTGCTTTTGCCTATTTGTTATTAACAGGAAACGAAATGATTGTTGCATTAGATCCGAATGGGTTCCGTCCACTTTCGATTGGAAAGATGGGAGATGCATACGTTGTAGCATCTGAAACATGTGCATTTGATGTTGTTGGTGCAACATACATTCGTGATGTAGAGCCTGGAGAAATCATTGTTATCAATGATGAGGGAATACACGTAGATCGCTATACAAATGATGTAGAGCATGCGATTTGCAGCATGGAGTACATTTACTTCGCGCGCCCTGATTCAAACATTGCTGGCGTTAACGTTCATGCCGCACGTAAAAACATGGGGAAATTATTAGCGAATGAAGCGCCAGTTGAAGCAGATGTTGTAACTGGTGTACCAGATTCTAGTATTTCAGCGGCAATCGGCTATGCAGAAGCAACTGGAATCCCTTATGAATTAGGTTTAATTAAAAATCGTTATGTTGGACGTACGTTTATCCAACCTTCTCAAGAGTTGCGTGAACAAGGGGTAAAAATGAAACTTTCGGCAGTACGCGGTGTTGTTGAAGGAAAACGTGTTGTTATGATTGATGATTCGATTGTGCGTGGTACAACAAGCAAGCGAATTGTTCGCATGCTTCGCGAGGCTGGGGCAACAGAAGTGCACGTAAGAATTGCTTCGCCGCCTCTTAAGTATCCGTGCTTCTATGGAATTGATATTCAAACAAGAAAAGAATTAATTGCAGCAAATCATTCGATAGAAGAAATTCGTGAGATCATTGGAGCAGACTCTTTAACATTTTTAAGTGAAGAGGGCTTAATCGATGCAATTGGCCGCCCGTATGAAGGGAAATATGGCGGTTTATGTATGGCTTACTTTAATGGGGATTATCCAACTGCTCTTTATGATTACGAACAAGAGCTTTTAGAAAGCATGAAATAAAGTAAAGATATATAAGTTGAAAAACGACATAAAAACCCTTTTCTTTTTAGGGAGGGGCGAGAGCATCTGGCCGTGCATAGAAGCGGTCAGGGCCTTTTCCTACCACATGCAAGGTTTAAAACAAAGGGAGCGAGCAAGTGTAAGTCATTTTTTGTCTGCACAGCAGCGACCTATATGTCGAAAAAATTTATATAGAGTACGATAAGAAAGTATAGCAGCTTCTACTATATGCTATGTAGAAGCTCGCTTTTTCTTACAGTTACTGCCCAGTAGGCGAGAGAAATTCTTTCAGTATAAAAAGACGAGGTGTATAGAAACGATGGCGAATGCATATAAGCAAGCAGGAGTAGATATTGAAGCTGGATATGAAGCGGTATCTCGCATGAAAAAACACGTGCAAACAACGATGAGAAAAGAAGTGCTAGGCGGGTTAGGCGGTTTTGGAGGAATGTTTGATCTTTCAAAATTTGCACTAGAGGAGCCAGTATTGGTATCTGGAACAGATGGTGTAGGAACAAAATTAATGCTTGCCTTCATGATGGATAAGCATCACACAATCGGTATTGATGCAGTTGCAATGTGTGTGAACGATATTGTTGTTCAAGGGGCAGAGCCACTTTTTTTCCTTGATTATATTGCTTGCGGTAAAGCAGAACCTAGTAAAATTGAAAACATCGTCAAAGGAATTGCAGAAGGATGCCGTCAAGCTGGTTGTTCATTAATCGGCGGGGAAACAGCTGAAATGCCAGGGATGTATTCTGAGGAAGAATACGATTTAGCTGGTTTTACAGTTGGTATTGTCGATAAAAAGAAAATTGTTACAGGACAATTGATTGAAGCGGATCAAGTATTAATTGGACTTGCTTCTAGCGGAATTCATAGTAATGGTTATTCTCTTGTCCGTAAAGTGTTATTAGAGGATGGACAACTTTCACTTGATCGTATTTATGGTCGTTTAGAACTACCACTTGGTGAAGAATTATTAAAACCAACAAAAATTTACGTCAAACCTATTTTAGAACTATTGAAGAAATATAACGTAACTGGTATAGCTCACATTACTGGCGGCGGATTTATTGAAAATATTCCACGTATGTTGCCAGAAGGTATTGGAGCACAAATTGAACTTGGTTCTTGGTCAGTTCACCCAATTTTTGATTTACTGCAAGAAGTTGGTGAATTAAAGAAAGAAGAAATGTTCAATATTTTTAACATGGGTATTGGTATGGTAGTAGCGGTCAAAGCAGAAGATGCAGAAGGTGCTATGAAACTTCTAGAAGAACAAGGGGAAATAGCTCATATTATCGGACGCACTGTGAAAGGGTCAGGTGTTACTTTTGCTGGAGGAGCAGTATTATGAGCCGATTAGCAATTTTTGCTTCGGGAAGCGGTTCTAATTTTCAAGCGATTGTGGATGCTGTAGAAGCTGGGAGATTAGATGCACAGCTTAGTTTGCTTGTATGCGATCAGCCAGACGCACGTGTTGTAAATCGTGCAAATGATCATCGTGTTCCTTGCTTTTCCTTTTCAGCGAAAGCGTATGAATCAAAGGAAGCATTCGAACAAGAAATAGTAACGAAATTGCAAGAATACGAGATTGATTGGATTATTTTAGCGGGGTATATGCGCTTAATTGGTCCGACATTGCTAACTGCTTATGGAGGGAGAATCGTTAACATTCATCCTTCACTATTGCCAAGCTTTCCTGGAAAAGATGCAGTTGGACAAGCAATTGAAGCTGGTGTGAAAGTAACAGGTGTAACAATCCATTACGTTGATGCAGGGATGGACACTGGGCCAATTATCGCACAAGAAGCAGTAACAGTTTCTGAAGATGATACACGAGAAAGTTTACAAAAGAAAATTCAACTTGTCGAACATAGATTGTACGTGGATACGGTGAAATCTTTATTACATTCTGAAGTAAGGTCATAAGAGCAGCCATTTAATACAACTAGGGGTGGGGAATAAATGAAAAAGCGTGCATTAGTAAGTGTTTCAAATAAAGCTGGAGTTGTAGAATTTGTAAAAGGATTACTTGAGCAAGGTATTGAGGTTATTTCAACAGGCGGGACGAAAAAATTACTAGAAGAAAACGGCTTACAAGTAATTGGTATTTCTGAAGTAACTGGTTTTCCAGAAATTATGGACGGTCGTGTGAAAACATTACATCCAAACATTCATGGTGGACTTCTTGCTGTACGTGATAATGAAACGCATGTAGCGCAGATGAATGAATTAGGCATTCAGCCAATCGACTTTGTTGTTGTAAACTTATATCCATTTAAAGAAACAATTGCAAAGCCAGATGTGACATTTGCTGATGCAATTGAAAATATTGATATTGGCGGCCCAACGATGATTCGTTCTGCTGCGAAAAACCATGAGTTTGTAACAGTTATCGTTGATCCAACAGACTACGATGTTGTATTAGGAGAACTAAAAGGAAGCGGAGACGTTTCAAAAGAAACAAAACGTAAATTAGCAGCAAAAGTATTCCGTCATACAGCGGCATATGATGCATTAATCTCAAACTATTTAACAGAACAAACAGGAGAAGAAAGTCCTGAAACGTTAACTGTTACGTTTGAGAAAAAACAAGACTTACGTTACGGTGAAAACCCACATCAAAAAGCAACATTTTATAAAGCACCGTTTGCAGCAGCTTCTTCTGTTGCTTATGCAAAACAATTACATGGAAAAGAATTATCTTATAATAACATCAATGATACAGATGCAGCGCTTAGCATCGTGAAAGAATTTACAGAGCCGGCAGTTGTAGCGGTAAAACATATGAATCCGTGCGGCGTTGGTGTTGGAGCTGATATTCATGAAGCATATACACGTGCTTACGAAGCAGATCCAGTATCAATTTTTGGCGGCATTATTGCAGCAAACCGTGAAATTGACAAAGCTACCGCAGAAAAACTGCATGAGATTTTCTTAGAAATCATTATTGCACCTTCTTTCTCAAAGGAAGCTCTAGAAGTCTTACAAAGTAAGAAAAACTTACGTTTGTTAACAGTGGATATCGCTAAAGCAGAAGCAGCAAGTAAAAAACTAACGTCAGTACAAGGTGGTTTACTTGTACAAGAAGAGGATACATTGTCATTAGATGAAGGTACAGTAACAATTCCAACAAAACGTGAACCAACAGAGCAAGAGTGGAACGATTTGAAATTAGCATGGAAAGTTGTGAAACACGTAAAATCTAATGCGATTGTTTTAGCGAAAGATAATATGACGATCGGTGTTGGTGCAGGGCAAATGAACCGCGTTGGCTCAGCGAAAATTGCCATTACACAAGCGGGTGAGAAAGCACAGGGTAGCGCACTTGCATCTGATGCCTTCTTCCCAATGCCAGATACAGTAGAAGAAGCAGCTAAAGCCGGCATTACAGCAATCATTCAACCAGGCGGATCTATTCGTGATGAAGAATCCATTCAAAAAGCGGACGAGTATGGCATCACGATGGTGTTCACTGGCGTCCGTCATTTCAAACATTAATTGAGGAACAAAGGAGATGACCAAAAGTCCACTTTTGGGTCATCTTCTTCTACTTTTGAATATGATCTAGCTTGCGTGTCGAACATCGTCGAAGGGTCTTTAAATCGTGTCGAAGCGCCGATATATGTTAAAGAACGGTCGATATATTGTGAAAGTCGCCGATAAATGCACCATTTCCGCCGATATATCGCGAAGGGACTGGGTTTTAACTTGAATAATGGAGGATGAAATATGAATGTTTTAGTAATTGGCCGCGGTGGACGTGAGCATGCGTTAGCGTGGAAATTTGCAGGGTCAAAGCAAGTAGAGACTGTATATGTAGCACCAGGAAATGAAGGAATGAAAGATGTAGCAACACCTGTAGCAATTGATGAAAATGATTTTGATGCGCTTATTGCTTTTGCGAAAGAAAATAATATCGGTTTAACATTTGTTGGACCAGAAATTCCGCTTATGAACGGGATTGTTGATCGTTTTGAAGAAGCAGGTCTTCGTGCTTTCGGTCCGAATCAAGCAGCAGCTGTAATTGAAGGAAGTAAAGCTTTTACGAAAGAGCTTATGAAAAAGTATGATATTCCAACAGCAGCATATGAGACGTTTACAAACTATGAGGAAGCGGTAGCATACATTGAAAAAGTTGGCGCACCAATCGTCATTAAAGCAGACGGTTTAGCAGCTGGTAAAGGTGTAACAGTTGCCATGACGTTAGAAGAAGCATTGCAATCTGTAAAGGAAATGCTGCAAGATGTTAAATTTGGAGAAGCAAGCAAAAAAGTTGTGATTGAAGAATTTTTAGATGGACAAGAATTTTCGCTTATGGCATTTGTCAACGGGACAACTGTACACCCAATGGTAATTGCCCAAGATCATAAACGTGCTTTTGATGGGGATAAAGGGCCAAATACAGGGGGAATGGGTGCGTATTCTCCGGTACCGCAAATTCCAGAGTCAGCAGTTGCAGAGGCGATTGAAACCATTCTACATCCGACAGCCGCGGCAATGATTCAAGAAGGACGTTCTTTTACAGGTATTTTATACGCAGGACTTATTTTAACAAGTGAAGGACCGAAAGTAATTGAATTCAATGCGCGCTTTGGCGATCCGGAAACAGAAGTAATCTTACCTCGTTTAGAGAGTGATTTAGTTGATGTATGTAACCATGTATTAGATGGAAAAGAACTTGCTTTAGAGTGGTCTGAAGAAGCGGTAATTGGTGTTGTTCTTGCTTCAAAAGGATATCCAGAAAGCTATGAAAAAGGCGCGGTTATAAAAGGCTTAGAAACGTTAGAGGATGTAATTGTCTTTCATGCCGGAACAGATGTGAAAGACGGAGAATTTGTAACGAATGGCGGGCGTGTGTTGTTTGTTGCTTGTAAAGAAAAAGACTTACAAACAGCGAAAGATAAGGTGTATAAAGAAATAGCAAAAATTGAAAGCGACGGTTTATTTTATCGTAGCGATATTGGGTACCGTGCGATTGGCCAGACTCTTTAGATACTGGCGATGATGTAAGGCCTCAAAGTGAAAGTACATTTCGCTTTGGGGTCTTATTTAATTTTGCAAGTGCGTTTAGTGAAAACAAAGAACAATCTGAGAAGGAAATGGAGTAAATGATGACGACAACTCTTGTTAAGAACTTGTCTGATAAAGATGCGGTAATGGCGACCCGTGAAGTTACGCTGAACTTAAAGAAAGACAAGGACGGTAACTATAAAATTGTTTCTGATGAAAACTTACAGGAAGCATTGCTTGCAAACTCAAAATCAATAGATAAAATGTTTGGCAATAAATAATTGCGGTACATATAAAAGGAAAAAGAGTCCTATTCATTAAAAAGTTAGGACTCTTTTTTTATCTTACCCTTTTGCTTTGCCATCTCGCGAAGTAAATATTCAATATGAGCATTTACACTTCGAAATTCGTCGTTTGCCCATTTTTCAATAACTGCGTACAATTCGGGATCGATTCGTAATGGGAAGCTTTTCTTTTTAGCCATGATTACCTACAACCTTTAGTAGAGACTTCCTGTATTAATAACGGGTTGTGCTCCTTTATCTGAGACGATGGCAACTAATAAGTTATTAACCATATTTGCTTTTCTTTCGTCATCTAGATCAAGTATACCCTCTTCATCGAGTTTTTGAATAGAATCTTTCGCCATTTGTACAGCACCTTCTACAATTTCTTTTCTTGCAGCTAATACTGCTTTTGCTTGTTGACGCTGAAGCATTGCATGGGCAATTTCAGTTGCGTAAGCTAAGTGCGTTAAACGAGTTTCGATTACTTCTACGCCTGCAATTTCTAAACGTGCTTCTAATTCGCGTTTTAATTCTTCGGAAATTTCTTCTGAGTTTCCGCGCAGTGTAATACTGTTTTCATCTTGGAAATTATCATATGCATATTTCGTTGCCACGTGGCGAATTGCTGTTTCACTTTGAATTTCCACGAAAGCATCATAATGCTCAACACCGAAGATTGCTTTTGCTGAGTCGACAACTTTATAAACAACAACAGCTGCAATTTCAATTGGATTCCCCTCGACATCGTTTACCTTTAATTTTTTACTATTAAAGTTTTCAACACGTAGTGAAACGGTTTGACGAAATGCAAATGGAACTGTTAAAAATAGGCCATTTTCACGAATGGTTCCTAAATAGTTACCGAAAAATGTAATCACTTTTGCTTGGTTTGGCTGTACCATGCCAATGCCGCTTACAAGGATTGCTGCTAATAAAAAAGAAGGAATACCAATAGCAAATAGTTCATTAATAAGGCTTACTAAACCAACTCCAATTAAAACTAAAACTGCAAGCAGTCCTAAAAATCCATTTACATGAAATACTTGTTTTTCTTTCATGATCTCGCCTCCTTTTGATATAAAAATGATATCACTTTTATATCAAAGATGACAATAGGTTTCTGTTATAATTTTTAGAAAAAACGTAACTACTCAGCTATACCTTTTAGAAATTTAGAAAAGGGTATGATTCTAGTGAAGATGTGTCTCTCTATTACTTATAAATTCATTTTTTTGCATGTAGACTGCTGTCATGCAAACAGGGTAGGAGCCTGTACTTATTGTCTACTTTTGTTTTCAAACCTTGCACGTGGCAGGAAAAGGTCCTGATCGCTCCTATGCATCGCCAGTTCCTCTCGCCCATTTAAAAAAATGCTTTTCTGCCTTTTTTTCATAAAGTAACTGAGTAGTTACGAAAAAATAAAATTTCAGTAAATAGAACATTAGTTCTTGTTTGTGATAAAATAAAATAAAAGAAAACTTAGCCGCCCACTGCAGCGACTAAGTTTCTTTGAGAGCATCTTGCATGTTGACAAATGATTCAAAGCGGTTTGGATAGAAGAGCCTTTTCGAGTTCAGACTCAATTTCCTTATCAGAAGCATCATAACTTCCATGACTTGTCTTTTCGTCTTTATGAGAAGTAGGAGGTGCTTCTTGTTTATTAGACTGTCCATTCTTCATAAAATCCATGCCTGGCATTTTTAAATCTGGCATGTTCATATATTTACTAAGTTTGCATGCTTCGACAATAGGACAGAAACGAATGATGCCCTCTGCGATTCTCATTGCTCCGACCCAAAGCATAATCTTCGACCAAGTACACCATGGTTTTCTTACAAGCTTTGCAGTGCTGCAGCTAAGTAGTACAAAACCAAGTGTAATACGAATAAGAGCATTGATTGTGCCGATGTTTTGCTTGCTCAAGACATTCACTCCTTTTCATCAGCTTTGAAATAGGTTTATCCATTTCAAGAGTTATTGTTCCTTGCATGCTTTTTCTGTATACAATCCAACATTTGACGTAGAAAAAGATGTTGGATGGGACGTGTGTCAGCAGCTTATTTTTTGTTATAATGAAAGAATGTGTAAAGACGATTAGAGAAAAGAAAGGGTGTTTTCATGTACGATATTTCACAGTGGAAACATGTATTTAAGCTTGATCCAAATAAGGAGTTAAGCGATGAACATTTAGAGCTTATTTGTGAATCGGGAACGGACGCTGTTATTGTTGGCGGAAGTGACGGAATTACAATTGATAATGTATTACACATGCTAGTAAGCATTCGTAGATATGCGGTTCCTTGTGTATTAGAAGTTTCAACGCTGGATTCGATTACACCAGGATTCGATTTTTATTACATCCCAAGTGTATTAAACAGTCAAAAGGTAGACTGGGTAACAGGTCTTCATCATGCGGCATTGAAAGAATATGGAGATATTATGAACTGGGATGAAATTTTCATGCAAGGATATTGTGTGTTAAATCCAGAAGCGAAAGTAGCAAAGTTAGCGGAAGCAAATTGTGAACTATCAGAAGATGATGTGATTGCATATGCACGTATGGCAGATAAACTTCTCCATTTACCAATTTTCTATTTAGAATACAGCGGCACGTATGGAGATGCGGAACTTGTAAGAAAAGTGAAAGCTGAGCTGCAGAGTGCAACATTATATTATGGTGGCGGGATTGCAAATGCAGACCAAGCGAAAGAAATGGCACAATATGCAGATACAGTTGTCGTTGGAAATTTAATTTATGAAGATATAAAGAAAGCTTTAGCAACAGTACAAGCTGTAAAAGGAAAGTAGGTGGCCGAATACATGAGTATAACAGAAAAATTATTAACAGGATTAAATCCGCAGCAACAAAAGGCTGTCCAATCAACGTCTGGACCATTGTTACTTATGGCGGGAGCAGGTAGTGGTAAGACGCGTGTGTTAACGCACCGCATTGCTTATTTACTTGGCGAAAAAGGTGTTGCACCGTGGAATGTACTTGCGATTACGTTTACAAATAAAGCGGCGCGTGAAATGCGTGAGCGTATTGATAAACTTGTTGGTCCAGAAGCAGAGGATATTTGGATTTCAACATTCCACTCTATGTGTGTGCGCATTTTACGACGAGATATTGATCGCATTGGTATTAATCGTAACTTTACAATTTTAGATGCAAGTGATCAATTAACAGTTGTGAAAAAAATTATGAAAGAGCGCAATATTGATCCGAAGAAATTTGAACCGCGTTCTATTCTTGCGGGAATTAGCAATGCGAAAAATGAATTGTTATCTTCAGAAAAATATGCGAAAAAAATTACAATTGCAGATCCATACGAAAAGTTGACGAGCGATGTGTATACAGAATACCAAAAGCGTCTTCTTAAAAATAGTGCACTTGATTTTGATGATTTAATTATGACGACGATTCAATTATTTGAGCGGGTACCAGAAGTACTGGAGTTTTATCAACGTAAATTCCAATATATTCATGTTGATGAGTATCAGGATACGAACCGTGCTCAGTATATTCTTGTTAATCAATTGGCAGCGCGCTTTAAAAATCTTTGTGTAGTTGGTGACTCAGATCAGTCGATTTATCGCTGGCGCGGAGCCGATATTTCGAACATCTTGTCATTTGAAAAAGATTATAACAATGCACAAGTTATTTTATTAGAACAAAACTATCGCTCAACGCAAAGTATTTTAAATGCAGCAAATGCGGTTATTGAAAATAATACAAATCGTAAACCGAAAAAGTTATGGACGGATAATCAAGTAGGAAGTAAAATTTCGTATTACCGCGCTGCAACTGAAAAAGATGAAGCATATTTTGTTGCGAAAAAGATTCGTGATGAAATTCAAATGGGAAATCGAAAGTATACAGACTTTGCAGTATTGTATCGTACGAACGCCCAGTCCCGTATGGTCGAGGAGATTTTCTTAAAATCAAATATTCCATACAAAATTGTTGGCGGCATTAAGTTCTATGACCGTAAAGAGATTAAAGATATGTTGGCGTATTTGCGTTTAATTGCAAACCCGGATGATGAAATTAGCTTTGCGCGTATTATTAATGTGCCAAAACGTGGTGTTGGAGCAACATCTATTGATAAGATAATTAATTATGGGGTGCAAAATGGTCTTTCATTGACAGCTGTATTAGATGAAATTGAGCATGTTGGTGTAAGTGCCAAAATTGCGAAGACAGTAGCAGAATTTGCAAAGCAGCTTCATAATTGGGTAAACATGCAAGAATATTTATCTGTAACAGAACTTGTAGAAGAAGTGTTAGAAAAAACAGGTTACCGTGATGCGCTGAAGAATGAACGTACGTTAGAATCAGAGGGGCGTTTGGAAAACTTAGATGAATTTTTATCTGTTACACAAACGTTTGAATCACAAAGTGAAGATAAGAGTCTTGTTGCGTTTTTAACCGACTTAGCACTTGTTGCTGATATTGATCGTGTAGATGAAGATCCAACTGCTGGTGAAGAAGTCATTTTAATGACGATGCACTCTGCAAAAGGATTGGAATTCCCTGTCGTTTTCATTTTAGGATTAGAAGAAGGGATTTTCCCGCATACTCGTTCTTTAATGGAAGAAGATGAAATGCAAGAAGAACGCCGCTTAGCATACGTTGGGATTACACGTGCAGAAGAAGAGCTGTACGTAACGAATGCCCAAATGCGAACGATATTTGGTAGAACGAGCATGAATAAAGAATCTCGTTTCATCTCGGAAATTCCTGAGGAGCTTATTGAAACGCTTCATGAAGTAAAACCAAAGCGGGAAACTTTTGGTACAAAGTCTAAGCCTGCAACTACAACAACAGTTCGCTCTCGTTCAGCCTTTGTTCGTCCAGCTGCGAAAACAACAGGCGGTGAGCAAATTGGCTGGTCAGTTGGTGATAAAGCATCACATCAAAAGTGGGGGATTGGCACGGTAGTGAGTGTGAAAGGCGAAGGAGATGGGAAAGAATTAGACATCGCGTTCCCAAGTCCGATTGGCATTAAACGATTAATGGCTAAATTTGCGCCAGTGACGAAAGTGTAAGAAAGGAATGAGGTCATGTCGAAAGAAGCAGCACAAAAGCGTATTGAAGAGCTTCGTGACATTTTAAATAAGCTTAATTATGAGTATCACGTGCTAGATCAGCCATCTGTATCAGATGCAGAGTATGATCGTTATATGCAAGAGTTAATTAAATTAGAAACAGAACATCCGGAATTTTTTACAGAAGACTCTCCAACTGTTCGTGTTGGCGGAGAGATTCTTGATATTTTTGAGAAAGTAACACATAAATCGCCGATGTTAAGTTTAGGAAATGCTTTTAATGAAGGTGATTTACGTGATTTTGATCGCAAGGTACGGCAAGGAATTGACGATCAAAATGTAAGATATGTGTGCGAATTAAAAATTGACGGACTGGCGGTTTCCCTTCATTATGAAAAAGGACGCTTCATTCAAGGAGCAACTCGCGGTGATGGTATAACGGGTGAGGATATTACGCAAAATTTAAAAACGATTAAAGCGATTCCTCTGCGTTTAACAGAAGAAATGACGCTAGAAGCGCGCGGAGAAGCGTACATGCCGAAGCGTTCATTTGTGAAATTAAATGAAGAAAAAGAACAGAACGGAGAAGCTGTCTTTGCGAACCCGCGAAATGCAGCTGCGGGTTCATTGCGTCAATTAGATCCAAAAATTGCAGCAAAGCGCAATTTATCTTTATTCGTATATGGGCTTACGAATTTAGAAGGAAAGACGATCACATCGCATAGTGAATCGTTAAACCTTTTAGGAGAGCTTGGATTTAAAACAAACCCGAATCGCCGAGTTTGCGAAACAATTGATGAGGTCATTCATTACGTGCAAGAGTGGCAAGAAAAACGTCCGCATCTTGATTATGAAATTGATGGTATCGTTATTAAAGTAGACGATCTATCACTTCAAGAAAGCTTAGGAACAACAGCAAAAAGTCCAAGATGGGCCATTGCATATAAATTCCCAGCTGAAGAAGTTATTACAAAACTGACGGGTATTGAACTAAGCGTTGGACGTACAGGTGTTGTAACCCCAACTGCTGAGTTAGAACCAGTACGCGTGGCAGGAACGATTGTCCGCCGTGCTTCCTTACACAATGAAGATTTAATTCGTGAGAAAGATATTCGCATTGGCGACTATGTTGTTGTAAAGAAAGCTGGAGATATCATTCCTGAAGTTGTAAATGTGATTGTAGACCGCCGTACAGGTGAAGAAGAAGAGTTTTATATGCCAACGCATTGCCCGGCATGTGAGAGTGAGCTTGTTCGTTTAGAAGAAGAGGTTGCGCTTCGCTGTATTAATCCAGCATGCCCAGCACAAATTCGAGAAGGATTAATTCACTTTGTATCACGTAATGCGATGAATATTGACGGATTAGGCGAACGGGTAATTACGCAGTTATTTGATGCGGATTATATTCGTACATTTGCAGATCTTTATACATTAACGAAAGAACAGTTATTACAACTAGAACGTTTTGGAGAAAAATCTGCTTCAAATCTAGTACAAGCGATTGAAGCTTCAAAAGATAATTCATTAGAACGATTACTGTTTGGTCTTGGTATTCGTCACGTTGGGGCAAAAGCCGCTCGTACATTAGCGGAACATTATGAAACGATGGATCACATCGTGGACGCTACAGAAGAAGAGCTAACAACTATTAATGAAATTGGCGAAAAAATGGCGCAATCGATTGTTACGTATTTTGATAATGAAGATGTACAAGAGCTATTACAACAATTTAAGTCATATGGTGTGAATATGACTTATAAAGGGATAAAACGAGCAGATTTAGAAAACATTGAGTCTTATTTTGCAGGAAAAACAGTTGTGTTAACAGGAAAACTAGAAGTGATGGGCCGAAGTGAAGCGAAAAAGAAAATTGAAGCGCTGGGCGGGAAAGTCACAGGTAGTGTAAGCAAAAGTACAGACTTAGTCATTGCAGGAGAAGCTGCTGGTTCTAAGTTAGCACAAGCAGAAAAACATAACGTTGAGGTTTGGGATGAAGCGAGGTTCTTACAAGAGCTCAATAATTAAGAGGTGCAAAGTTACCATGAAAAAAGTGATATTAGCAGCGTTAAGCCTTGGATTACTTCTTAGTGGATGTGGTATGGGGCCAAAAAAAGAAGAAAAAATCGTAGAAAAAGGGAATTCGAAAGAGAAATCAATTATTTCGAAATACTCGATTTCTGATGATTATTATAAAACGGCAGTTCCGTTTGAAAAAGGATCGGCACGAGGATTAGCTGTGAAAGGATTAAATAGCCGTTTAGATGTTGATGAATTTGAAACGGGATTAATGCGTATTGCGAAAGAATCATATAGTACGAAAGATTATATATTTCAGGGCGGAAAGTATTTAGATAAAGATACGATACAAGCATTAATTGAGAGAAAACGTACACCCGAGAAGCAAAAAGATTTAGAAAAAGCGTTGAAGAAGAAATTGCCGAATGGTTTAAATCCAGAGCTACCACCAGGAGAACCGGAAACACTAGAAGCGAGAAATCAAAAGAGTCCAATGTATTTATCGCAAATTCTAGAACAAGATTACTTGAAAATAAAAGGTGAGAACCAAGCAGAATTAGGTGGAGTTGTTATCGGCCTTGCGATGAATTCTGTTCATTATTATACGGAGCAGCATGGTTATCCGCGTGAACAAAAAATTGATGATAAAACATTGCTAGAAGAAGGGAAAAAAATGGCGCAAGAAATCTTACCACTTCTGCGCCAAAAAGATGAATTGAAAAATGTTCCAATTACGTTTGCAATCTATAGACAGGAAGCGAAATCTTCACTTGTCCCAGGCTCCTTTGTATCATATACAACAGTTGATAAAGGAAGCGATAAAGTAGATGATTGGAAAGCGTTGGACGAAAAGTATTATTTATTCCCTTCTAACGAAGCAGAAAAAGATTATCGTGACGATGCAACAAATGTAAAGAACTTCAATGCGAGCATAGCGAATTATTTTACGGGTGATTATACTGCGGTTGTAGGTAGAGGATTTTATAAAGACGGTCAATTAAAAGAATTGAAGCTTGAGATTCCAGTCCAGTTTAGTGGAAAGGCAGAGGTCATTGGATTTACACAATATGTAGCTGGGGCTGTTATGGATTTCCCTAATTATATTAAAGTGCAAGTTACAATTAAATCTGTAGACCGTACAGAAGCAATTATTATTCGCGACGTGAAACAAGATAAGCCGTTTGTTCAAATGTTAGATTAAGAAAAGTCGTTCCTCTTTATGAGGAACGACTTTTTTGTACATAAATCCATTTGGATTATTAGTATATAAATTGCTGTTATTCAGACACTTTCGTATTGCACGTGGCGACCGCTTCTATGCAGGGCCAGATGCTCTCGCCCATCTAAATAAAAGAAAATGATTTTTAAGTCGTTTTTATTAACAACATTAAAAATTTTGTTATAATTTTTAATGTTGTTATATAAAAAGGGGATCGAGGGAAAGTACAGATGGAAGATTTAAGTTTGCAAGTCATTATACTACTTATAGCTTTCGGTTTTTTAGCATCATTTATTGACTCTATTGTTGGAGGAGGCGGTTTAATTTCGCTTCCGGCACTTATGTTTGTAGGGTTACCTCCAGCTTCGGCAATCGCAACAAATAAATTGGCGGCAACAATGGGTTCGTTTACGAGTACAATGTATTTTATTCGTTCTAAAAAAGTAGATTTTCGCATTGTAGGAAAACTGATTCCCTTCACAATTGTTGGAGCAGTTGCAGGGGCATTTGTTGTAAAATTCATTCCACCGGATGTGTTGCGTCCTCTTGTATTAGTTTTACTTGTATTAGTTTTACTTGTATTAATTGCTATTTATATTATTGTAAAAAAAGATTGGGGTAGTGTATCTACTTATAAAAAAATGACGAAGGGAAAAACATTTTTATTTTATCTAGTCATTTTGATTATTGGATTTTATGATGGTTTTTTTGGACCAGGTACAGGTTCATTTTTAATTTTTGCATTTTTATTAATTGGTTTGGATTTTATCCGCGCGGCTGCCGCTGGTCGAATTTTAAATTTTGTTAGCAATATTGTATCATTGATTACATTTTTATTTTTAGGAGCAATTCAATTTAAATACGGATTAATTATGGGTGTATCAATGGTTGCAGGGGCATATTTTGGTTCGAGATTTGCTGTTCAAAAAGGTGTAGGGTATGTACGGGTTTTATTTTTAGTAGTAACAATTTTATTGATTGGTAAAAATTTCTGGGAATATATTCATATTTCATAACATGATGCTTATGCATCATGTTGTTTTTTTATTTATTATATTTTAAAAATTATTTAATTTTAAAAATATAAGTCTAAGAATATTTGAATAAATCGAAATTATCGTGTAGAATAATGTTGTATTTATGTAAACGCTTTTTTCTAAGGGGAGGCTAAAATAATGGTAGTAGCATACAAACATGAGCCATTTACAGATTTTACGGTAGAGGCAAATAAAGTTGCATTTGAAGAAGGTTTAAAGAAAGTAGAATCTTATCTTGGACAAGACTATCCATTAATTATCGGGGGAGAAAAGATCACTACAGACGAGAAAATCGTTTCTGTAAATCCTGCAAATAAAGAAGAAGTCGTTGGCCGCGTTTCAAAAGCAAGTCGTGAATTCGCAGAGCAAGCAATGCAAGTAGCGGATGAAACATTCCAAACTTGGAGAAAAACGAAACCAGAAATGCGCGCAGACATTTTATTCCGTGCAGCTGCAATCGTTCGCCGCAGAAAACATGAATTTTCCGCAATTCTTGTAAAAGAAGCAGGTAAGCCATGGAATGAGGCAGATGCTGATACAGCAGAAGCAATTGATTTTATGGAGTATTATGGTCGTCAAATGTTGAAATTAAAAGATGGCATTCCGGTAGAAAGCCGTCCAATTGAATATAATCGTTTTTCTTACATTCCATTAGGAGTAGGTGTTATCATTTCTCCTTGGAATTTCCCATTTGCTATTATGGCAGGTATGACAACAGCTGCATTAGTGTCTGGTAACACTGTATTATTAAAACCAGCTAGTACAACACCTGTAGTAGCAGCGAAGTTTATGGAAGTATTAGAAGAAGCTGGATTACCAGCAGGCGTAGTAAACTTCATTCCTGGTAGCGGTTCTGAAGTTGGTGACTACTTAGTAGATCATCCTCGTACACGCTTCATCAGCTTCACTGGATCACGCGATGTTGGTATTCGTATTTACGAACGCGCAGCAAAAGTAAATCCAGGACAAATTTGGTTAAAACGCGTTATCGCTGAAATGGGCGGTAAAGATACAATCGTTGTTGATAAAGAAGCAGATCTTGAATTAGCAGCAAAATCTATCGTTGCATCTGCATTTGGATTCTCAGGACAAAAATGTTCTGCATGTTCTCGTGCAGTAATCCATGAAGATGTATACGATCACGTATTAAACCGTGCAATTGAATTAACAAACGAATTAACAGTAGGAAACCCAGAAGAAAAAGGTATCAACATGGGACCTGTTAATGACCAAGCTGCATTTGATAAAGTAATGAGCTACGTTGCGATTGGTAAAGAAGAAGGTAAACTTGTAGCAGGTGGCGAAGGTGATGATTCTCAAGGTTGGTTCATTAAACCAACAATCATTGCTGACGTTGCAGAAGATGCTCGTCTTATGAAAGAAGAAATCTTCGGACCAGTTGTAGCATTCTGCAAAGCAAAAGACTTTGATCATGCACTGGCAATTGCGAACAATACAGAATACGGTTTAACAGGAGCTGTTGTTACTAATAACCGTGAACATATCGAAAAAGCACGTGAAGACTTCCACGTTGGTAACTTATACTTCAACCGTGGATGTACTGGTGCAATCGTAGGTTACCAACCATTCGGTGGCTTTAACATGTCTGGTACAGACTCTAAAGCAGGTGGCCCTGACTACTTAGCACTTCACATGCAAGCAAAAACTACTTCTGAAACTCTATAAGAAGTATAAGGAAGACCTTCTCGTAATCGAGAAGGTCTTTTTTCAGCGTTTTTTCAAATATATCGGCGGAAATGCTTCGTTTATCGGCGCTTTTTCGAATATATCGGCGATTCGACACAGTATAAAGACCGTTCGTCAGTATTCGACATGCACGTGCAGACTCCTAGGTCAGATCTTATTCTTGTTTAGAAGCGGACACTTCTCTTGCATTGTTTTCATAAATAAATCGGGGTCTTTTGGTAACGATATAAGAGCTATATCATAATTGCTATAAGTAATTTCTACGCGCTTAAACGTCCAGGCAGGTGCGGAAAGCAAGTTGTAAGTATATCTGATGCTCGTTATTTCATGGAGCGGAATCATAATTTTGGTGAAACCAAATACAGCAATGAGATGTGTGCTTGTAATCTCGTGATAAGAATGAAATAGTGCCCATAGAAGCATAAGTATAATGAGCAACATAATGATTCCTCCTATAATGGAGCCTGTATCAGCTTCCTTTGCAAAAAAGAGAATAAAAGGTATGGGGCATAATGCAATAATTAATAGAGAAAGCAGTGGATTTCGTTGAATTGGAATTTTCATGAGTGGCACCTCCTTTATTATCAGTTTACCTTATTTTGGATTATTACGCTTAATTTAAATAAAAACGCACAAAATGACTAGAAAATTTTACCCGTTCGTCATATTTCTTTGTATAAATTTTATAAATTTCCTGTATAATACAATTTGAAGGAAAATCTATGATTAGACAAGAAGACACCGCTTTCAGTTTGCTCGCTGAAAGCGGTGTTTTTTTACATATACTTTAAGAAAAATAGAAACAATTTCTTTTGTTAAGTCTGGAGGGATTGCTCGCGTTGTAAAAATTCCGCCCCGCTGATTACCTCAGCATATACGTCATTTAAGGAAGCTAGAATTGTATTGTGAATGTATACAGCGGGAATCGAAACATTTTTAAAGATTAAATCTTTCGTTGCACACGCATCATGCACGACTGTGCATGTAAAGCCAAAATCAAAGGCAGCTCGTACGGTAGCATCAATGCACATATGAGTCATCATCCCGCATACGACGACTTGTTCAATTTGTAGATTTTGCAATTCTTGTAATAGTGGCGTCTCTCGAAAGCTATTCGGAAAATGCTTTAGTATGACCGTTTCCTGTTGAAAAGGACGAACACTTTCATGAATATGTACGCCTTCTGTATTCGGCAGGAAAAACGTTGCATTTTCTTGCATGGAAACATGTTGAATATGAAAAATAGGCTGGTTTGTTTCACGGAAATGTTGAAGTATGCGCTTTGCATATTCACTTGCTTCATCGGCGTTTCGCAGTTCCATCTTTCCATTTGGAAAATAATCATTTTGGATATCAACGAGTAAAAGAGCAGTTTTCATTTCAGTTACAGCCCCCCAATTTTCAATTTTGTATTCGTTTAATTATTCCATTACTTTAGAGAGTTTTCCTTTTAAAAAATGTGAGATAAAGAAATTTACATAAAATTAAAACTGAAAAGTTAAAGTTTTTTGTTGACTCTTACTTTTTAGAGTTTTATAATAAAAAACAATTAAATGACAACTAAATCAATATGAATTCTTATCCAGAGAGGTGGAGGGACTGGCCCTATGATACCTCAGCAACGGATTCCTTTGAATACCGTGCTAATTCCAGCAAGCTTTTTGAAAGCTTGGAAGATAAGAGGATGTGAGCGTGTATATTCAAATGCTCTTCTTCTTATGAAATTGGATAAGAAGAAGGGCATTTTTTATTTGCTTCAAGTTGTTCCAACGAATAGGAGGGAGTAGGATGATTTCATTCGACAGAGTGAGTAAAGTGTATGAATCGGGCGGTCAATCAGTACATGCGGTAGAAGATGTATCTTTAACGATTGAGCAAGGTGAAATTTTCGGCATTATCGGTTTTAGTGGTGCTGGAAAGAGTACATTATTACGCTTAGTTAATATGTTAGAGCGACCAACGTCAGGTGTTGTATCTATTAATGAAAAGGATATTACATCGTTGTCGACAAGGGAGTTGCGACAGTTGCGTCAAAGGATTGGAATGATCTTTCAAAGCTTTAATTTGTTCAATTCACGAACGGTGTATGGAAATATTGCGTATCCGCTCAAGTTGGCGAGATTACCAAAGGATGAAATTAAAAGGCGTGTCACGGAATTATTGCAATTTGTCGGATTAGAGGATAAGGCAAATTATTACCCGGAGCAATTATCTGGTGGACAGAAACAGCGCGTTGGTATCGCAAGAGCATTGGCTACATACCCAGATGTATTAATTTGTGATGAAGCTACATCTGCACTAGATCCAGAAACAACGTCAGAAATTTTAAATCTATTAAAAAAGGTAAATAAAGAATATAAAGTTACGATTCTTCTTATTACCCATGAGATGCACGTTGTAAAAGAGATTTGCGACAGGGTTGCTGTTATGGAAAAGGGAAAGGTGATTGAAGAAGGTACGATTTTTGATGTATTTACAAGCCCGAAAACAAAAACGACACAAAACTTTGTAAGGTCTGTTATTAATGATCACTTACCAGAGAGCGTGATTGCTAAAATTCAAAATGGAGGCTTCATTTATCGTATAACATTTACCGGTGAAGCAACAGGACAGCCGCTATTATCTTATATTGCCAAACATTATAACGTTGATGTAAATGTACTCTATGGAAATATTATTGAATTACAAGGTATTTTATTTGGTAATCTTCTCGTTGAACTACAAGGAGAGACGAAAGAAATTCAGAAGGCGCTTCAACATCTACGCTTGCAAGTTCAGTTGAAGGAGGTTGAAAGTCATGCAAGTTGATTGGAGTACATTTTGGCCGCGGATTGTAGATGCGACAGGGGATACGGTATTAATGGTTATTGCCACCCTTATATTCGCTACAATTCTCGGTATACCTCTAGGTTTGCTTTTATATGTTACGAGAAAAGGGAATTTTTTAGAAAATAAACTGGTCTTTTCTATTCTTAATCTTGTTATTAATACGATTCGTCCTATTCCGTTCATTATCTTTTTAGTAGCTCTTAGCCCTGTGACGCGTGCTGTTATTGGAACAACGATTGGAACAGCTGCTGCAATTTTTCCAATGACGCTCGTTGCTTCTATTGGGATTGCAAGGATGGTAGAAACAAATCTTGTTTCTGTTCCAAAAGGAGTTATTGAGGCAGCTCAAGCGATGGGGGCTTCCCCGTTAAGAATCGTTTTTGAGATTCTTGTCCCAGAAGCGTTAGCACCATTAATTTTAGGAGTTACGTTTATGACAGTTGCTTTAATCGAATTTTCAGCAGTTGCCGGTCTTGTTGGTGGCGGTGGCCTCGGCGATTTATCAATGACATACGGTTATCAACGTTTTGATACATCCGTGATGTTTGTAACAGTTGTATTATTAATTCTTCTTGTGCAAGTTGCACAAAACTTAGGAAACTATTTTGCGAAGAGATTTTTACGTAGATCATAAAACAGAAAAAGAAAAGAGGGAAATGAAATGAAAAAATTATTAGCATTTGCATTGTCGGCGGTTGTGAGTGTATCGGTATTAAGTGGCTGCGGTAAGGATTCAACAGAAGCTGGAGCGAAGGAAAAAGTCGTTCGCATTGGTGTAACAGGAACGGATGGGGAATCATGGAATATTCTCAAAAAGAAAGCTGAAAAAGAAGGGATTCAAGTTAAGTTAGTTGAGTTCTCTGACTATACAACACCTAATAAGGCACTAGCAGATGGAGATATTGAACTAAATGCCTTTCAGCATATCGCGTTTTTAGAGCAGTTTAAAAAAGAGCATAAATTAGATATTACAGCAATTGGTACAACGCAAATTGCGCCGATGGGATTATTCTCAGAAAAGTATAAGAAACCAAGCGAAATTCCAAATGGTGCAGAAATTGCAATCCCGAATGATCCAACAAACCAAGCTCGTGCGTTAAAACTTCTTGATGCAGCTGGACTATTGAAATTGAAAAAAGACTTCGGTTTATTCGGTGATCCAAGTGGCATTGCTGAAAATCCGAAAAAATTAAAAATTACACCAGTTGTCGCACAGCAAACACCGCGTGTATTAAAAGACGTGGCAGCATCTGTTATTAACAATGGTGTAGCGGGCCAAGCAAATCTGAATCCAGTGAAAGATGCTATTTTCTTAGAAGATCCAAAGAATGATAGCGCAAAACCATACTTAAACATTATCGCAGCTCGTACGAAAGAGAAAAATAACGCAACATATAAAAAGATTGTTGAATTGTATCACTCTAAAGAAGTAGAAGAAGCGCTTCAGAAAGAAACAAAGGGCGGATCTATTTCTGTGAATCTTCCATTGAAAGAGATTGAGAAGATTACGAAATAATATTGGGTTTAATTAATTATCAGATGAACCCCCTTTGCTGATAATTAGTTTGGCATATAGTACCTAACAGACAATACCCTAATTTGTACTCTTTAATTCTGTGAAATATATGTTAGGTATAATAAGTAGAAGAGACTAGGATTTTTCCTAGTCTCTTCTACGTGCCTGTTAGCGTAATATATAGTCTCGATAAATTGATTTTTTTAGTTTTTAATTAAACTGTTTAGAAATAGATCTTCCTATTTTAAATAGAGAGGGAATTAAACTTAATAACACTCCTGCTACTATAAGTGTTGATAAAAATAACTCTCTAAAAGTTAACTCGTTGTTTTTAAAAAATTGATAAATAATCAAACTATTAATAGGAATATTTAATAACAAACCGGTTAAAAGGCCTGGTGCATATCTTTTTAACACGATGTTTGCAAGTAAATGAGGAAAAATAGCATTAATAATCATTGAACCCATGAAGCCAATAAGAATATATTTAGCCAGACTTGAATTTGGGAAGAATAGATAATAAAAAGTTGAGAGGTAAGCCAAAGAAGTAATAACAATAACTGCAAAATAAAATTCGTCTTTCCCTACAGGTTTGTGGAAGTTTGGGGCGTAATTTGACCACGCTGGTAACCATACTGCTTCTTCTAAATTATGCAACGTAATAGCAAATAAAAATAAAATAACCAATTCTTCCAATAGAAAAACCCCCTCTGTTTAATCTGTTTCTATTAAATAATTATTGTGTATTGCGAAGTGAATGCATTCTTAATTTTTCATGTAATTAAAACTAAGAAGTTCAAGTAGAAGAGACCAGAGTTTTTCCTGATCTCTTTTTATACATTTATTCGATTATCACACGTTTTAAAGAGGTTTCGGCAGGTTGTTTCTGCTCTTGTATATAAGAAGTGAGTTCTTCCTGAAATATGTTTAATAATCCTTTTGCTCGCTGCTGAAGCGGGGCAGGTAATTCGTTTATCATATACGCTCCGACTTCAATTTTCGTTCGAATCATTTTGCGTAGTAAGTCTTCACGCATGAACGACACCTCCAAATCGAATGTTGAGGACATCACCTTCAAATTTTGCTCCTTGAATGGATAAATGCGTTAATGTTTTTGGCAATGTAATGTTTCGTTTGACGGAACCGGCGCGAATAATAAGTTCATCACCTTTTTGATTTAATGAGAGTTCACTTTTATCGGAGAACGGGATGGAAAGGATAAAGATATATTCATCTCCGTTCTTTGTGACATACTGCGTACGACCGTTGAATTTTACCGCAGTTGGATCTGGATCATTTTTAAATAAAGCATCGCCGACACGCTCTAGCATAGATAAGCCAACGACTTCTTGTTCAAACATTGGTGCCTCGTAAATAGGAAGCGGTTGAAAACTATCTTGAATTAATGCTTTATATTTCTTTTGAGCGTCTTTCCATGCTTGAAAATACGAATCTGTTACAGTATCGGGAATGATGCGATTAATCATGATGGCATCAACGTTGTAGTCATATAAATTTAAATATGTGAAGCTGTGCTGTGCTTCTTTAATCACCATTTTTTCTGGATTTACAACAACGCGAATGCTCGTTACTTCTCGGTTCGATAAAATATCTCTCATTTCACCGAGTTGTTCGAGAGTATTTGTTAATTCTTCCATCGTATCGTCGGTAGGAAGGGGGAACCCGATAAGCGGCTGTGCAACAGGACGGACAACTTTTAATATTTTACGTTTAATTGGGAATAGTTTTTCCATCCACCAGCCGAGCATATCAGGAAAGCTTAACATTGCTAGTGTTTCACCGGTTGGAGCGCAGTCAATAATGATGACGTCATATGTTTTTTGTTTATAGTAATCTAATACACGCAGTAAACTAATTAAATCTTCCATACCTGGGAACATCGTAAGTTCCTCTGTCGTAATATCGTCAGCCGCTTTTGACGTAAATAACAATGTGATATATTTTTGTAGCTTGCCCCAGCCTTTTTCCATTTCATAGATTGTATTAATTTCTTGTGCCCATAGGTTTTCACAAATTTCTTGCGGTTCTGATGAAAGTTTCATACCAAATGAATCTCCTAAGCTATGGGCAGGGTCTGTGCTCATGACTAACGTTTTTAATCCTTGCTTTGCACTTTGCATCGCTGTTGCTGCTGAAATACTTGTTTTTCCCACGCCGCCTTTACCTGTGTACAAAATAATTCTCATCATTCATATCCCCTTTATTTCGGTAGTCGAATATTACGAGAGTCGAAATATATCTTTGAATAAAAACCCGCAGAGGGGTCTATTCAATCGGAATGTTTTTGATCTTAGGTGAAGTAAGCTTTTCTTCTGTTTTTGGTTGTGATGTAGCAATATGATTCATAATTTTTTGGAAGATCTGTAGTAAAAATGCTTTTTCTTCTTCTGATAGCGCTTCTGTTACAAGGCTAAAGTAATAAGCAGCATTTTGTTTTACTTCCTCTACAAGCTCTAGACCAGTTTCTGTTAAACGAATCAATACAATGCGACGATCACTGTCATTTCGGTAGCGCTCGATATATCCCTTTTTTACAAGACGATTGACTACACCTGTTGTTGTACTCATTGGAATATCGAGAAGTTCCGCAATTTTACTCATCGTGATGTCTGTATTTCGCTCCATCCAAAGCAAGCAAAATACTTCCGTTTTTGAAAGTGATAAATCAAGGCTTACCCATTCTTCTGGATAGAAAAGCTTCTTGGCGTTATCAAGCAGTAAGTCTAAAAAATGTTCGTATTGCAGCAATTATTTCCACTCCCGTATATTTCGAGGTTCGTAATATTTATTTTTATTCTATGTTTCATCCAAATAAATGTCAAATGATTTTTAAAATTTTTCAGACTAAATAAATCCAAGTTAAAAAAACGACATAAAACCATCTTTTTTAGGTAGACGAGAGCATCTGGCCATGCATAGAAGCGGTCAGGGCCTTTTCCTGCCACATGCGAAGTTTAAACAAAGGGAGAAAGCGAGTGGCAGCTCTGTTTTTCTGCATAGCAGCAATCTATATGTCGGAAAATCAAAATGGATTCATATAAATCCATTTCGTTCTTTATAAAGAATTATATATATGCTAGAGTAATACAAAAGATAGATTATTTCACATATTTTTGCATAATATGGATAATAATCCCTTCATCTAATGATGAATTGAGCCATAATAAGGAGGATACTAATGAGAAGAAGAAACACCCAAGCATTCACATTTTTAGCATGGACATCTTTCGTTTGTGCGCTTTCTGGCATGTTAATTGGTATTTATACGTTAGAGGAACCGCTCAGTGTAAAAGGCTATTATTTAATTGGTACATTATTTTTAACAATGTCTAGTTTTGTACTGCAAAAAACAATTCGTGATAATGAAGAGGATAATGCAAACAACATTCATACTGAACCAGTTTCTAAAAAAGAAACAATCGAGAAGTAAGAATGGACTCTTTTAAAACCTCTTTCTTTTTAGGGGGGGACAAGAGCATCTGGCCGTGCATAGAAGCGGTTAGGGCCTTTTCTTGCCACGTGCCAAGTTTAAAACAAAGGGAGCGGGCAAGTAGCGACTTATATGTCGGAAAATCAAAATGGATTTATATAGCGAATTGATAAGGGAGGCGAAAGCCTTTCTTTTTTTATGTAAAAATGCTGTAAGTCTCGTGTGTTGACTTGCTTGAACTACTGAAAATTTGGTATCATCAATAGTATTGTAGATTGTACGATATATTATGGAGGTGGCCTAGCCGTGTCAAGAATTTCCGTTGAGAATGTAAAGCACGTTGCCCATTTAGCACGTCTTGCGATTACAGATCAAGAAGCAGAAAAATTTCAAAAACAACTCGATGCAATTGTTACATTTGCAGAGCAGTTAAATGAATTAGATACAACAAATGTAAAACCAACAACTCACGTACTAGATATGAAAAATATTATGCGTGAAGACGTACCTGAAAAAGGTTTACCAGTTGAAGAAGTATTAAAAAATGCACCGGATCACAAAGAGAATCAAATCCGTGTTCCAGCAGTATTAGAATAGAGGAGGGGAATTTCGATGTCATTATTTGATCATTCTGTATCAGAGTTACATAAAAAATTACATAGCAAAGAAATTTCCGTTACGGATTTAGTAGAAGAATCTTACAAACGTATTGCGGATGTTGAAGGTAACGTACAAGCTTTTCTTACATTAGATGAAGAAAATGCACGTGCAAAAGCGAAAGAATTAGATGCGAAGTTAGGCGCTGAAGATAATGGTTTACTATTCGGTATGCCAATTGGTGTGAAAGATAACATCGTAACAAAAGGTCTTCGTACAACATGTGCGAGCAAAATTTTAGCAAATTTTGACCCGATTTATGATGCAACAGTTGTGCAAAAGCTAAACGCTGCTGACACAATTACAATCGGTAAATTAAACATGGACGAGTTCGCGATGGGTTCTTCTAATGAAAACTCTGGTTTTTATGCAACAAAGAATCCATGGAATTTAGATTATGTTCCAGGTGGATCTAGCGGTGGTTCTGCAGCTGCAGTGGCGGCAGGAGAAGTATTATTCTCTTTAGGTTCTGATACAGGTGGTTCGATCCGTCAACCAGCTGCATATTGCGGCGTTGTTGGTTTAAAACCAACATACGGACGTGTATCTCGCTTCGGTTTAGTTGCGTTTGCATCTTCTCTTGACCAAATCGGACCGATTACGCGTACAGTGGAAGACAATGCATACTTACTGCAAGCTATTTCTGGTGTGGACCGTATGGATACAACTTCTGCAAACATTGAAGTTGGCAATTATTTAGCTGGTTTAACAGGCGACGTAAAAGGTTTACGCATCGGTGTACCAAAAGAATACTTAGGTGAAGGTGTTGGCGAAGAAGCTCGTGAGTCTGTACTAGCAGCTTTAAAAGTGTTAGAAGGCATGGGCGCAACTTGGGAAGAAGTTTCGCTTCCACACTCTAAATATGCATTAGCAACGTATTACTTAATCTCTTCTTCTGAAGCGTCTGCAAACCTTTCACGCTTTGATGGCGTACGTTACGGCGTTCGTTCTGATAATGTGAATAATTTAATAGACCTTTATAAGAATACGCGTAGCGAAGGCTTCGGTGATGAAGTAAAACGTCGTATTATGCTTGGTACATTTGCACTTAGCTCTGGTTACTATGATGCATATTACAAAAAAGCACAACAAGTACGTACATTAATTAAAAATGACTTTGAAAATGTATTTGCAAACTATGATGTTATTATTGGACCAACAACGCCAACTCCAGCGTTTAAAGTGGGCGAAAAAATTGATGATCCAATGACAATGTATGCAAATGACATTTTAACAATTCCAGTAAACTTAGCAGGTGTTCCGGCAATTTCTGTTCCATGTGGCTTCGGTTCTAACAACATGCCACTTGGTTTACAAATTATCGGTAAACACTTCGATGAAGCAACAATTTATCGCGTTGCACATGCGTTTGAGCAAGCAACAGATTATCATACAAAAAAAGCAAGTCTGTAAGGAGGCGAGCATAGATGAATTTAGAAACAATTATCGGTTTAGAGGTTCACGTTGAGTTAAAAACAAATTCGAAAATTTTCTCTGCGAGTCCAACAGAATTCGGAGCGGATCCAAATACACAAACAAGTGTAATTGACTTAGGATATCCTGGGGTGCTTCCAACTCTAAATAAAGAAGCAGTTAACTTTGCAATGAAAGCTGCAATGGCATTAAACTGTGAAATCGCAACAGAAACAAAATTCGACCGTAAAAACTATTTCTATCCAGATAACCCGAAAGCGTACCAAATTTCTCAATATGATAAACCAATTGGGGAAAATGGTTGGATTGAAATCGAAGTAGACGGCAAAAAGAAACGTATCGGTATTACACGTCTTCATTTAGAAGAAGATGCAGGTAAATCAACGCATACAAGCGAAGGCTACTCATTAGTTGATTACAACCGTCAAGGTATGCCGTTAATCGAGATCGTATCTGAGCCAGATATGCGTACACCAGAAGAAGCGTATGCATACTTAGAAAAATTAAAATCAATCATTCAATATACAGGCGTATCTGATTGTAAGATGGAAGAGGGTTCCCTTCGTTGTGATGCGAACATTTCCCTTCGTCCAGTTGGACAAGAAAAGTTCGGTACAAAAGCAGAACTGAAAAACTTAAACTCTTTCACTTACGTTCAAAAAGGTCTTGAGTTTGAACAAGTGCGTCAAGAAAAAGAGCTATTATCAGGTGGTATCATTCAACAAGAAACACGCCGTTATGATGAAGCGACGAAGAAAACAATCTTAATGCGTGTAAAAGAAGGATCTGACGATTACCGTTACTTCCCAGAGCCAGATTTAGTTGAACTTTACATCGACGATGAGTGGAAAGAGCGCGTTCGTGCTTCTATCCCTGAGCTTCCAGATGCTCGTAAAGTACGTTATGTTGAAGAGCTTGGCTTACCAGCTTATGATGCACACGTATTAACGTTAACGAAAGAGATGTCTGATTTCTTCGAAGCAACAGTTGCAGACGGTGCAGACGCGAAATTAACATCAAACTGGTTAATGGGTGAAGTATTAGCATACTTAAACAAACAACAAAAAGAATTACAAGATGTAGCACTAACACCAGCTGGTCTATCTAAAATGATTCAATTAATTGAAAAAGGTACAATTTCGTCTAAAATTGCGAAAAAAGTATTTAACGAATTAATTGAAAAAGGTGGAGACCCAGAAGAAATCGTAAAAGCAAAAGGTCTTGTTCAAATTTCTGACGAAGGAGCGCTTCGTAAAGTCGTAACAGAAATTCTTGATAATAACGAACAATCTATTGAAGATTTCAAAAACGGTAAAGACCGTGCAATTGGCTTCTTAGTTGGTCAAATTATGAAGGCAACAAAAGGACAAGCAAACCCGCCGCTTGTTAATAAAATCTTACTTGAAGAGATTAACAAGCGATAATAACGAAAAGCGGAGGCGGCTCGATTAGAACGGGAAGGCATTGGAGCTTTCGACAGAGAAGCGCTTTTTGCTTCGTCGGAGGAGGCGAAATGACTGACTGTTCTAGCCACCGGAGCTAGACAGTAACAACAACGATTAGCCAGAAAAACACCCATATATGGGTGTTTTTCTGAGTTAATCAAACGTTTGTTTAAATGGCATTTCGTTTAAACAAACGTTTGATTAACTGACAAACATAAGGAAAATACTGTCATGTTAAGTATGGTAAGATAGTTGCAAAAAACTTGTAATAATGATAAATCTAAGTTTAGAGAGAATTTTTTCATCACATGAAATAAATAGTGCCTTAATGTGAAAAATGAAGTTATATGACTTAGTGAGAGTGAAAAATGGAAGGAGGGTATGCATAGGAATGCTAAGTGAGCGCTTAGCGGCTATTCCTTTCCCTTTTTTGATGAATGAGGGTTTTCCTGTGCTAATGCTATATGAAACGTGCAAGAATTATTTATAATCCGACTTCTGGTCGGGAGTTATTTAAGAAAAACTTACCAGAAGTACTACAAAAATTAGAACAAGCAGGGTATGAAGCATCATGTCATGCGACGACGGGTCCTGGAGATGCGACTGTAGCGGCGAGGCAAGCGGCAGAGCGTAAGTTTGACGTTGTAATCGCAGCAGGCGGTGACGGTACATTAAATGAAGTGGTAAATGGGTTAGTTGGAAATGAACATCGCCCAAAGTTTGGGATTATTCCAGTTGGAACAACGAACGACTTTGCTCGTGCGATTGGTGTACCTCGTTCCATTGAAGAAGCTGTTGATATCATTTGTGCTGGCCAAACGGTACCTCTTGATCTTGGAAGAGCGAATGATACATACTTTATTAATATTGCAGGCGGTGGCCGCATAACTGAATTAACATATGAAGTACCAAGTAAGTTAAAAACAGTACTTGGACAACTTGCGTATTATTTAAAAGGGATTGAAATGTTACCATCCTTACATCCAACATATGTAGAAATTGAATATGATGGAAAATTACTGCAAGAAGAAATTACAATGTTTTTAATTACAAATACACGATCAGTCGGTGGCTTTGAAAAAGTAGCGCCATATGCTTCTATTAATGATGGTTTGTTTGATCTGTTAATATTGAAAAAAGGATCAATTGCCGACTTAATTAAAGCAGCGACACAAGCGCAGCGCGGTGAGCATATCAATAATCCGAAAGTGTTATATACACAAGCGAATCGAATTAAAGTACATTCAACAGAAAAATTAATGATTAATTTAGATGGTGAATACGGCGGTGATGCACCGATGGAGTTTGAAAATGTGTATCACTGTTTGGAATTGTTTATTCCAGAACAGCAGGAAACTACCTTGTAAGAGGTAGTTTTTTTGTGAAGAAGGGAAAATAAATATAAATTGAAAAAACGATATAAAAACCTCCTTTTTTAGATGGGCGAGAGCATCTGGCCGCGCATAGAGGCGGTCAGGGCCTTTTTCTGCCACGTGCCATGTTTAAAGCAAAGAGAGGAAGCGAGAGCAGATCATGTTGTGTTTTGCATAGCAACGATTTATATAGAGAAACCTTTTAAATAAGTCATTAAAGACTCGTGATAAGTCTTTAATGACTTATTTTTGTGTCAAAACGCACGGAAACATAAGAGAACCGTGCATTTATAAGTTGGCACACATTTTGCATTATAAAAGGCAAATGACTAAAAGAGGTGGAGAATATCATGAAAACAAATTTTGCGAAAGTAAATCAAAATATTCCGGGTTCAAAAGCAGCTTCTTTATTTGAACGCCGTCAAAATATTGTACCAAGAGGAGTAAGTAATGGAATTCAAACATTTGTACAATCTGCTCAAGGAGCACTTGTGACAGATGTGGATGGAAATCAGTTTATCGACTTTGCAGGGGCAATCGGTACAATTAACGTCGGACATTGTCATCCGATTGTTACGGAAGCTCTTCATAAGCAAATCGATCAATATATTCATACAGGTTTTAACGTAATGATGTATGAGTCGTATATTGAATTGGCAGAAAAGCTAGCTGCGCTCGCACCAGGTGACTTTGATAAGCAAGTTTTGTTTTTAAATAGCGGAGCGGAAGCAGTTGAAAATGCAGTGAAAATTGCTCGAAAGTATACGAAGCGAACAGGGATTATTGCCTTTACAAAAGGGTTTCATGGCCGCACATTAATGACGATGACAATGACAAGTAAAGTAAAGCCATATAAAAATGGATTTGGTCCATTTGCACCAGAAGTGTATAAAGCTCCATTCCCTTACGAATATCGTCGACCAGCTGGATTAACAGAAGAGCAATATGAAGATTTCATTATTGAAGAGTTTAAAAATTTCTTAATTACAGAAGTTGCACCAGAAAGTATTGCTGCTGTTGTAATGGAGCCTGTACAAGGAGAAGGCGGTTTTATTATACCTGGTAAAAAATTTGTAAAAGAAGTACACCGTTTATGTGCTGAACACGGTATTTTGTTCGTTGCTGATGAAATTCAAACAGGATTTGGCCGTACGGGGAAATACTTTGCGATTGACCATTACGATGTCGTACCGGACTTAATTACGGTATCAAAATCGCTAGGGGCAGGCGTGCCAATTAGTGGTGTAATTGGCCGGAAAGAAGTAATGAATGAGGCAGCGCCAGGTGAATTAGGCGGAACGTATGCTGGAAGTCCATTAGGATGCAGCGCTGCATTAGCTGTTCTTGAAGTAATGGAGAAAGAAAATTTAAATGAAAGAGCTGTGCAGATCGGAAAAGTAGTGATGGATCGTTTTCATCAAATGGCTGGAAAATATGAATGCATTGGTGATGTTCGCGGATTAGGAGCGATGTGTGCCTTTGAATTAGTGAAAGACAAAATGACGAAAGAGCCGAATAAAGAACTAGCTGGCAAGCTTATTGCAGAAACAAATAAGAGAGGCTTACTTTTATTAACGGCAGGTACGTACGGAAATGTTGTGCGCGTTTTAATGCCGCTTGTAATTACGGATGAGCAACTTGAAGAAGGGCTTATGATTTTAGAAGAGTCGCTTCAAGCTTGTTATGGAACAGTAGATAAAGCACACGTGTAAGAGCCTCTTTCTTTTTAAGAGTATTTGACCGTACTTGAAGCTGTATTAAATCTATATTTTAAAAACTTGTTTGCCACTGTTCCCATTCTCCCTGTTATATAATGATAAGAAAGCATTATATAAATTGGACGTGTTTGCATATTAGTAACTCTGAGGTATTTCAACACAGGGTTATGAAACTTTTAAAATATTTAAACCTCAGGGAGTGACTGGGATGGTGGCGGAAAAGGAACGAGCGTTTATGGATTTGAAAGATGTATTTGAATACGCTTTTGATGAAATTTTTGTAACAGATGAGAAAGGCATTGTTGTTCGTGTAAACAGCATGTGTGAAAGACATTACCAGTTACCGGCGGAACAATTAATTGGTAAGAGCGTAAAAGAGCTGCAAAAGGACGGGATTTTTTATCCGTCGGCAACTCTTGAGGTGATTGAAAAACAGAAGCCGATTGAACTTGTGCAAACAATAAAATCGGGAGAATATTTACATGTTCGTACGCGACCAGTTTTTGATGACCAGGGCAATTTACGGAGGGTCATTAGCTATTCGCGTGATTTAACAGAGCTCTATCAATTGCGTCAGCAGGTAGAGACAATGACCGATCAATTAAAAACGTATAAAAAAGAATTACGAGAAACATATGAACATGAAGGACTTATTTTTAAAAGTGCAGCTATGGAGAGAATAGTTGGAACAATAAAAAAGGTATCTGTAGTCGATAGTACAGTTCTTGTTTTAGGAGAGACCGGAGTTGGGAAAAGCCGACTAGTACGCCATTTACATGAACTAAGCCATCGGAAAAATGAAATGTTTTATGAAATTAATTGTGCCGCTTTGCCAACGAATTTAATTGAATCCGAACTGTTTGGATATGCAGGCGGTTCTTTTACAGGCGCGCATCGTGAAGGGAAAAAAGGGATTTTAGAACTGGCTCATAAAGGAACGCTCTTTTTAGATGAAATCGGAGAAATGCCTCTTGAAATTCAAGCGAAGCTTTTACAAGTATTACAAGAAAAATCGTTTCGTGCAGTCGGAGGCAGAGAATTAAAAAAAGTAGATGTTCGCATTGTAGCTGCAACAAATAGAAACTTGCAAGAGATGGTGAAGCAGGGAACGTTTCGAAAGGATTTATATTATCGCCTTAACGTTATTCCTATTTATATTCCGCCTTTACGTGAGAGGCAGGAAGACATTTTACCACTCGTTTCGTATTACTTGCAGCATTTTAACGAGAAGTATGGGCGCAATGTGACATTATCCCCGCATGTGTTGCATGCATTTTTAGAATATCCGTGGGAAGGAAACAACCGCGAAATAGAAAATGTAATGGAACGTGTTGTCATTACTGCAGATGAGCTTGTAACAATGGACGATTTACCATTATCTATGCAAAAATCGACGATTGAGCAATCGGGGAAAAGTTTGTATGAAATGTTAGAAGAAGTAGAGCGCAGCATTATTTTAAAGGCATATAAAGTGCACGGGTCAAGCTATAAAGTAGCGGAATCGCTAAAAATTAGTCAGTCGGCAGCAACGAGAAAAATTAAAAAGTTTATTGAAGAGGAAGAAGTATCGATAAATATAAATTGAGAAAACCGACATAAAAACCGCCTTTTTTGGAGGGGGCGAGAGCAACTGGCCATGCATGGTAGCGGTTAGTGCCTTTTCCTGCCACATGCCATGTTTAAAACAAAAGGAGGAAGCGAGAGCGGGTTATGTAGTGTTTTGCGAGGTCGCGAGCATCTCATTTTTTATGTTACATAAAAAGGTATATCATAGTAAATATAAGGGAGGACGAACAAATTGGATAAAAAAGCAATGTTAGATAAGAAAGCGATGTACATAAATGGAGAGTGGATTCATTTGCATGAGCAAATTGAAATTAACAATCCTGCTACGCAATATGTGTTTGCTACTGTTCCGAAAGGCGGGGTAACAGAGGCGAAGCAAGCAGTGGATGCGGCGCATGATGCATTTAAGACTTGGTCAAAGTTAACAGCAGCAGAGCGTGCGAACAAATTGAAAAAGTGGTTTACATTAATTGATGAGCATAAAGAAGAAATTGCCGCTATTATGACAAAGGAACAAGGAAAACCGTTTGCGGAAGCACTTGGTGAAGTAAACTATGCAAATAGTTTTGTAGAATGGTATGCGGAAGAAGGAAAGCGTGTATATGGTGAAATGATCCCTGCTTCTCACCCGAATAAACGAATCCTTGTATCGAAACAACCTGTTGGTGTCATAGCAGCAATTACGCCGTGGAACTTCCCGGCAGCAATGATTACAAGAAAAGTAGCGCCTGCATTAGCGGCTGGTTGTACGGCAGTTGTAAAACCAGCAAGCCAAACGCCATTAACAGCATTAAAATTAGCTGAGCTTGCGCATGAAGCAGACATTCCAAAAGGTGTTTTAAACATTGTAACAGGCAGCGCGAAAGCAATTGCGGATACATGGATGAATGATGGACGTGTGAGAAAGGTATCCTTTACAGGATCAACGGAAATTGGTAAAGAATTAATGCGCGGTGCGGCAGAAACAATGAAAAAAGTTTCCCTAGAGTTAGGTGGCCATGCACCGTTTATTGTAATGAATGACGCGGATTTAGATAAAGCTGTCGAAGCGGTAATCGGTTCGAAATTCCGTAATGCTGGTCAAACGTGCATTTGTACAAATCGCGTGTTTGTGCAAGAAGATGTATATGAAAACTTCGTAGAGAAGTTCCAAAAAGCTGTAGGAGAATTACAGGTAGGTGACGGTTTTGCAGAAGGGACAACTGTCGGGCCGCTTATCGATCAATTAGCTGTTGAAAAAGTACAAGAACATATAGAAGATGCCATTCAAAAGGGTGGAAAGGTACTGAACGGAGGGCAAAAGGTTGCAGAATTAAATGGTCACTTTGTTCAGCCAACTGTAATCGGTGAAGCGAATGATGAGATGTTATGTATGACAGAAGAAACATTTGGGCCGCTTGCACCTGTTGCGAAATTTAAAACAGCTGAAGAAGTCATTGAGCGTGCGAATAACACGCCGTATGGCCTAGCAGCATATGTCTTTACAACGAATATTAGCCAAGCGTTTCAAATTAGTGAAGCATTGGAATACGGAATTATTGGTTTAAATGACGGTCTTCCATCGGTTGCACAAGCGCCATTTGGTGGATTTAAAGAAAGTGGTATCGGCCGTGAAGGTGGTCACTTTGGCATTGAAGAGTATATAGAAATTAAATATATTTCGTTAGGACTATAAAAAAATCGCATCAACGAAAACGTTGATGCGATTTTTTATTCTTATTAAAGTGCCCAATTCCCTTTACGGAAGATTGGTTCATGAGTACCATCTGCTGTAATACCATCGATATCTAGTTCACCAGAACCGATCATAAAGTCTACGTGTGTAATACTAGAGTTTGCACCGTTTTCTGCAAGTTCTTCTTTTGACATTGTTTTACCGCCGTCTAAGTTGAAAGCATAAGTGTTACCGATTGCTAGATGGCATGATGCATTTTCGTCAAATAATGTATTGTAGAACAAAATATTTGTATTCGAAATAGGTGAATCGTGCGGTACTAATGCAACTTCTCCTAAGAAGTGAGAACCTTCATCTGTTTCAACTAAGTGTTTTAATGTTTCTTCGCCAACTTTAGCTTTACAGTCTACAATGCGTCCATTTTCAAATGTAAGTGTGAAGTTATCAATTACATTTCCGGCATATACTAATGGTTTTTTACTTGTTACATAGCCGTTTACGCCTGTTTTTAATGGCATTGTAAATACTTCTTCAGTTGGAATGTTTGCCATGAATGGTACATTCTTTTCGTTAACGCTACCAGCACCAACCCATAAATGTTTCTCAGGAAGTTCGATTGTTAAATCTGTGCCTGGTCCTTTGTAAGATAATGCTTTATAGTGTTTATCGTTTAAATAGTGTACTTTCGTATGTAAGTTATCGTTATGTTCGTTCCATGCTTCAACAGGATTTTCTAAGTTCGCACGAGTAGCTTGGAAAATCGCATCCCATAATTTTGCGACTTGCTCTTCTTTTGGTACATCTGGGAATACTTTTGCCGCCCATTCTACTGTTGGAACAGAAATTACACACCAGCTTACTTTGTCAGCTTGCATATATTCGCGAACTGTTTTCATCGCTTCTCCAGCTGCTCGGTTTGCGCTCGCAATACGCTTTGGATCTACACCTTTTAATAAATCAGGATTTTCTGCGTAAATAGACATAAATGCTGCGCCTTCTTTTGCTAGTTCTTCACGTGCACGTGCTTTCCAAGCAGGGAATTCAGCAAACGCTTCTTCTGGTGCTAAATCAAATTTTAAGCGTGATAATTGCTCATCTACAAAGTCAACGTATACATGTTTTGCTCCAGATTCATAAGCTTTTTTTGTAACAAGACGAACGAACGGGGCAGCTTCAATTGGTGCACCAATACTTAATGTTTGTCCCGGTTGAATATTAACTCCGATATTTACCGCTAGTGAAGCGTACTTTTCTAACGTTTGCTCAAATGACATATGTATTCTCCTTTGTTTAAATATTTCTTATATCCATAATACAGGAAAATTCTGAATTTATAAATAGACCCCGATTGTAATCGAGGTCTATTTTCTTATTTAATTGCTAAGGCAAACTGCTCTACAGTCGTGTTGTTATGAATACGGACACGTTTCATGCGTAATAACTCATCTGCTTCACCTTTTGTAATAAATTGTCCAGGTTTCGTTGTTGTCGCAAATTGATAATACTTTTTCGTCTCTGCAACAACTTGATCATTTACATGGCCAAATGGATAAGCAATCGCCATAACAGGTTTTCCAGTAACTTTTTCGAGTTTCTCCTTCGAACCTTTTAACTCTGCTTCATAGTTTGTGATTTTTGGTAAATCTGCATGTGTTGCTGTATGAGATTGAACAGAAAAAATGCCGGAGTTTACCATTTCTTTTATATCAGCTGTAGATAGAGAACCTTCTGTATCGATAGAATCGGCAATCATGTACTCTGTTGCAGTTGGTTTAAATTTGTCATCTTTCAGCTTTTGTAAAATATGAAACGCGTTTAAATTGTTTTTCATCCCATCATCAAATGTAACGAAAATCGGCTTATTTACTTTGTTAATATCGTTCCAACGTTCAAAAGTTAGAAGTGTATAGCCGTTGTCTTTTAAATACTTCATTTGCGCTTCAAAGTTGGCAGGGGAGACAAATAGGTCTTTAATACCGTCGCCTTCCTTATAATCATCAATCGCATGATACATGAGAATCGGTACGTGCTGCTGAAAGGCAATTGCTGATTTTGTAAGTGGAATCGTTTTTCCGTCTTCCTTTACACCAGTTGCTTCAATTTGATATTCCCCGCGTTTTCCTTCAAACTCTTTCAGATCAAACGGTAAAGAAAAATGATTTTCTTTTTCTTTAGAAGAAAATGTTTTTACACTTTCTTTTCCATCCGCAGTGCGCCAAATTTTATATTGCACCTCTGTAAGGGGATCTTTTACATCTTTTGTATAGATAACAGTATTTGTTGATTCGTGTGTAATCGGATTCCACGAAATGGATCCTTGCGGCTGCACTTTCTCTTCTGTTTTCTTAGCTGTTTGCTGCTTGGAAGCCGTCGCTTCTTTTTTCGGTTCTGTTTGCGTCGAATTACTACAACCAGCGATGAACAGAGTAGAGAGTAGTATAGTAGAAATATATTTTTTCATAGTATAAGCATCCTTTACTCAAAGTATAAGAAGAGGCTGTTTTGTTCATAAAAACAGCCTTACAATATATAAATTCATGTTCATTTTTCCACATATCAGTCGTTGTTATGCGGCAGGAATTTGCATGTATCCCGCTATTCGTGGGCAGTAATACCCCCACCTCAAAATTTGGCGAAAGCAATGTCCAGCTCCAGTGGCTAGAATGTTTGGTGGCTTCGCTTCTTCCTACGAGGTAAAAAGCACCTCTACGTCAGAAGCTCCATCCCCCTCACATTCTGAACGAGCCACTTCCGCTTTTCTTAAGAAGTTAGGTGAGAGATAAACTGCCCGTAAAAGCCCGATTGGTGAGGGCTGATAATCAGTGGGGGATGAAGAAAACCCCCACTGATTAAAGTTTCACTTTATATCATTAATTGCGCTCTCTTACCAATGCTGTAAATTCACCCATTGTTGTTTTAGGTCCGACAAAATGGCGTTTAATTAAATATTGCTCGTTCGGTGAACCTTTTGTCAGATGATTGCCATGATCTGTTGTTACGGCAAATTCGTAGTATTTTTTTGTTTCTGCAACAGCTTGATCGTTATAAGAACCTACTGGATACGCAAGAGCAATGATTTTCTGACCAGTAAGATTTTGAATTTTCTCTTTTGAAACGCGTAATTCTTCATCGTAATTGTTTGAAAAGGCCATCATCGCATGAGTAGATGTGTGCGATTGGATAGAGAAAATACCGGAATCAACCATCTGTTTAATTTCATCTTTGGAAAGACGATTTGGTGCATCAATATCATTGGCAACGATAAACTCTGTCGCTGCTGGCTGGAATTTATCATCTTTTAAACCTTGTAAAATTCTAAGGGCATTCATATTATTCTTTCGCCCGTCATCTAACGTGATAAAGACAGGCTTATTAACACGATTGATATCACCCCAACGTTCAAAAGTCAGCAATGTATACCCGTTATCTTTTAAGTATTTCATATGTGATTCGAACTGTTCTGGCGGTACATACAAACCTAACTCACCGTCACCCGGTCCAGAGTATTTTTCAATTGCATGATACATTAGAATTGGTACAGATTGTTGGAATGTAATTGTAGATTTCGCAAGAGGTACTTGTGAGCCATCTTCTTTTAATCCCGTTGTTTCAATTTGATACTCTCCGCGTTTCAAATTGAAAGCTTTTAAGTGGAATGGGAAAGCAAAATTATGTTCTTTTTCCTTTGAGGAAAATGTTTGTTTGCTTTCAGGGCCATCAGCAGTGCGCCAAACGTGGTATTGTACTTCTGTAAACGCATCCTTTAAATTGTTCATATAGAGCACAGTGTTTTTTGCATCAGGTGCAAAAGGCTCCCATGTTACATTCCCTTGTGTTAAAGGAACGTCGACTGTTTTCGCTTCAACTTTCTTCGTTTCTTTTTGCTTCTCGGCAGCTGCCTCTTTTTTCTGTTTATCACTAGTTACACTAGTGTTACAGCCTACGAGAATAGTAGAAGAAAGTAAAGCCAATAGTGCGTATTTCTTCATCATATCCATCCTTCTATTGTGTATTATATCCTTGTTAATCATATCACTCTCAAATGGAGAGGGGAATATCCTTTTTTGGATAATTACGGCAAGGATACTGAATTTTTGTGATTTATTAGGGGGATGTTTTTATATCAGTTAAAAAATAGCATAAAAGATTCTTTCTGTTTAAGGGGGGGAGCTGTCCTACATAGTAGTAACTATATGTAGAAAAATGGAATCAAAATTTCTCTGTTTGCCATCTCGTTAATTACATAAGGAGATCAGCAAACGTCATTGTTATGAATTTGGAGTTTTGTTCATATATTGCATACAATATAAACCCAATATAGTAACTTAAATTAAACATTGCAAGCATAACGTGTTGATAAGTCTTAACGGCCCCAGCTGCAAATATAGCCCCTGCAAGAGGTGCAAATATCCCGATTTTCCAAAAGATATTTGCTGAGCCGCCTATTTCTAATGTAGCTTCATTCCATACAGTTAGAAGAGCAAAAGGTACACATGATAGAGATAATATAGCCCACTTGTTCAAAGCACCACCTCTTTTCAATTTTTTTATATGAATAGAATGTTAACCATATCTATAAGGTTATTATATATACCAAAAATTTTTTTAGGCAAATGCTGATTGGTTCTATTGCAAAGTTTCACCATAAAAGAACATCCGCAGCGAAAACCAAAAAGAGCAAACAAGTGCAGGTTCCTTTTTTCATAGTAGCAATCTATATGTAAAAAAAAAATTTGGATTTATATATATGTTTTGTGAAGAAAATAAAAAATAGCTTCCTATTTTAAAAATAGGAAGCTATTCACACAGTTAAATAAATAACCCTGCAATTGTCGCAGATAAAATAGAAGCTAATGTGGAAGCGCAAAGGAGTTTCCAACCAAAGCGTGATACAACGCTCCCTTGTTTTTCAGATAGAGCACGAATTGTACCAACGATTGCGCCGATTTGGCTAATGCTTGCGAAGCTAATTAAGAATACTGTCACAATCCCAACTGTGCGCGGGGATAATGTTGTCATGATTTTCTTTAAATCTAAAATCGCAACAAATTCGTTTAATGCAATCTTTGTTCCCATAATACCGCCAGCAGAAATAACATCATGTGCTGGAATTCCCATTAAGAACGCAAATGGTGAAAGAATGTAACCGAAGATTTGTTGTAGTGTAATTTTATAACCAATCGCACCTGAAGCAGAAGAGATTACGAAGTTTACAACTTCCATTACACCAATGAAAGCAATCATTAATGCCGCAACAATTCCAGCTACTTTTAAACCGTCTAATGCACCGTTAATCATTGCATCGATTAAGCTGTTGCCAAACATATTTTTATCGAACTTTTGGAGCTTTTCATCTTCTTGAAGCGTATCAACTGGTGTTAATAATGAACAAACGATAAGACTAGAGAATAAGTTTAGCGGCAAGGCTACTAATACGTATTTTGTATCTAACATCATTACATAAGATGCTGTGACAGAAGCTGATACAGAACTCATTGCCGAACAGCAAATGATAAACATACGGTTTGCATTAAAATGCTGCAAATCATTTTTAATAACAAGTAATGCTTCACTTGATCCAAAGAAGACCGAGTTTACAGCGTGGAACGATTCCACACGCGGTAAACCTGTAATTTTTGAAATCGCACCGCCAACAACGCGAACGATAAAAGGTAAAACACCGAGATAACTAAAAATAGAAAGTAGTGCAGAGAAAAAGACGATAATTAATAATACATTAAAGAAAAAGACAAAATCTTTATGAATGCCGTTAAATAAAAAGTCTACACCTGTCGTACCAAGTTTAATTAATTTATTGAAGGCTTGACCGATGAAAACGATGATTTGCTGACCAGTCTTTGTTCCAAATACAAACCAACCAATTAAAATTTGGAAAACAAGCATAATAATAATAGCGCGGAAATTCACTTTTGCTCTGTTGGTAGAGAAAGCAAAACAAATTCCTAATACGGCAAGAATGCCGATAATACTCATTACATAGTGCACAAAATTTGCTCCTTTCAGATGCTGTTAAGTAAATAGATGAGTTATCCTCAAAGGTTCTAAGTCATACGTACGATGTCTGACCTTTAAAATAAAATAAAAAAAAGACCCATACAGATCGACTTTCTTCTATGCGAGAAAGCTAATCAATATGAGTCTTTATATATATAATAAAAAAGCTAATATTCATTAGTTTTCCCCATAGTCCAGCAATTTCCGGTTGCCAGGTAGAGACTCTCGATCCATATCATCAAGTATATATGAGGTAACACCATCCGTATGCAATTAGTAGTAGCGTATCATTTATAAAGAATTGTCGTCAATAGATTTTTTCTTCCAATGGCTAAAGAGCGAGGGAATATGGTAAAATGTAACGCAGTGTTATGAAAAAAGAGAGGTCGGAAAATGGTTAACAAAATGACGCCACCAGTTGAAAAAAACGAGTTTATAGATGTAGTGTTTGAAGATTTAACACATGACGGTGCCGGTGTTGCGAAAGTAGAAGGCTATCCTATTTTCGTCAAAAACGGATTACCAGGTGAAGAAGCGCAAATTAAAATCATTAAAGTGAAAAAGAACTTTGCCTTTGGTCGTTTAATGAAGCTTCATAAAGAAAGCCCATATCGCAAAGACGCAGAATGCCCAGTATATAATCAGTGCGGCGGTTGTCAGCTTCAGCATTTAACATATGAAGGACAACTACAAGCAAAGGAAAAACAAGTGCAAGGCGTAATGCAGCGCATCGGCGGACTACATGATGTACCGGTTCACCCTGTTCTTGGCATGGAACATCCATGGGTATATCGAAACAAAGCACAAGTACCAATTGGCGAACGTGAAGGCGGACTTGTCGCTGGATTTTACCGCCAAGGAACGCATGACATCATCAATATGGAAACATGTTTAATCCAAGCGGAAGAAAACGATACATTAATTCAAGAAGTAAAACGCATTTGTGAAAAGCACGGCATAACAGCGTACAACGAAGAACGCCACAAAGGCACGCTTCGTCACGTCATGGCTCGCTACGGACAAGTTACAGGGGAAATCATGCTTGTCTTTATCACACGCACGGCAGAACTTCCAAACAAACAAGCAATCATCGAAGAAATCACGGCGAAGTTCCCAAGCGTAAAATCAATCGTCCAAAACGTAAACAACAAGCGTACAAACGTCATTTTTGGCGATACAACAACAGTCCTGCACGGATCAGAATATATTTATGACTTGATTGGCGATATTAAATTTGCCATTTCAGCACGTTCATTCTATCAAGTAAACCCGGCGCAAACGAAAGTGCTATATGACAAAGCGCTAGAGTACGCAAAACTAGATGGAAACGAAACAGTCATCGACGCATATTGCGGCATCGGAACAATCTCCTTATTCCTAGCGCAAAAAGCAAAGAAAGTATACGGCGTTGAAATCGTCCCAGAAGCAATCGAAGACGCAAACCGAAACGCAGAACTAAACAACATGACAAACGTCGAATTTGGCGTAGGAGAAGCAGAAGTAGTCATCCCAAACTGGTACAAACAAGGCATCATCGCCGACACAATCGTTGTCGACCCGCCTCGTAAAGGCTGCGATGAAGCATTACTAAACACAATTATCGACATGAAGCCAAAGCGTGTTGTATACGTATCATGTAACCCAGCGACACTTGCTCGTGATTTGAAAGTGCTTGAAGAAGGTGGGTATAAGACGCAGGAAGTTCAGCCTGTTGATATGTTCCCGCATACTACGCATGTGGAGTGTGTGGCTTGGTTAGAGTTAGTATAATTAGGAAAGCAGTTGATATAGAAAAGATCTATAACATCTGCTTTTTTGTTTATAAAAATACCATTCAGGAACGATTTTAGTTAAAATAAACATTGCCGATTTTCACAACGAGAGGATTTGAGTTTGAAATGATAGATAATTTTTGGCGTGATTTACCACGACCATTTTTTGTACTTGCACCAATGGAAGATGTGACAGATGTTGTTTTTCGTCACGTAGTAAGTGAAGCCGGTCGACCGGATGTATTTTTCACAGAGTTTACAAACTCGGATAGCTATTGTCATCCAGAGGGTATGAAAAGTGTGCGTGGCCGTTTGATTTTTACAGAAGATGAACAGCCAATAGTGGCACATATTTGGGGGGATAATCCCGAATATTTCCGTCAAATGAGTATTGGCATGGCAGAGCTAGGATTTAAAGGCATCGATATTAATATGGGCTGCCCTGTACCGAATGTGGCATCGAGAGGGAAAGGTAGTGGCCTTATTCTGCGTCCAGACGTTGCGGCAGAACTTATTCAAGCAGCAAAAGCGGGCGGACTGCCTGTCAGCGTGAAAACACGACTTGGCTTTAAAGAGTTAAATGAGTGGGAGGATTGGTTAACGCATATTTTAAAACAGGATATTGCGAACCTTTCTATTCATTTACGTACAAGAGAAGAAATGAGCCAGGTAGATGCGCATTGGGAGCTAATTCCGGAGATCAAAAAATTACGTGACCGTATCGCACCAAATACGCTACTAACAATCAATGGAGACATCCCTGATCGTCAAACTGGAATGGAACTTGCTGAAAAGTACGGTATTGATGGCGTTATGATCGGACGAGGTATCTTTAAAAATCCGTTTGCTTTTGAAAAAGAGCCGAGAGAGCATAGCAGTAAAGAACACCTTGATCTTTTAAGACTACAGCTTGATCTTCAAGATCAATATGCGGAAGTACTGCCACGTTCAATCACAGGGCTTCATCGCTTTTTCAAAATTTATGTAAAAGGATTCCATGGAGCTGCTGAATTAAGAAATCAATTGATGAACACGAAATCAACAGATGAAGTGCGTGCATTGCTTGATAAATTTGAAAAAGACGGGGACAGTGAAATGATGTAACTCTCAAAAAGTTAGAGGGAACTGAATTACATCGAATCATGTGTACTTATTTTATTCAGTCAGCCGACAACTTTTGTTTTGAGAAAGTCTGTTTTCTGAAAGAAGAAGGTCTTAAGAATGTAATAAAACCACCAGTACCTACACTCTGGATATGTGGAGTGTGTGGCCTGGTTGAGTTTAAAATAAGCGTAGATCTGGAAAAGAACAGTGTATTTGAGAAATCAAAGCACTGTTTTTTTCTTTTAGTTAATGTTATGAGAGAAATCTTTTTATAGGCATACAACAAACACGTAAGCGATCCATAGATACAATGATGAAGAAAAGGTCGGGTAAGACTACAAAACCTACCTCTAAAATGTTAAAGTATTAATTTAACGACATTAATTTATACATGCTAAAAGCATTATTATATTTAACATTTCAGGAGGAAAAACAATGGCAATGAGCAACAATGATATATTAAAAAGAGTAAGATATGCTATGGATATAAAAGATATAGATATGGTCGAAATATTTAAACTTGGTGGTATGGAAGTAACGAAAGAAGAAGTAGTTGATATGCTTACAAAAGTAAAGAAAAGTCCACAACATGAAGCTGAAAATGCTGATGTAGTCGAAGATGATTACGTATTAACATGCGATATGATGATGTTAGAGTCGTTTTTAAATGGATTTATTACTTTAAAAAGAGGAAAGCAAGATCCGAAACCAGGGCAACCAGCTGAACAAGCGATGCCTTTACAGAGTAATGAAAGTGCCAATAACCTTCTTTTAAAGAAAATGAAAATAGCACTATCATTAACGAGTGAGGATGTACTAGATATATTAGATAGCGTAGGAGTTAAGGTGACAAAAGGAGAGTTAGGCGCTCTATTAAGAAAGAAAGGCCATAAAAATTACAAAGAGTGCGGCGATAGATACGCAAGGAATTTTGTAAAGGGATTAGCTGTAAAGTATAGAGGCTAATGAATAAGCTTTGTAACATTTATGTTGAAACAGTAAATGATATAATAGATAGAGTAGGATGTTTGTAGCCTACTCTTTTTTATTTGTAAAAATATAATGAACAAATACGCTAGGTGATGAAATGATACATACATATTTAGGTGAGACAATTAATTTTCATATAAATTATAAGAAGAAAAAATCAGTACGTCTTTATGTAGATTCTTATGGAAATGTTGAGGTGCAAGCTCCGAAAGGTACACCTGTTGAATATATAATTCAGCTGTTAGAGGAGAAATGGGATTGGATTCATAAAACACGTAAGGAAATGCAGGAGCGAGTGCTTGGACCACAGGAAAAGGCTTATGATCAAGGAGAGGGCTTTCTGTATTTAGGAAACACGTATCCGATACAGATTTCTCAAGATGCAAGCATTGAGCAGGACAAGGCTGTATTTGAAGGAGGTAAGCTGCATATATATGTGAAAGAGCTTGAAGATGAGAAAATAAAACAAGCTTTAAAACGATTTTATTATAAGCAGTGTAAAGTGTTAGTAGAGAAGAGTATCAAATCCTATCAAAGTAACTTTAAAACAAAGCCGCGTTCCATTCGTATTACAGATAGTAGCCGTACATGGGGAACTTGTGATTCAAATCTACAGTTAACGTTTAATTGGAAGCTAGCAATGGCACCACAGCAGGTAATTGACTATGTAGTCGTTCATGAAATGTGCCATATGGTTCATTTAAATCATGATCGATCTTTTTGGCGTCTTGTCGGGAAGATAATGCCTGATTATAAGGAAATGGAAAACTGGTTAGCGTTATCAAGTTGGAAGATGACTGTTTAGCATGTTATGTTATTATCATTTTAAACAATATAATGTCTAAGAAGAAAGGGGATATTATGGACACTTATAGAGAGCTATTTTTAATGCAGCAAACTTACGGAACACTTTTTTCTCTTGCAAATAAGCTTCAGGTACAAGGCGATAAATACTATGACAAATTAACATCGCGACAGTATATGACAATGATCGCAATAGCTCATTTGCCGGAAGATGAAACAACAATTAACAATATTGCTAAAAAGTTAGGTACCACGAAACAGAGTGTGAAACAGCTGATAACGATTATAGAAAATAAAGGATATGTTACGACTGTGCCAAGTCAAAAGGATAAACGGGCTGTTAATGTTAAAATTACGGAGGCTGGAAAACAAGTAGCAGTGGAATGTGCTGAAGGTGGAATTAATTTTTTTCTAGATCTTTTTGAAGATTTCAAAACTGAAGAAATGGAAATATTGTGGCGGTTATTGAAGAGACTGTATTCTTTTGACGGTGAGGAGCAAGATGGCTTTGAAGAAGAAGTTGAATTAGAAATGGGTGAAGATGTGAAGGACGTGGAGGCGAGACTATTAAAGGAATTTGAAAGACGAAGAAGCCATTCTAGAAATGAGAAAAGATAAAAACATAGTAAAGAAACGAAGAAGTCATAATTAAGTTTATGGCTTTTTAATTTTGTTAAATTTAAGTTCGTTTTGATTTTCCTACATTCAACTCCTGCTATTTGCGGGTAGTAATGCTCCCGCCTAAAAAGAAACGGATGTTGGTTTTCCAATTGGTATTTATAATAGGTGACGGCATCCGTCTTAAAAAAGACAGTATATTGACCAATAAAGATTATTGTGATATCGTTCATTTAGACATTATATTGTCTAAATGAGGGGGATGGAAAAATGAACAGTATTGTTACGGTTGAAAAACTAGAAAAAAATTATCATGAGAAAAAAGCTGTTGATGGCATCAATTTTGTAGTTAATAAGGGGGAAATCCTTGGATTATTAGGTCCGAATGGAGCAGGGAAAAGTACAACGATAAATATTTTGGCTACTGTATTAGCAGCTGATAATGGCGAAATAACGATTTTGGGGCATGACTTAAGAAAAGATGTAAAACCGATAAAACAGGGGATTGGAATTGTTCCTCAGGATTTAGCAATTTATGAAGAAATTTCTGCCGAGAAAAATGTACGTTTTTTTGCAAGTCTTTATAAAGTAAAAGGAAAACAACTAGATAGTATAGTCAAGGAGGCTTTGGAACTAGTAGGGCTTTATGATAAAAAAGACGATAAGCCCAAGACCTTTTCAGGCGGTATGAAACGAAGATTAAATATTGCTTGTGCAATTGCCCATCAGCCACAACTTATTATCATGGATGAGCCGACAGTGGGTATTGATCCTCAATCAAGAAATCATATTTTAGAATCAATTAAAACATTGAAAAATAGAGGCGCAACGGTTATCTATTCCACACACTACATGGAAGAAGTGGAAGCAATTTGTGATCGAATTATTATTATGAACGAGGGAAAGATTATTGCAGAGGGGACAAAAGAAGAATTAAACCAAAAAGTGAGTGATGAAATTACTTATTATTTTTGTGTTAAAAATTTAAATAGATTAAGTGAACAGCAGTTGTATGAAATGAATGGGATAACAAAGGTTAAATTACTTGAGAATATGCTTGAGATAACTGCTGAAAAATCCAATGATAATCTAAATAGCATTATATCTTTAATGTTGGCAAGTGGTTGTGAAATTGAAAGCATGAGTAGTAAAGAGGCATCTTTAGAAACTACTTTCTTAGAATTGACAGGAAGAAGTTTAAGGGATTAGGGGGATACATAGATGAACTTTATAAAAATAATAAAATTTGATTTTATGAATATCCTTAGAAATCCAGCATTGTTAATTACCAATACGATATTCCCATTTATACTCATAGGAGTTATGGGGTTCGCAACAAAAGGTGGCTATGGCTCAGGGCCGATAAGTTCCTATGATTATTACGGAGTCACGATGATGATTTTTACCGCATTATTGATTGCCATGACAGCTACGAATACGTTTATGGAAGAAAAGGTTAAGATGGGGAATACCCGCATTACATATGCACCAGTTTCTAAAACAGAAATATATTTATCCAAATTAATCTCTACTTATATGTTAGGCACTATTTCATACAGTGTCATATTGTTTGTAGGTCAATATCTCCTTCACATTAATTTTGGGCAGGAAAACTTTCTATACATCATGCTGTTAATGAATATGCTGACACTATTTGGCTGTTCTCTCGGCACAATGTTCTGTAGTATTTTCAAAAATGAAGGAGTTGCAAATTCAGTCATGCAAATTCCAATATTAGTGTTTGTCTTTTTTGGTGGCAGCTTTTTTCCTATAGCAAGTCTCGGAAAAATCGTAGAGAAAATATCCTATATATCGCCAATAAAGTGGGTTACAGAATGTGCCTTTAAGGTTATTTATGACCATGACTTCAGCACGTATATACCTACTCTTTCCTTTTTGCTGTTTGCTTCGATCGTTTGCATGATAGTATGTCAAATAACTTTTAAGCCGGAGGAGTATGTATGATGAATGTAATTCACATATTTAAAAATAATTTTAATAGGATTTTAGCCCAAAAAGTGGTGATCATAGTGGCATTTATAGTTATCCCAATTATGATTGGACTTGCAGTATTTTTTACGGAAAAAACAGATATAAAGGGCAACATAGCTTTTATTTCAAATAATGAACAGAGCATTCCAAAAGATAATAGGATTAAAATTGAGGTAATCAATAAAAAACCAGCCATTTCAGAGCTTCTTTCGGGAAAGTATATTGCCATTGTGGAAGAGAAAAATAATGGCAACTATGATATAACAACTTTAAAAAACAAAAATGATGAAAAAATTATAGAAACCTTTTTTAAAACAGGTGAAATTTCAGAAAACAAGCAAGTAGAAAACAAGAAAAGAGGTGTTGGAACAAACGTTTTAGGATTTATTTTAATGATCCTTTTCATGCAAGGTGTTGCATTGATAACCCTTTATACAGAGGACAGGGATAAAAAAATCTTCAAACGTGTATTAACGGCGCCGGTAAGTGAAAGGCAATATATTTTTGCACATGGGATTTTTACATTCTTATGGCTTTATATACCGTCATATTTAGCGCTCATTATCACAAAGGTTGCTTTTAATGTAGACATCGGATTTAGTTATGGAATGTTGGCGATATTAATAGGAATTCTTTGTGCCCTCGCAACGGCATTAGCTTTATTCATTGCAACAATTATTGAACATAACTACTCTGTAGTGGCCAGTGGAATTTATGTTATAACTTGTATATTATCAGGCTGCTATATTTCTTTTACAGGGGAAAATACAGTTTTAAATAAGATTTGTAACGTTTTACCACAAAAATCATACATGACGTTGGCTCAAGGAATAGAAAATGGACATGACCTATTAGAGTTTAAAGGACAGCTTATATATTTACTTACTTGGATTGTTGTACTTTGGCTCTTTGGGAGTATGATTACTAAAAGGAAAATGAAGCAAGGGATGTATTAACTTTAAATGATTTATAAATCGTAACTACGCAGTTACTTTATGAAAAAAAGGCAGAAAAGCATTTTTTAAAATGAGCGAGAGGGACGGCGATGCATAGGAGCGGTCAGTGCCTTTTCCTGCCACGTGCAAGGTTTGAAAATAAAAGTAGACAATACGTGCAGGCTCCTGCCCGGTTTGCATGACAGCAGTCTATATGCCAAAAAATGAATTTATAAGTAATAGAGAGACACATCTTCACTAGAATCATACCCTTTTCTAAATTTCTAAAAGGTATAGCTGAGTAGTTACTATAAATCAATTGTAATGAAGAGTGCCATTAACAATTATATACGGAAGTCTTTACAAACAGCGGTAAAGATTGTTCCAAAAGAATTTCATAATACGCTCGTGGTATAAGCCGTTATATATAACCAAAAGCTTCCTCATCATAACGAGGAAGCTTTTGGTAAGCATATATCCACCTTTTTTCCCTTTCCAATTTCGGAATGTACTTCTAATGTAGCTCCATGGAGAGTAGCGATTTGTTTAGCGATGCTCATGCCAAGGCCGACTCCTTCTGTTTGTTCATCTGCATTTTTTAGATCAGTTGAAGTGTTAAAAGCCGAAACAAGAACACATCCAGATATTAGGGAGTAAGAGCTATATTTCTACTTCCCAAACCAAACCCAATATTCCCCGTCCTGATCTTCCATCTCATACCCACGATATCCATCCCCCAGCAACCTTTTCTGCCCAGCAATATCACCCATAAGAAGCTTTTCTACATTCATCCATTCTTTCTGCCTCTCACCCTGAAACTCTTTCACAAAAACATACCGTAACCGATCGCTATACTTCTCCTTCAGCGCAGCAATCTCCATCCCTTGCGCAAACTTATCTTTTAAACTAGGAATATTAAAAGGTGCAACAGTACAGCAAACATATCCATAGTTGTGATCAGACTGTTTTAATTGCTCCATAATCACTTTCGCTAATATTTTTTGAAGTCCGTTTCCTTGATAATCTGGATGAACATTTGATACTTCTTGATAGATGACACGTTTTAATTCCTCACCTGTTAAACCAATATCCAATCCTAAATGCTCCTCATCCAGCGGCGGAACTAAGAGCGCACGAAAGGCAATGAGTTGTTCGCCTACGAATGCACCGATCATGAAGCCATTTCCGCTTAATATATTTTCAAATTCTTCTACTGTAAGAGGCTGCAAGTTTTCTTTGTTTTCGAGCGCTTCAATGACAGCATCTTGTACGGATAAGATTTGTTCGATGTACTCTGAAGATAATGTTGCAACTTTGAATGATTGTTTTGTTTGTTTCAACGTTCCTTCATATAGAATATTCAAGCGGTGGCCTCCTTTACCGAACTATGTCTTGAAAAACAGTTAATTCATTTAATATATTTTCATCGATATCAACGCCTAGTCCCGGTTTTTCTGTTAAGCGAATAAACGGTACGTTGTAAGAGAGATTTCCGATATCTTTTGTGAATTTTAGAGGTCCTGTTAGTTCGACGCTTGTGATAATTTTTTTCGAGAAAGCGACGTGGAATCCTGCGGAAGAGGCGACAGAGGACTCGACCATAGAGCCAATTTGACACTCTATTCCAGCCAGTTCTGCTTGATGGGCTAGTTTGACAGCTGGGTGGATTCCGCCGCACTTCATTAGTTTAATGTTTACTTTATCAGCTGCTTGCTTTTGAATAATTTGACGCATTTCACGTGGCCCTTTTAAACCTTCGTCGATCATAAGCGAAAGGTCCGTTTTGGAGCGAATGTAAGCCATTGCGTCAATATCGTCGGCGATAACAGGTTGTTCAATCCAGTCGATGTCTAAATGTTTTAGCGAACGTAATGCAGTTAATGTTGTCGCACTGTTTTTCCAGCCTTGGTTTACGTCAACACGAATGGCAATATCAAGTCCGACTCGTTCACGTACAGCTTCAATTCTTTCCACATCTTTTTTTACATCTGTGCCGACTTTCATTTTGAAGGATTGGTATCCTTTATTCATCATAGAAGCCGCTTCCTCTGCCATGTTTTCTGGAGTATCGATGCTTAACACATGCGTAATTGGGAACTCTTCATGATAGCGCCCGCCGATGAGTTGATACACAGGTTGTCCAAGTTTTTTCCCCATTATGTCAAAGCAAGCGATATCAAGCGTAGCTTTGGCAGTAGGTACGCCGTAAATGGTTTGATTCATGATGTCATGTATTTTCTCGATATTCATTGGGTTCTTACCTAATAAGGCAGGAGCTAATGTGTGTTTTAAAATATGAAAGGTACTTTCCCACGTTTCGCCTGTAACATGTTCGTCAGCTACTCCTTCTCCGTAACCGACAATGCCTTCATCTGTTTCGATTTTGACAATAATAGAAGGCATATCAGGATATGTGCCGTAGCTTACAATAAACGGATTTTGCAGTGGCAAACGAATGGCATAAAGATGAACGGCTGTAATTTTCAATGAAAAGACCCCTTTCTGTTTACAATGCTTTTGTGAATTTCTTTCCCAGTGTTTTCTCATATTATATTTCAAAAGAAATGTGAGGACAATTATGAATTATCAGTGTTTATTTCTTGACATTTAAAAGAATATTGAATATGTTTTGGGGAAACATGATTGTTATGAATAAATGGTTGCGATGTGAGAAGGGAGAGCACGACGGTGAAAAAAATAGATTTGCAGGATCGGTTAAGCGAGATTTTTCAACATTTACATGAGAATCCTGAAGTGAGCTGGAAGGAATATAATACGACTGCCTATATTACGAAATTTTTAGAGGCAGAAGGCATTTCCTATAAAACGTTTGATGATTGTCCTGGTGTAATCGCAGAAATGGGGAGCGGGAAACCGGTTGTTGCGGTTCGAGGTGATATGGACGCATTATGGCAAGAGGTGGATGGAGAGTTTAAAGCAAATCATTCATGCGGTCATGATGCGCATATGACAATTGTGATGGGGCTCATTTTACAGTTAAAACAAGCGAATTGGCAAACGGGAACAGTTCGATTTATTTTCCAGCCGGCAGAAGAAAAGGGAAGCGGCGCTCTCAAAATGGTGGAGAAAGGTGTTGTGGATGATGTTGATTTCCTATTTGGCATTCACTTACGGCCAATAGAGGAATTATCATTGAAACAAGCAGCACCATCTATTCGGCACGGGGCAGCTGACTTTTTAGAAGCTCATATCGTTGGAACTGATGCTCACGGTGCACGCCCACATCAAGGTACGAACGCAATTGATGTCGTTACGATGATTAATATGGGACTAAAAAATATATGGTTTTCGCCGCAATCTTCTTATTCCGTTAAAATGACGAGATGCCAAGCAGGCGGTGAAAGTTTAAATATTATTCCTGGGAACGCTCATTTTGCTTTAGATGTAAGGGCAGAGAACAATGGATTGTTGGAAGAGTTAAAGAAAAAGATCGAACACGTGATTCAATCAGCCGAATCAATGGGTGTCAAGATTTCTTATGATTGGGTCGATTATGTACCTGGAGCAGTAGTATCAGAAGAAGCGGAACAGTTCCTTCGTAAGGGAATTCTGCAAACATATGGAGTAGAGGGCTGCACTCCGCCGCTTCGCACAGCGGGAAGTGATGATTTTCATTATTATACGGTGAAAAAGCCTCATTTAAAAGCAGTAATGCTAGGATTAGGTGCGAATTTAAAACCGGGGTTACACCATCCTCACATGACATTTGATCGATCCTGTATATTAGATGGCGTAGAAATCTTGAAGAACACGGTATTAGAAGTTTTGAAATAGTAAGATGGAATAAAAGTAAAAAAACAATCCTTCATTAAAAGAGGATTGTTTTTTTATCTCATAAATACTGAAGATTCTATTTTTCAGTATTTAAAATAAATTTCCCTACAAGAGCTGCTACAATGCCACCAAGGATTGGAGCAACGATGAATACCCATAGTTGAGAGAGTGCTTCGCCGCCAACGAATATAGCTGGTGCAATGCTGCGTGCAGGGTTAACAGATGTTCCAGTTAACGGAATACCTAATAAGTGAACTAATACTAATGTGAAACCAATTACAAGTCCAGCTAAAGCAGGATTTCCTTGTTTACCCGTTACAGCAACAATAACTAGAATGAACACGAATGTTAAAATGAATTCTACTAAAAATGCTCCACATACATCTAAACTTCCAAAACTATTTTGTCCTAAATTATCTAAAGATAGAGTAGTAGATTTTAAAATCGTTATTAGTGTTACAGTCCCTAATAAAGCACCTGCAATCTGAGCTAATACATAATAGATAAGTTCTGTTGCGTCTATTCTTTTATTGATAAACATAGCAACTGATACTGCTGGATTAATATGACATCCAGAAACTGTTCCGATGCTATAGGCCATTGCGACGATAGATAATCCGAACGCCATTGCGATTCCCAGTGTTCCGATCCCTTCAATTCCACCACCAATTACAGCTACTCCAGTTCCGAATAATACAAGTACAAATGTACCAATAAATTCAGCGATTGTCTTTTTTACCATAATTTACCTCCTGTTGATACGCATGAGACGTAATTATAACATAAGTATCAGCCATTTAAAGCGTAAACGATAATAAACCACTATTCGAATAATTCAAGACAAGGGAGCTTGATCCGAATTGTCTCTTAGTGGATTTCTTGTGGTTCTTCATTTTAAAGATAAAAATGAAATATCTAGAATCGTTGGTCCGTTGACCAGAAGAGAATAATATATATGAAAAATAGTTCTAAGATATAAGAAAAATAATTCTTAATTATTATATTCTGATTCTAGATGAAATGGACGTGTAGACGGAATAACTTTATCTTTGAAGCTTAAAAAGGTAGAAAAGGTACACTTTTACAAATAGGTTTATTCCTTATAAAAAGATATTCGTAAATTTTCTATACCTTTACAAATAAAGTGAAACTTCCATCAGTGGGGGTTTTCTTCATCCCCCACTGATGGTTAGTTGAACCAATCGGGCTTTTACGGGCAGTTATCCCCCACCTATCTTCTTCGCTTCTCTCTGAATCTTGAGGTGGGGGTCTTACTGCCCGTTAATGCGGGATAAACTCTCAAAGACAATTGTTTTGGGTAAATAGGTATTGAATTAGTTACTTTAATAATGTGACATCAGCTTTATAATTACTTTGCGCTTTCTGGCACATTTGAACCTTACACTCCGATAACCAAATTTTCAAATAGACTAAGCACAAAAAACAATCTTTAAATCTTATTTTTTCATAACCTAGTTTTTTATTGGTTTCAAAATTCTAAAAAAATATTATTTTCAAACTATAATTTGACAAGAAAACTCTTTTATGGAAAAATATACATTGTGATAATTTTCTAATTAATGAGAGAAGATGAGAAAAATGAAAATTTTTAAACCTAGCGAAAGCGAGTACACAAATCGTGTTAATTCAGAACATGGTGAGACTTCTCCATCAAAATAATTGAATTGCTTAAATGACTGCTCTAGTAGGGCAGTCATTTATTGTTAAAAAAGATATACATATTTTTTAAGTAGGGAGACATTGATATGAAGTTGAAAATATCTGAAAATATGATATATTTTTGGAAAAATGGTCATCTCATAATAGATGATTTTGTTAGACACGAACAATATAGCCTAGAGCTTTCGGTTTTCCCTATCTTAGGTTTATTCAAAGAATGGAACGACCCTGATAGTGCGTATCTACAGCTACAGAAAGATCAAACTTTATCTTTAACAAGAAACGAAATGACGGAAATAATTAAAAATCTTCGAGAAGTCCATATATTAATAGAAAAAGAAAGTCCAGAGGATATGAAGCTTACAAATTGGAAAGAATGGGGAACGCCTGCTAAATACTTTCATTTTAATAGAAGACTGCTTCATAAAGATAATTATTTAGATGTAAATCAAGACTATGAAAGATTAATCAATAAGAAGCAAAATGTAAAAGCACCGTCTATATATAAAATATATGATAATGTAGAAGAAATACCATTACCTACTCCTGATTTTAAAAAAGAAGGAAGCTTCCTAGATGTCCTTTTGAAAAGACAAACTATACGATCTTTCTCAGAAAAACCTATTACTCTAATTGAATTATCTTCAATTCTTTATTTTGTTTGGGGAGCACAGTCTTGTAAAAGAGATTTTGGAGTTGGTGCAACTTTCTTTAAAACGAGCCCTTCTGGTGGTGCTAGACATCCTATAGAAGTATACCCTTATATATCTAACGTAACAGGAATAAAAGAAGGTTTATATCACTACAATGTTCAAAATCATTCATTGAATGTGATTAACAAAGAAAAAATAACAGATATTATTGATATGGCTGCAGGACAGAAATATGTAAAAGGTGCATCTGTACTCTTTTTTTATACAGCATGTTTAGAACGACCTATGTGGAAATACAAAACTCCAAGGGTATATCGTATTGTTATGATGGATGTAGGTCATTTAAGTCAAACTTTCTATTTAGTTGCTTCATGGTTAAAATTAGGTGCATTTTTTACTGGACATCTTAAAGACGAATTAGTAGAAGAAAGGCTAGGTATAGATAAAGAAAAAAAATTATTTGCGGACTTTCTGGAATAGGACATATTAGTGATGAAGCTAAAAAACATGGTAGAGATTTTAGATTTAGAGGAGAGGATTTGAGATGAAATCCTTTAAAGCCATCATACATAATAAAAATTTATGTATTGTATTAGGAAGTCAACTAGTCTTTCAATTAGGGATATGGTTCGGTACAATTGGTAATTTGCAATTTTTACAAATACATATAAAATCTCATGTTCTTCAGGCTTTTTTTCTTGTTATTGGTGGTGTCCTTGGGGTTATAATAGGTCCTTATGCAGGACGTTATATAGATTCTACTTCTAAATTAAAAGTATTACAATTAGTCGGATTGATGAGAATTGCATCTGTTTTATCAATGTTAGTTGCCATATATACAGGGTCAGTTTATTGGATGGTTATCTATAGCATAGGAATTGGCTGCTCGGCTTCTTTTTTTAATCCCACTATACAAACAATATTGCCAGCTTTAGTTAAAGAAGATGACTTAATTACGGTTAATGCTATCAATATAAATATTATCACTTTATCAAGAATTTTTGGAGCTGTATTAGCTGGTCTTTTATTAACAGTCGCTCCTCTATATACATTATTTATTATTGCTCTTATTGCTTATGTGACCTTATACTTGATCAATTTTTTATTAGTCATTCCAAACGATGTACAATTGAATCCTAAAAAACTTAAGACTAATTTTAAGGATATTTTCCCTGTTATTATCAAGAATCATTCTATTAAAGTAGTTCTTGCATTATCCATTATCCCTCTAATCTTTATTTCTGGCTTTAATTTATTTGTTATTGAGATTGGAAAGGGACAACCGGGTTCAATCATGGGCATACTCTATTTTATGGAAGGGGCAAGTATATTAATTGCAGGATTATTTATCAAAAAAGTAATAAAACGATATCAAAAACAAGTGCGTATCCTTTTATTTGCTTGCTGTTTGATGGGTATAGCTCAAATTTTATTATCATTGACAAACTTTTATCTAACTATTTTCTCTTTTAGTGTATTTGGTTTGGCATATGGCATGTTTAATCCTCTTTTATACACATACGCCCAACAAAAAGTTCCTTCAAGTATTCATGGAAGATTTTTTTCATTTAAAACAATGTTAGATCGAACTATTATGCAACTATGCTTGGTGTTAATTGGATTTTTACTAGATCAAATAGGATATAGAAGTTTAATGATTTTGTTAGGTATATGTACTCTTACTCTAGTTTTTTCTATTATAATTGATTTTAAGGTAAACTCTAAAAGTTATACAACCGAGAATACAAATAATTATTCTGATGTTTAACTAATTCTTCTTTTAGGTGGACGAGAGCATTTGGCCATGCATAGAAGCGGTCAGTGCTTTTTCCTGCCACATGCAAGATTTAAAACAAAGGGAGATAGCGAGTATAGGTCATTTTGTATTCTGTGTAGCAGCGACTTATATGTTGAAAAATTAGATGTAACAGTGGATACGATAGCTCCCCTGAAAAGGTCAAATTTATTTTTCCTTTTTAGGGGAGCTTTTTCATATGGTGCAGGTTTGGAACTCTTATATATATGCTAAAATTAGATTGCATGGCAGTAGAAAATTTCCGTAGAAAATAAAAAAAACGGAAAATCGAAAAAAGTCTGGATTATATCCAGGTTCTTTTCATAGAGAGTAGGATGAATACATGAATGAACAATATTACGATGCAGTGTTACATATAAAAACAGTAGGAGAGCAAAAAGAGTTCTACAAGTCTTTGCATTATCACCGTTATGAACCAACACCATATCACGCACTTGAAACATTATTTGCTGAATATGGCTTGAAAAGCAGTGACCGAGTTGTCGATTTTGGATGCGGGAAAGGACGATTAAATTTCTATATTCATCATTTCTATCATGCGTCGGTTGTAGGGATAGAAATGAACGAGACGTTTTATAAAGAAGCGATGGAAAACCGAGATCGCTATATAAAGAAGGAGAAAAAAGGTAGAGATAAAATCCACTTTCAATGTTGCTTAGCGCAGGAATATGAGATTGATCCGCTGGATAATAAATTTTACTTCTTTAATCCGTTTTCGGTGCAAGTGTTTATGAATGTTATCAATAATATATTGTTTTCAGTAGAACAAGTAGAACGGGAAGTAGAGCTGATTTTATATTATCCATCAGAAGATTATATTTATTTTTTAGATAATCAAACCTCGTTTGAATTGAAAGAGGAAGTTATATTGCCGGGATTGTATGAGCGGAATTTGAATGAGAGGTTTTTGGTGTATCGGTTGGGGTAGTAGTTAGTTTGTAATAAAGTTAAATATATATCATACCTATGATGGCAATATCCTTCCGGTTTAGGGATATTGTCTTTTTTACTATTTGAGGAGGAGTGTAGCATTTTTTTTCTTTTTTTTTAAATAAAATGGAATAGACAATAACTTTCAGGTCATAATATTTTTTGAAATTAAGGAGGTAAAATGAAAAAAACTGCCAAGCTATTCTTTGCTTTTGAAAACCTGTTTTATTCCCCTGCTCAAACACTTTTTTTAATTACAAAAAGTGTCCTGCCATTTTCAAGTACTACAATATAATTGGATAAATTTCTTTTTATGAAGTGAAAGTGTATTCGGGGGCGACATCTTTGAATTTCACACCTACTATGTTATTACTGGGGGTTTATTGGGGGCGGAGGATGTTCAACTATCAATTTTAAAAAATGCAATGGTTCTCACCTTAATTATGGCAGGTGCCATTTTGCTAATTCGATGATTAATGATAAAGGCTGCTTACAGCTTTTTTATGAGCTTAGCGGCCTTTTGTCATTTTTGGGATAAGTTTTATACATACTATAATTTTGATAATACCTGGAGGAGATTATGAAGAAGGGCAAACCTAGTTTACAAGCCATTATTATTATATTTGTTTGCATTGTCGTCGTATTATCACTTGGAATAACTGATTTAATAATAAGCAAAAGAATTACTTCCAGTGTGGAAGAAACAGAGAAAGAAAAGGCCCTCAATGTTGCAAAGATGGTAGCCCTTAGTCCGCAAGTGATTGAAGCCCTTGAAGGGAAAGCAAACAAGAAAAATGTCCAAGTTTTTAGTAATCAAATTAGAGAAAAGATCAATGTCAACTTCGTGGTTGTTATGGACATGAAAGGAATCCGTCAATCCCATCCGGACCCCGAATTGGTTGGAAAGCCCTTCATGGGAGAAGATGAAGGACCAGTTCTTAAAGGAAAGGAGTATGTGTCCATTTCAAAGGGGACTCTCGGTCAATCCATGCGGGCATTTACTCCAATAAAAAATTCACAGGGAAAACAAGTGGGTGCGGTTGCTGTAGGAATTACTTTAGAGGACGTTACAAAGGCAGTACAGAAAGGGCGACAGGGGATCGTTATAGGGACGTTAATCGGAATCCTAATAGGTGTAATCGGTGCAGTGTGCCTAGCAAGATACATCAAAAAAATCCTTTTAGGACTCGAGCCGATCGCTATTGCTAAGCTGCTTGAAGAACGTAGTTCCATGCTTCAGTCTGTGCGTGAGGGAATCGTAGCCATCGACCAAGAAGGGAATATCACACTTGTAAACAGGGCAGCCAGTAAGCTTTTTAAAAAAGCCGGACTTGGAGAGAATCCTATAGGGAAGAACATTGCAGATTATTTGCCAGAGACCCGGTTAAGTCGCATTATCAAATCGGGTGAGACAGAGCTCGACCAAGAACAGAACCTGCATGGGGTTACCATTCTAGTAAACAGGGTACCAGTGATTGTGCAAAATCAGCCGGTGGGAGCAATCGCAACATTCCGTGATAAAACCGAGGTTCAAGTTTTGGCTGAACAGCTGACAGGTGTACGCAATTATGCGGAAGCTCTTCGTGCTCAGACTCATGAATTCATGAATAAACTTCATGTTATTCTTGGTCTAGTTCGTACTGAACAATACGATACACTTGCTAACTATGTAAGTGAAGTCGTTAACCACCGTGAAACGGAAGTGGGCTTTGTAACGAAAAAAGTCCAAGATCCGGTTCTTGCCGGGTTTCTGATTGGCAAGCTAAGCTTTGCAAGAGAATCAGGGGCCTTACTTTCATTTGATAGTGCGAATACACTTCCCAAGCCTGCCAACTCGGAAATTACACATGATTTAATAACGATAATTGGAAATCTTGTCGATAACGCAATGGAGGCAATTGCAGACAGTCCAAACAAAAAAGTCGACCTTATACTGGATTACGCAGAGGATATTTTAACAATAGAGGTTAAAGACACAGGAGTGGGAATGACGAATTCACTCCAAAACAAAATATTGAATAAAGGCTTTTCAACGAAAGGAACTCACCGTGGGTTCGGATTATACCTGTTGGCGCAGGCAATTGAAAGACTGGAGGGGGACATGATTATTTCGTCCAAGCCTGGAAAGGGAACGAATTTTGCTGTATATATACCTTATAAAGCAGAGGATGTGTGGAAATGATTAATGTAATGATTGTTGAAGATGACCCAATGGTAGCGAAAATCAATAAGCAGTACCTTTCTAAAATTGACGGGTTCCGTTTAGTTGCAATAGTAAATTCAGTTGCTGAAGCCATCCAACTTTTAGAAAAGAATGATATTCAGCTCATTCTTCTGGATATTTTTATGCCGGGAAAACAGGGCCTGGAGCTGTTATCGTACCTTCGGAAAAATGATCTTGAAAGTGATGTCATCATTATTTCAGCGGCCTCAGATCTTGAACGAATTAGGAGGGCATTAAGGTATGGTGTTGTCGACTATTTAATTAAGCCTTTCGAGTTTGAGCGGTTTAACGCTGCACTTGCTGCCTACCTTGAGCAAACTCGGTTAATTGATAAACAGGATTCGGTAAGTCAGCAGGAGCTCGATCACTTACTTTTGCACAGAGAAGAAGCCGTAATCGCAGAGGAACTCCCAAAGGGATTAACCAAGGATACCTTAAAGCAGATATGGGATGCGGTTCAAGAGTTGAAGCGGGGGCCTTTTTCCACTGATGAAGTAGCTAATGTTGTAGGCATTTCAAAGGTTTCAGCAAGAAAGTATCTTAACTTCCTAAAGGACTTAGGAATACTTGAAGTCAAAGTCATCTATGGAACAATCGGACGGCCTGTGTATCAGCATGAATATAACCAATATAAGGAACACCTAATAAAAAACTTTTTGTAAGCAGTTTTTGAAACTGCTTACTTTTTTTATTTATAAAAAGGATTATTAAACTTTCATAAACTATGAAAACGCTTTCCTTCCGAATATGATAAACATGTAACAAAACAAAGGGAGATTAAAACATAGTACAAGATGCAAGAAAACAGATCCCTTTCGAGATTATAAAAACTACTTTAGGAGGGTTAAAATGCAAATTCCAATTAAGAAAACGCTTGATAAAATTCCAGGTGGTATGATGGTTGTTCCACTTTTTTTAGGAGTATTAACGAATACATTTTTTCCGCAATTTTTAAAAATTGGGGGTTTTACAACGGCATTATTCAGTAAAGAAGCATCATCTACTATTTTGGCATGTTTTATGTTTTTAATTGGTTCACAAATTAATTTCAAATTAGCACCAAAGGCAATAAAAAAAGGTGCAATATTATTAACAGGAAAATTTATAATAGGTGCTGGTATAGGTATAACTGTAGCAATGGTTTTTGGGCCTGCCGGAGTACTAGGATTATCACCATTAGCCATCCTTGCAGCGTTATTAAATGCTAATGGTGGATTATATGCATCTCTTGCTTCATCGTATGGTGACGAAACTGATGTAGGCGCATATGCTGTATTTTCTTTAAAAGATGGTCCATTTTTCACATTAGTTGCATTAGGTGCATCTGGCCTTGCCACAATTCCTTTTCAAACACTTATAGGAGTATTAGTTCCAATAGTAATAGGAATGATTTTAGGAAATATTGATTCTGATATGAGAAAGTTCCTTGGAAGCAGTAAATTATTATTAATTCCATTCTTCTCATTCCCATTAGGTGCAGGAATGAATCTTTCAACTATTATAAAAGCGGGAGGTCCTGGCATATTACTAGGATTAATAGCTGCATTCACTGGAATTGGAGCTTACTTACTTTTGAAGTTATTTAAAGAAAATCCTATCGTTGGTTTAGCAACAGGGTCAACTGCAGGAAATGCTGTAGCTACACCAGCTGTTGTTGCAGCAGCAGATCCAACCTTAGCTTCAATAGCACCAGGAGCTACTGCACAAGTTGCAGCAGCATGTGTAATATCTGCAATAGTCTGTCCGATTATTGTTAGTTATGCATATAAAAGGTCCGAAAAGAAAAAAGCTGAAAAATCAATTGTAGGGGCAGCATGACAATAAAGGAAAAATCTACTGTTATCCTATTCATCATGCTGCTGAAGCTTTTAAGCCAATTTGAAAATGAAACAAAGATAAAGCAGTCAGCGGTTTCACTGTCTACTTTGTTTAGTTACAAAAAGAGGTCATTAAGTTAAAAAAACTAGTGGGATAAGGAAAATTTTATTAACATGGTTGCGGTATTGTCGGAATAGCTATTTTAAAATAGAAGGAAGGAAGGAAACACCATGAATGTACCTGAGAATGTTATTATTACTACAATAAAAGGAAAAGAAGTTCTCTCCAATCCTTTTTTGAATAAAGGAACAGCTTTTACGAAAGAGGAAAGGGAAGACCTTGGACTTGAAGGTCTGTTACCTCCACAAGTACTCACTCTTGATGAACAAGTTAATAGGATCTATGAACAATATTCGATGCAGACGACGAATCTGTTCAAAAACGGGTTGCTTTATGATTTATATAACCGCAATGTTGTCTTGTTTTACCGTCTTTTGAAAGAACACCTGGCAGAAATGCTCCCTATCATCTACACTCCTACTGTCGGTGATGCAATCCAGTCATACTCCCATAGCTACCGTCGCCCAGGTGGCTTATACCTTTCCATTGATAATCCTGAGGGCATTGAAAAGGTATTTTATAATCTAGGAAAGCCAAAAAATGGTATTGATTTAATCGTCGTTACCGACTCTGAAAGCATTCTTGGTATTGGGGACCAAGGGATAGGCGGTATTAATATTGCGATTGGTAAACTTGCCGTGTACACGGCTGCAGCTGGGATTGATCCGAGCCGTGTTCTGCCAGTCGTGTTGGATGTTGGCACGAACAATCAGGATTTGATTGCAGACCCTATGTATATCGGCAACAAATTCGCACGTGTCCGCGGTGAGCGTTATGATCAATTCATTGATTTATTCATTCAGACTGCAAGAAAGTTCTTTCCAGAGGTTCTCATTCACTGGGAGGACCTTGGCAACGTCAATGCGCGAAAAATCTTGGACAAATGCGGTGACAAAATCCTTACCTTCAACGATGACATCCAGGGAACGGGTGCTGTTACTCTTGCTGCTATTATGTCTGCTTTGAAAGTAACAGGAGAATCCCTGAAGGACCAGCGCATTGTTGTCTTTGGACCAGGTGCTGCCGGCATTGGTAACGCAGACCAAATGGCAGATGCCATGGTTCTAGAAGGATTGACTATAGAAGAAGCCTATGATCGTTTCTGGGCTGTTGACTATCGGGGTCTACTAACAGATGAAACACCAGATGTTCTGAACTTCCAGAAGCCTTATACAAGACAGGTGGATGAAGTTAAGGACTGGGATAAGAATGAGGAAGGAATCATTTCATTAATGGAAGTAGTTCAAAGGGTGAAGCCAACCATCCTGATTGGTACTTCCGGCCAAGCCGGCGCGTTCACTGAGGATATTATAAAAGAGATGGCCAAGCACGTTGAACGTCCAATCATCATGCCAATGTCCAACCCGACTGCGCTGGCTGAAGCAGTGCCAGAAAACCTAATCAAATGGACAGATGGCAAGGCGTTAATTGCGACTGGCAGCCCCTTTGCTGATGTAAAATACAAAGGTGTTACCTATGAAATCGGGCAGTCAAACAACGCATTTGTATTCCCAGGGCTTGGACTTGGAGCAATTGTTGCAAAAGCTGAAATCATCTCAAAAGGAATGTTCGCAGCAGCAGCAAATGCAGTTGCCAAAATGTCAGATACCAGCACATCAGGCGCATCTCTGCTGCCATCCATTGAAAAGCTTCATGAAGTCTCAAAATACGTAGCCATTGAAGTAGCCCATGCTGCAATACACGAAGGAATTGCAAGAGTAGATATTCAAGATGTTGAGAATGCTATTGAAGATGCTATGTGGAAACCTGAGTATAAAGAAATTAAGAGTGTAGGTACTTGGACAAAGATTAATTCTTATGCATATTAAATAGTTAAATAAAATGCCTGTCCTCCTGGTAATTGATCGAACTTTCGGTATTCCAGGCAGTGACAGGCATTTTTTGTAATCAACTAGATCAAATGGGTAAATCTTTTTTTTGGAAATCTTCCATATATACGGTTTATTGCTGAGTCTTGGAACGCGAATGAAGCGAAAAAGGAATTCGGGGAGGTTCCGACAGTTTCAAAAAAATTTATAAAAAGTTATAAAAGATAATAAAAACCATCACATACACCCCTCTTTTTGTTATACCCTATAACAAAAAGGGAGTTGTTTTTTATGGGAAGAATGATAAAAATTAAAGAAGCGGCGGAATTGTTAGGTGTAGACAAACAAACGGTACGTTCTTGGTCTAACAAAGGATCATTAGAAACAATCATCACTCCCAGTGGACATCGATTATATGATATAGATGCAATTGACGCCTTTTTAGGTATTCAAACAAATAAAGAAAAATTAGTAAACAAACAAGTTTTTATCTATGCTCGTGTTTCCACAAAAAAACAAGCGGAAAACGGAAATTTAGATCGTCAAATTACTCGATTAACAGAATACGCAATTTCAAAAGGGTACACATTACAACACATTTACAAAGAAATTGCGAGTGGTGTGAATGAAAACAGAAGAGAATTAAATCGTTTATTAGAAGAAATCAAAAAACATCCAAACAGTATAATCATTGTTGAATATAAAGATCGTTTGGCGCGTTTTGGTTATCAATATTTAGAAAAATTTATAAAAAATTATAATGGTAAAATAGAAATCGTCGAAGAAAGAGAACGAAACGATGAACAAGAACTTGTAGAAGATTTGATTGCGATTACGACTTCTTTTTCAGCTCGTATTTATGGGGAACGTGGAGGGAAAAAAGTAAGTAAAGAGATTGAAAATGCATGAACGAAAGGAGAGTAATAGATGAAAACAACACGTTCTTGTAAAATCAAAACCATCACAATAGAACAAAGGGAACAACTTCTTGATTTGATTCGTACATTCGAAAGTGCCAAACGTTATAGTTTTAATCGTTTAACAGAAGGACATCACGATAAAGAATTG
>NZ_JAVBXD010000026.1 GCF_030756675.1 Bacillus multifaciens
CAAATTTAGACATGAATCTTTAAGAAAAAAGAGAACTGCAAGCCTCTGCACTTTTCGCTGCAATTCTCTGCACTTTCTGCTTGCAAAAAACATTACAATAGCTATTATAAGTTAGAGATATAAGGTTTAAAATCCCCCATTTAGGGGAGGGTTACTTAAAATGAAAGACGTATAAATTAATAAACAGTAGTACTTTAGTATGAATTTTATTGAAAATTGATTACATGAATATGGGCCAAAGGTAGGTGTTGCAAAAATTAACATTTATGCATCACTTACCTGGGGCTTGATTTTTATGGCGTCATAATGTTGCATATATTCGAGTGTCCACTCCGCAACAAGATTACACATTCCAAAAAAAAGCAATACTTACATATTGTGAAACGAACCAAATTGAATTGTTAGAAGACTATATTTTTGAGGAAAAACAAAGCAGCAAAAATTTGGAGAGAGAACAATTCCAAATTCTTATGCAGCAACTAAACTCAGGTGATACACTTATTGTCTATAAATTAGATCGTTTAGGTAGAAATCTTTCTGATATGATTCGTACCCATGAAAAACTGATTAAAAATGATATTGGGGGCATTGCTATTAATGATAACATTGATACGCGGAAGAAAGATGACATGACTACGAAAGTAATGGTTACAACCTTATCTTTGTTTGCTGATATTGAACGAAACTATATACTGGAGCGAACACAGGCTGGTCGTATGAAGTATGTAGAGAATGGCGGGAAACTGGGGAGAACTCCTAAAATTAATAAGTCTAAAACTGATTTGATACTTGAGTTACTTGAACAGGGAAAAGCGAAACAGGAGATTGCTGATTTTTCAAATGTTGACAGGACTACTATTTATCGCACATTAAAACGAAATGGTTATTAGGAACATTATTCATAACGAGTGTCATCTATGTATTATTCAGTCTCAAAGAATCGAATTGACAAACAATCATAGGAAGTATACCCGAAAAAACTAAAACGGATCATAACATGGAAAATAAACTCCATCCATGTCATGACCCATTTTATACGTATAGATTAACTCTTCAAACTATCACCATGTTATTACATTTTATGTCCCCACTGGTCAAAGTGATAGTCTTTACCGTCGATTTTAAACCAACCGTCTGCATAAAGTGAACCATCTTCTCTAGCACAGTACCAAAGGTATCCGTATGCAAGAGGCCAAGGTCTATATCCACCACCAACTTGGAACCATCCTGTTTTTGCTGCCCCTTTCTCATCGAAGTAATAATATTTATTATCGATAGTTTGCCAACCCGTTTGTGCTACGCCGTTATTGTCGAAATGGTATAGCTTACCGTCGATTTTTTCAAATCCTGCTCGGTTAACTGATCCGTCTCCATGAAAATAATATTTTTTTCCGTCAATGTTTTCATAAGCATTGAACGTGTAATTGCGACCATTTGTGAAATAATATCTTTTACCGTCTATCATTTTCCAACCGGTATAGAAAACTCCATCTTCTAAACTATAATATTCTAGTAGGTTCTCACTTTTGTTGAGCCCCGTTTTATAAAGCGAACCGTCATGCTTAAATGATAATATTTTGTTGTCCAACCCAACATTAACAACGCTGTCTATAACTTTTCCATTTAGATCAGAAACTCTCTCAAGCACACCTTTGTCAGAAACGTGAATAATTTTATTTTGATCTTCTAAGCGTATTTCCTTTTTATTTACCTCGTAATTTTGGAAGTAATAAATTTTACCATCTACTTCTTTTAGACCTTCTTTAACGATTGCTCCAGAAGCATCGGCATAGGAATCTCCATCCCAGGTTGATCGTTGTAAAACACCGTCATCATTAAAGTAGTAGTATTTATTCTCAATCAGTGAATCACTTCCACCTCCAGTAACCATGTAGCCATAAGGCGGTGAGAAATAATAAGTCTTCCCCTTAATTTCTTGCCAGCCTGTCAAAATGACTCCTTCAGCATCCGTAAAGGAATACCCACTACCTCGGTTTACCCAACTGTTCTTTATCACGTTTCCAGAGGAATCTTTTGCAATCCATTTCGTAGCATCTTTTTCATCAGCTACAGCCTGTACTTTATCATACTTCTGTCTCTCATTTTCTTTACCCGGATACCACTCTATTAACCAATTGTTAATTTCATTGTTGCTTTTACCAGGGAAGCCAATTTCAGATCGGAAACTCTGATCAGTATCGAACCCTGAAATATACAGATTACCACCTAAACTTACTCCATTTTTGTTATTCAAACGGAACTGAAATTTACCATCGTTAGAATTTCCTATCTGAACAAGTTCAAACACTTCATCATCGCCAAGCGAATCGGAATATTGAAGTCCGTTTCCTTCTTTTCCTGAAAGATATTTTGAACCTGTTTTTACGATTACTTTATTCGTTCCTTTTTTATAAGGGATAATTTGATAAGGTTTACCATCATTTAGTTTAATGAATGGCAGTTCCAGAGATGTCTCTATGACATTAGTACGCTCCGCCAATACATCAGATAATCGATCATAAAAATCTGCACGAGCTTTAGGATCATTATTAACATAGTTGTCAAGGACATCTTTAGATACTGGCTTTGAAGTCAATGTTACCAATCGTTTTTGCTCATCTGATAATTTATTTGCTATATAATCAAATAGGGTATCCTGACTATAAGTAATCACGTCCCAATCTGGAGTCCAAACGTCTGCATATTTTTTATAAAGTGGACTAAGTATTCTTGGGTTTTTACCAGATGCTTTTTCTACAAATCCAGTGTGATCTTGATTCATTACAACTCCGGTCTTTCCTTCGTTTAATTGTGCTTGTGTAATGTAAAGAAGATCGTGTTCTGAGATATTTGCTCCATTAGGATTTAAATCTATAATTGCTCCTGCGTCAGTAATTTTAAGCTGCTGCCCAGATTTTAGTTGATGATTTTCAATTCTTCCATTTGGATAGCGCACTTTAACTGACTTAGTAAAATTCATATCACCTTGTGTATGATACATGGAAATATTAAATTCCCCAGATTTAAAATTAGGAGCCTGATAAGCTAGATTTTCTGCATATACATCAATGGTAGTGCTTGGTGCTATATCCCCTGGTTCTAGTCCAAGTGCTTCATAAGTGTTTGCTACAGCACCTAATACAGTAATAGTTATATCTAATACCGCACCTACCCCTGCGCTAGCCTTATTTTCTGCTACAGGAGCCATAGAAAAAAGAATACCTAGTGCTGCTGTTGCAGGGATTACCTTCTTCCCAATTCCATTTGTTTTAAATTTCTTTTTCATTTCGTTCTCCTCTCGTTGTGAAATTATTCACTTTAAAATCAGTTAAAATTAATGTTCTGAAGTTCAGCATAGTTTAAAAACCTTTCAAAAGACTTTCGTAAATGTTACAAAAGTCTTTCATAACCTTATTTCTTTTCTGATGTAACAGGAAGAGTAAACCAAAATTCACTCCCTTGTTTACCGTCTGAACGATCTCGCACACCAATTTTGCCTTTGTGTATTTCAATTAATGATTGTGCAATGGCTAATCCAATTCCAGATCCCCCAGATTGTGAACCTCTTGAAGAATCCGTTCTAAAAAAGCGTTCAAATATGCGTAGTTGATCACTGTAGGCAATTCCTTCTCCTTCATCACGCAAAATGAATTGAACGTGATGCTTCTGCTTATTTTCTTCTACAATTAATTCAATCGTCCCAGCCACTGGAGAATATCGAATTGCATTATGTAACAAATTACTGATAACCCGTGCTATCTTACAAGGCATAATCCAGAGCTTAGGCAATGTATCAGAAACTTGTAATTGCAAATGGATCTGTTTTTCTTCTAATAAAATAGAATGTGAATCTAGTACTTCTAATAGAATACGATCCATATGTGTGAAACTCGGATAAAAATCTTCTTGTCCAAGTTCTAACTTAGAAAGATCAAATAAGTCATTAATTAATCCACTTAATCGTTGTATTTCTTTATGGATTGTCGTTAAGTACTGCGTTTTCATTTCGGGATTTACAATTACATCATCTTGTAATGCTTCAATCATCAATTGTATGCTAGCCATAGGTGTTCGTAAGTCATGTGAAATATTCGCAATGAGCTCTGTACGTGCTTTTTCTCCTTCTTCTAATTTCGTAAACCCTTCTTTTAATTTTTTCGCCATTTGTTGAAAGGCTGTTGCTAATTCTTTAAATTCTTGTGGTCCTTGTCCAATTCTATACGTCGTCCCAAATTGTCTATCACTAAATTCTTTTGTTAATGCAATTAAATTTTGAATAGATTCCGTAATGGGGCGTGTTAATAGCCAATAAATAATCGTTGAAAACGCCATTGCTACGATTACAATTCCTATAAATAGTTGCGTTTGTTCCGGTTTAAGTAACATTTTCATTTCGCTATACCAAATAGCAACTAGCATAATGCTGGTGCTTAATATATTCATCAATAACAATTGATTTCGTAATTTCATATTGTAGTTCCCCCTTGTTGTAACATAAAACGAATATCAGTTAACACATCTTATCGTAAACACCTTTCAATTTTCTTTCAAAACTATAACAAATTTCTTTCAAGAGTATCACTAAAGATTAAAAGGATGGATTGAAATTGCGAAACTCACCTTAAACCAAAATTAAATTCATAGCATACCCACAGAAACCTTTTTTAAATTTATCGGTTTGAACACAGAAGGAATAGACACATTATCGTTAATATGAATTAGAAACAGAAATTCACTTGTTTTTCTGTTATATGGATTAAGCCAACGAAAGACTTTTGTAACAATTACGAAAGTCTTTTGTAATGCTTGTGAAAGGAATTTGAAAGATATTTAAAGTAAGATAAACTTATTGCAAACACACATACGAACTACCTTATAAACTGTATATTTTATTTTTCTAATGCAATTAAAATGCTGAATTTGATATTGAATCATTTTTTGAATTTTAAGCGATTTATGAGTTCCAAAATATATTTGGTACAATCATCTTTATTAAATGAAGAACAAATCGCCCAGATGTGTTAGAAAAATAAAATTAATCAAACCGAGCTTCCCCCAAGCTTCTTTTTTACACAACAAAACCCACAGAAAACAATCTGTGGGTTTTGTTGTGTTTATGTTTTTTTACTTGAACAAGTAAGATTTTTTAAGATTTATTGCAGTAAAAATGCCTAACATATTAGTCGTATCAAATATGTTTGGGTTCTTTATTTTCAAGATTTTTTTCAATTAGGTCTTGATAACGTACAATTTTCTTTTTTTGATATGGTGACCCCTATTAGAGTGGATAGTTCCTTTTACTTAATCGCCTCATGAACCTTTAACTGCTTACCTTTTATCGTTGTGTTTTTCATTACTTTTAAAACAAGTGGTCCTTTTCCGTTTAATATCTCAACGTAAGAAACATTATCTTGAATCGTAATAATCCCGATATCATCCGCTGTAACACCTGGAATTTTGGCAATTGTACCAACGAAATCCACTGCTCGGATTTTCTTTTTCTTTCCGCCATTAAAATAAAGCTTCATGATTCCCTTATTGAGACTAGCGCTTTTATCTTTTTTCACAATTGGCTTAGCATTTATTTTTTCTTCAAATGCCGCCTTTCTTGTGATAACTGCTTCTTTTGAAGGTGCATCTATTTTTACAATTTCAAAACCGATATACGCTTCGATTTCTGTTAGAAATCTTTCTTCATACGGGGTTACAAATGTAATTGCTTTTCCGCTCTTACCAGCACGTCCCGTTCTTCCTGTACGGTGTACATAACTTTCTTTTTCTAATGGAATATCGTAATTAATAACGTGGGTAATATTCTCAATATCAATTCCTCTGGCTGCTACGTCTGTCGCTACTAAATAACGGAATTTCCCTCTTTTAAAATCATTCATTACTGCAAATCGGTCTTCTTGCACCATACCGCCATGAATTTTATCACAAGGATAGCCAGAACGGTTTAACTGTCTAAATACATCATCTACATTTTCTTGCGTACGACAAAAAATAATGCAACTATCTGGATTTTCAATCGTTGTTATATCTTTCAGAAGAGAGAACTTCTCTTCTTCCCTCACTTCTAAAAGACTATGTTCAATTTTATCTGTCGTAATTCCAGATGCTTGAATCTCAATAGTGATTGGTGATTCCATGTATGTACGAGACAAATTTTCAACATCTTCTGGTAACGTCGCAGAAAAGAGCATCGTCATTCGGTTCGTAGGTAGTTCGTCAATAATGGCTTCTACTTGATCGATAAAGCCCATATTTAGCATTTCATCTGCCTCATCAATCACCAAATATTTCAGACGCTCTAACGAGAAAGTCCCTTTTTCAATATGATCTAATACACGCCCTGGAGTGCCGACAACAATATGTGTCTTTTGCTTCAGTTCTAATTTTTGACGTGCAAATGGGGATTTCCCATAAACCGCAGTTGCTTTAATACGCTTAAATCTTCCTATATTCGTAATATCTTCTTTTACCTGCACAGCAAGTTCTCTCGTTGGTGTAAGAATTAACGCCTGCGGTTTATTTTCTTCCCACTCAACCATTTCACAAAGCGGAATTCCAAAAGAAGCTGTCTTACCGCTTCCTGTTTGTGATTTTACAACAAGATCTTTCTTTTCTAATGCAATTGGGATGACTTTCTCTTGCACTTCTGTTGGCTTTTCATATTGTAAGCTAGCAAGTGCTCTTACAATTTCTTTACTCAATGCGTAATCGTTAAAACTTTGTGGACTCATGTACTAACCTCATTTTGTTATAGATTCTTGTATGTATTTTTCACCATTGTATGAATACCATATGCATAATTCCTGCTAAACCTGTTTTCAAACCTTCAGAAAATACATCAATGTAGAGTATTAATAAGTATACCTGACACTCCCCATGCATGAATGCAGGGGGTTCTATTTCATCATCTTAGACTCCCTTGAAACCAACGAGACAAGAAACATTTGTTGGTGTATCGTCCTTGACTTTGATGGGTCTCACGACCGAAAGAATAGATTTTACGATGCAACATCTCTACAGAACATTTTCTAAAACGAAAAACTGTTCTCCTTCCGCCATTCGGCTTCCATTTGTTGTTTATGCACCACGGGGAACATGCCGACACCCCATATTCATTGAAAAATATAGTGAATTTTATTAAAAATAAAATATTATACGCCCATACTAGAAGGAATCGATTTTCCTTCTTTTCTCTTTTTCTTTAAATCGTTCATACAATCATCTAATAAGACTTGAATGTTCTTCCATTGTTTTTTGGCTTGTGGGAAAGATAATTTTTTTGACTTCGTGACACATTTGGCTAAAAATGCACTGTACAAATCTCGTTGTGCTTTCATACCACACTCACAGGTATGCCAACGTTCTGATAGTTTTTTCTTTTTGACGTTTCCACAATGACAGGTTTGAGACAATTTCGTTGTCCTTGTAGGTATATCGATAAACGTACCGTTTCTTCGTTTTAATTTTTCTTTCACTAAATTTACAAACATCGCAGGTGCAGAACGCGCAACAGAACGACCATATAATTTCTGAAATGCTTTATACGATAACTTTTCAGATTTGATGATTTTTGCTTTTTCAATGATTCGATTACTATGGTAACCATGTAATGTTTTTCGTGTTGTAGTGATTTTACGTTCTATTTCTCGCAACTCTGCTAATGTTTTCTTCATTTGATTAGAAATGTGCCAACGTTTTCGTCCTTTTTTGATTGTGCCATTTTCATTGTAATATTGCGGATTGTTCGCACGTCTTTGACGATCTGATTTTCGTTGTAATTTACATTTTTCTTTATCCAAATTAGGAATACCTTCACAAAATGAACGAAGTTCCGCAAAAGAATCTGTTACAGTAGCGATTGTGGATGGCCCAATGTCGAAACCTGCTGTTTCATCGCCCATTTTGTATTTTTGATATGGATACCCTTCTAAAGTTAATTGAAGGTAAAAGACATCTTTTCCTTTGATGATACGTTTCACAATACGACAAAATTTCACGCGTTGTTGCAAAGCATGGTTTAACCATTTATCCTTATCACCTTTTGGGAATACACAAGGAATCGTATCCTTTCCCACCATCACATAACCATTCGAATAGGTTAAAAAGGTTTTATTGCTTTTTCCTTCTAACGAAACAAATTCGCCTTTTCGTTTGAATTGTACACGCTTCGCTTTATGAAACGCTACTTTTTGAACAGCACGAAAAGCGCGAGTGGCAATTTTTTGACACACATGTGTTCCTAAATGGTACGCGATCATTTTGCTATCATTTTTTGTTTTCGTTCCGAATGACTGAATGCTTGCATCGGTGAAACCAAACGTTTCGTTTAATTGTTTAAAGTTATCTTTTCGTTTTTCTTTGTCTTTGACTTTATCTAAAGCAATTGTTTCTTTATATAAATCTGTTTTTTTGATTTTTTGTAAACGTTTTAGAGATTCACCCAAACAAGCATTATATAGTAAACGACCCATTTCCCCTTTGACAAGAAGATTACGTGTTTGTTTTTTATTTGTACGCATACGAATATCGGCAATATAACTAGGTGTTTTTTCTTTTTTCTTTACTTTTTCTTCTGTTTGAGAGGAAATGTTCATTTTTTTACACCCCTTTCTGATTTTCGATATATTGTTTTACTGTTTCTAACGTTGTTCCACCTACAGTGGAAACAAAATAGCTATTCGTCCATAAGCTTGGAATCCGGCTTTTTAATGATGGGTATTCTTGACGTAATAGACGAGAAGAAGCCCCTTTTAGATGACGAACAAACTTATTGATTCCGTATTGCGGGTCTACTTCTACTAATAAATGAACATGATCAGGCATGATTTCCATTTCGATAATTTCTGCTTCGATGGAATTTGCTGTTTCTAATAAAATAGTTTTCAACCTTTCATCTATTCCGTCTACCAATACAGGTCTTCGGTATTTCGGACACCAAACAATGTGATACTTGCAAGAATACACAACGTTATTATTACTTTTATATGTTTGATAAGTTTTCATGAATTTATGATAACATATATTAGATAATAATCAAAAATCTAATTTTAAGAAAAATAAAAAAACGACCTATCCCCATGTCTAAAGCCAGGGGCTTGCGGTCGTAAAATTTATTGGTCATTTCCAACACATATGCCTACAAAATCTAACACATCTTTTTCTAAAAAAGTTGTCTCTCAACAGAAACACATTCCATATATTTTTTATTGTTTTTTCCACTATTCTAGCATTCATTCTGCTTGCCCCCTTGAAAATCAAGTGTTAATCCAATATTCTTATACTATTAACTCTCTACTTAAGGTTGTGTTTAACATGCGTATTAATAAGTTCATTAGTGAATCTGGACAAGCATCGAGACGCGGTGCTGATAAATTAGTCACTGAAGGAAAAGTCACGATAAATGGAAAGGTTGCGAAAATAGGCAGCCAAGTCGAGCCCGGGGATGATGTTCGTGTAAACGGTAACCAAATACGAATGGCAAGTAATTATGTTTATATTGCCTTAAATAAACCCGTTGGTATTACGAGTACAACAGAAAAAAATGTTAAGGGTAATATTGTTGATTTAGTCAATCACCCATTAAGAATTTTTAATATTGGGCGACTAGATAAAGATTCAGATGGCTTAATACTCCTTACGAACGATGGAGATATAGTCAATGAAATTTTACGTGCTGAAAATAAGCATGAGAAAGAATACATTGTTACAGTAGACAAGCCGATTAATCCTGAATTTTTAAAACGAATGGCTGAAGGTGTAAAAATTTTAGGTACGAAAACGCTGCCTTGTAAGGTGGAACAACTTTCCAAATACGTTTTTCAAATCACTTTAACACAAGGACTAAATCGTCAAATTCGTCGCATGTGTGAAGCGCTTGGCTACGATGTGTATAGACTACAGCGAACTCGAATTATGAATATTCATTTAGGTAATCTACCCGTTGGACAATGGAGAGACTTATCTAAAAAAGAACGTAATCGATTATTCCAAGACTTGAACTATGAGCCAAAGGAATGGTAAAAAAAGATGGACCAAAACAGTATGAAACTGTTTTGGTCCATCTTTTTTACTTCTTTGTTTCAGCCTTATTACTTTGTAATTTTAGAATGTTGACTTAAATACTCCTGAACTCCCGGAGAAATGTCAAAGCGGTTTTGTCCTTTATATTCGATCGTAAAATCCTTACCTTCATTTGTTTTAAATGAGACTTCATAACTATCCATTTTATGATTGTAAGAAGTGCCTTTGATTTTCGCATCTAAATCGAAGTATTTCGCAATATACTTTTCTGATTCAGAAATGGCTATTTGTTTTTCCCATGGAGTACCGTTCCATGTGAAGTAAAGAAATAAAGCGGTAACGCCAATGAGAGAGGTTAGTAGAATGGCTATTCTAGTTATGTTTTTATTCACTTGAGTAATTCCTCCGTAACATGATATAAATTTATTTTAACAGTAATCCAACGAAATGTCCCCTTCTTCAAGCATTTGCAGAGCATAGTCCACTTGGTTGAATGGAATGAATATTGATCAGTCTTTCATGTAAGTAAATGTCAACTAACTCCAGAAAGGCATGAAAATCAGAAATCTCTGCATCCTATATCATACATATCAGCATCTCTATTATCCTTCAAAACAACCACCTTATCACCATATTCCCCTAACATATGCAAAATCTCCGCTTTACTCTCTCTTTCAAAATCCCTTGTCCACTTAAACATTTTCAAATACATGTGAAAACTTGGTTTATAGTTCGCTTTTTCAAACCGAAGTAGTTGTAAAATGAATCTTTTCGTTATTCTATATATCCTTTTCGAAAGAGCTACATCTAAAAAAATGATGATGTCTGCATGTTGAAAGCTTTGAGATACCCATGTATAATGGGCGCCTTCAACGATCCAAGCATCGGAACTAACAATATTGTTCAGCTGCCCATCTCTTTCTTCAGACGTATTTCTTATGTCCCCTTTTTCGGACCTTTTCCAAACGACGTTATCGAGCTCATAATATGGAACATTTAACTGTGAAGATAATATTCTTGCTAAAGTTGTTTTCCCGCTCCCAACAGAGCCTATGATATGAATTTTATTAGGAATTCCTTTCAATACGACCACCGCTTTATGAGTTTATCCCGCATTAACGGGCAGTAATGCTCCCACCTCAAAATTCGGTAAAAACAAAGAAGTTAGGTGGGAGATAAACTGCCCGTAAAAGCCCGATTGGTTCAACTAATAATCAGTGGGGGATGAAGAAAACCCCCACTGATTAAAGTTTCACTTTATATATTCCTAGCTACATCTTCTTCCCCATTCTCCAGCAGCGCTGATTGTAAGAATTTCGCTCTTCTCCCAATCTTTCAAGTCCTTGTTTTTCATAAAATTTGATCGCTCTCAAATTGGACTGGGCAACGCGAAGATGATATTCGAGTACATTACGTTTTTTAAACTGCTCCTCAGCATATTGAAAAAGTTCTTTACTATATCCCTCCCGCGTCCCTCGGGAATTACATATACAAAACTTACATACCCAATCTCTCTTCCTTCATACTGATCATACCGAAGCACTAATTCTCCAACTGCCTATTGATCACGTTCTAAGAGAACAAATCCTTCCGGGAAATGGAATTGCTTTTGCTTTGCATATTTTATATATTCACTCTCATCAAACGCAAGTTCTTCATCTGTATCTGTGAAAAATCTAATGATCGTCTGTTTATCCTTTTCAACATCGACACGACGAAATGTAAGCATTGGCATCATTTCCTTTCATCTCATACTTAAGTTAATCGTATAATTTCTTTTATCACGATAAAATAAGTCAAAACTTTAGGGTACACATAAGAAATACTTATGAATATAGAAAATCACTATCATCTTCAATCATGTCTCTCAAATTCCTTTCATTTAACCCTTTTTGACAAAAACCAAACCGTTTTCCTTTTATTCTTTTCACACGATCAACTACTTGTCCTAAATGATAGCCAGTATGTTCAACAAGGTGAAGGAGGCTATGTATATCTATCTCTACATTTTGTTCACTATTTACCACTTTCTCAAACTCTCTTTTCCAATTTGCAAATGTCTCTTCAATAATTGAACATAACGCCGTTGATGAGATGTCTAAATGAGGAAAATACTCTTCAATTCCTTCTTCAAACTTTATATCCGGATTCGAGTACCGAGCTGTATTTCTCTTTACATGCTCGCAAATATGTAAGGCGATTCCACCAATTGAATTCATCTCCTGCTTCCACAATTCTTCAGTATTTAAACACCCAATTGCTTGAAGTAGTTTCAGACGATAATGGTCGTACATACGATGATACGTAATTTTAAAAACCAATTGCATGTCTATCCACCCCATATTCCACATAATATTTTATTAAAACAATAATTTTCCATAAAATACATAATTATCTTACAATTAATCTAATATTTTATCCAGAGGTGAAAAAATGATGACGAGTAAAATACACGTATGGCATACCGGGCAAGTGTACATTGATCAAGCGATGGCATTTCAAGAGAAAACGTGGCATCCGCTCCCTTATACTGGATGGTTCAGAAGTGCCGCTAAAAAAAGGTGGATGCCTGTTTCCACATACTTAATTGAGCATCCAAAAGGATTCGTCTTAGTCGATACAGGATGGCACGAAGAGATGAGAACAAATCCGAGAAAGCACTTAGGCTGGCTCACCTCTACTATGTTTACTGGTACTTTACCAGAAGGACAATCCGTCGCGGAAAGACTGCAAGCGCAAGGAATTCAAAACAAGGATATTGATTATGTATTACTGACCCACCTTCACTCCGATCATGTAAGCGGGATAAAACACGTAGCAGATGCAAAACAGATTGTAACGAGCGAACTAGAATGGAATGCCGCTCAAAAAGACGCTGGATACATCAAGTCAATGTGGGAAGGTGTTTCTATCAATACGTTTCAGTTACACGAAATTCCGCACGGTCCCAACCGATTAGGCTATGATGTATTTCAAGACGGTTCTCTCTATATGGTATTTACACCCGGCCACAGCAAAGGATTATGCTCTGCACTAGTACAAACATCGAAAGGCTGGGTACTATTAGCAAGTGATGTTGGCTATTCAGAAAGGTCATGGGAACAAAATGTATTACCTGGGGTTACGGCTGATAGGAATGCCGCTCAAAAATCTTTAGATTGGGTCAGAGAATTTAGGCAACGAGAAGATTGTGTACAGGTAATCGCAAATCATGATCCCGATATTCAGGAGCAAGTGATAGAATAACAAAACCACACCACCGCTAAATCTATAGTGGGGTGTGGTTTCTCATTTAAATGTGTCTCAATAACTTTTTGTTCATACCTCTTCTATTTCTGTTAAATGGCATATACAAGAGTAGACATGCTATAAACGCAACAATTTCTAATGAAATAATATAGTAAGGATAAGGACCTAACATATCAAGTAAGGAAGCAGTTTCTGGCTTATGTGCTAAAAACATATAGTTCCCACCTGTTTCATAGTTTACGAATAAAATAATTGGTAGCAATGCATTTAAAAATAGCATCGTACGCTTAATCGATTGAAAAGTTGGTCTATATCCTTCCACCCACGTCATAAAGAGCGGTGACAAAATGAGTAATGCATGTGCGGTGAAAAATTCTAAGAAGCGAAAATGCGGAAATGCATACTGTAAATTTGGAGTTAAAATAGCTTGTGATGCCCCGAGAATTCCTGTAAAAAAGACAATTTCATATAGCTTATAGCTTTTCGTTATCATCATAATGGATGCCAAAAATAAGCTAATCGTACATAACTCAAATGGCAATGATGTACTGAGATGAAAAATCCCCGCCTTCACTTGCCATACGTCCAATCCAATTTCACTACCCACAAATAAAAAAGCAATTGTATAGCGAACCATCATATTCCACTGTTCTTGGCGAAGTAAATCTTGATAGTGGTATAGAAAGTACATCGCTAAACCGATAAGAAGAAGTATAATAACGTGTTGTTTCGAGTATGGGACAAACGGTTCTAATGGAGCTGCTCGAAAAAATGTTTCCATGCTCCCACCTCCTTTCTACAATATTATTGTAAAAAAGGAAAGACTCGTCAACTCTTTTACTTTCTGCAAAAACCAAAACAACCACATCACCTCTACAACTGTAGAGATAATGCGGTTTCACTTTTACAAATCCAAAACCCCTAATATTTCCTTCGTAAATAATTTGAAGTCACCCAAGTGTTTCTCAATAATTTTTTGAACAATGTCTAAGTTTACGCTTTGATAATCATGGACAGCAATATTTCGAAATCCTACTATTGCTTTCAAATTATTGCCTAAGTCTTTTTTTATAACGCTCGCTTCAACTAGTAAATCGAATGCCTCTCGGCTAGATTGTGGTAATCCTAGCTTCTTACTTGCGACAATATGCATCGCTAAATCAATACTTGCTTCACACGCTCGTTGTATATTTAAAATAATTGAATCCTGCTTCGTATAATCTTCTAAATTCTCTGGATTGTTTTCGTATACATCTTGAATTCTCTTTATACAACGTTCTATTGTAGCGATTTTGTTTATAATCACTTCACTCTTCATGTACAGCACCTCTTTTCTTAATAGCATCAAATATAACGCGTCGTTCCTCGTTCAATCTTGCATACATTTTAAGAACTTTCATTTCAAATACAATCTTACGCTCTTCATCCGAACAATATATTGTCTTTCCTTCATGGATAATCTGTGCTTGAAACACCGTTGATCCCTGTGATAAATCAACTAAATCAACATCTCTATGAACAATATCGGCTAACTCCTGCGCTAGTAAAAAACGTTCATAATGATCTAAAGCTACATCACTAACATATGCTATATCGATATCACTATCTGCTCTTATTCGATTTTGTGCAGTCGATCCAAATACAATAATCCAATACGGGTGTACTGCTTCTTTTAATTTTTCAATAATGGATGCTATCATGTTTTGAGGAATCATATTTATCCATCCTCCCTTACCATTCTTATCCTTTATTTTAGCATAAGGAGTACTAGACTACATACAAAACCAAAATCTTGAACACTTAAAAACCCCTGATTCAATATTTTTGGTTTTCACACCAATTTCCGGGAGCATCAATATTTTTATGGAATGAATTCCCTTATCCCCTTTATAATTTACTTAATACATATTGGTGGTGTAACAATTAAACAGTGCAGTACACTACCTCACTACATACACGAACATATTTTATAGTTTATAAGGATGGAGAGAATAAAGTGTTTGAGTTGATAATATTAGCTTTTTTTATAATGATTTCTAGTCTTTTAGTATTAGTTACCGGTTTATTTTGGTTTTTAGGTTCTTATTTTACCTTAACTACAAATGATAAAAAAGATTTCATGAAACAAGAATTAATTAAAGTGAGTTTCATATCTTCCTTTTTTTTAGTAGGTAGTATTCTCATTTTGCTTGCTTTCTATTTTTCTATATAGCTTCTTAGTACCTTATTTTAATTTGAAAGCCACCATCAAAGTTACTTATTCTACCTATACAAATATATGTTTTCATTTCCTCCTTCCTCTTATTCGGAGAACACTTATTTTCCAATACATTAAATACCAATTAATGTATAATGTTATTTGGTAAATTGTTAAAGTTTATACGGGGAAAAATGGTGAAAGGAGCTACATTATGAAAATTCATGTTGAAGCAGTCCCAAACATACCGAGAATTAATAAAGGCGATAATATTGGCGAGATCATTGCCATGTCAGTACTAAAATCGAATTTTGAAATAACAGATGGTGATATACTGTGTGTGGCTTCAAAAGCAATCTCAACCGCAGAGGGTCGAGAAATAGCTCTTAGCAATGTAAAACCAAGTGAACTAGCCAATCAGATACATAAAAAAGTTCCAAGAAAAGACCCTAGAATTATTCAAAAAATGATAGATGAAACTGAGGATCCGTTTGGTAGTAAGCTAGAAATAGACAATAACTATATTGGCGCTTGGCTGCCAAATGGAATGCGTTTAACGAGTGCTGGTATAGACAAAATCGATTCTGAACACGTTATGCTCTTACCAAAGGACCCCGATTTAAGCGCAAAAAGAATTAGCGATACGGTGCAAAAAAGGCTTAATGCCAAGGTTGGAGTGATCATTACTGATAGTGATGGACGTATCGAAAAAGCTGGAGCGACTCAGATTGCCATCGGTCTATATGGTGTCCCAGCTTTGAGAACGAGCGAATCAATCGATCCAGTTACCGGTGAAATAAAGAAATCTGTAGAGACATTTTGTGACCTCCTTGCCGCTACTGCCGCCCTAATAATGGGACAACGAGGCACAAATAAACCAGTAGTTAAAATTAGCGGCGTGGACTACGAATTTAATGAAAATAGCCAAATCATCGATTCACTAAGTAGAGTTTCAGAAGAGTATTTCAATTCACATAAGAGAGTAACTAATCCAAGTAAGGAATAACGTATATGAAAATTAAAGTATTACTAGCAAGCCTAATCGGACTGATACTCGTATGGTGTCTATCATCTAAGAATACTATAGAAGACGGGTTCACACATCAATTAGACTTTGAAAACAAGTTAAAAGAGTACTCAAATGGTACAATTAAAATTAAAGATTCAAGTATAGAGTATCGTGAAAAAGAAAACGACAGTGTCTATACCGCTAACTGGAATGGATTCACGATTTATTCAAAAATGGGTAAAAACGATTGGTTATCAAACTCATACTCAGTTACAACAGAGAAACAAGTATTTGAAGATAAGAAAGCAAATGAGCAATATCGTAAACTTATGAAAAGTATAATTCGGATTGCAGACCCAAAACTCTCTATCAAAGAAGTAAATAGGTTAATTGATAGAGGGGTAGACTTGAACGAGTTAAAAGGTAAAGAGGGTTTCTACTATCAACTAAAGGTAGGTCAAGACCCAGTAAACACGATTTCCTTTACGATTGTTCCTAAAGACGGATTTTAATAGAATAATTAATAGAAAGAGATAAGACCATAGTGATTGGTCTTATTTTTTTGGCTTCTTTTAAACCAATAGCTGAAACAATTTGAAATAGGGGTATCGAAAATAAACCTTTAATCCTATAATATAAGCATTTGGTGGTTCTTCAAGCGTTGTTAGTTTATGGGTATTTTTTTGTTTATAAGGGGAGAGCACCACATATCCATCGGGCTAGTATTTTGAAATGTCCCCCAAACGACAATTTTATTATTTTACAATTATTTATGAGGATTTAGCTCGATTTTTTCGTTTTGAGTAACAACCAATTTCTTAACTTGATGAGTATGGGGTACCGTCAGGAAAATACGAATTTACAACGCTAAACCCATTTTCCTGACGATACCCCATGTTAAAGAAGATAATATAAGCATACGAACACTTTCTCTCTAAAGTCTTTTGTAAGGACTTAATTAAGCTATGTCTATATAACTATACTAGCTCTACAAATATCTAAATTCGCCGTGCCCACATACCATATGACGGAAAAACCTCTTTCAACTTCGCAAACGTTTCATCACACCACGCTTTGGAGTTGAAATCACCAATAACGATACGCTGATTACCATCATCAAGCGATTGCGTCCACATTCCGTAGTCAGGGAAAATATCTTTGATTGTGTGGTATACATCTTCCATCCATCCAATTGAATTGAAGTCTCCTACAAAAATACGATACAATTCCTGAGCATTTGTGAACCATTCGAGCGGTTTATCTCCGTTTAAAGCATTTAGATCTACTTTTCCAATTCCATCAAGCCATCCCCCTGTTTCACCATCTGCATATTGCCATAAGTCGCATGCATATTTAGGTTTTCTTCCTCCATATCGTGGAATCCATAAGAAATCAGCTTGTACATTTTGTAACCCGTAAGATCCATGCATATGATGCGATACATATAAGCCAACTTTCCAACCCGCATCCTGACAAGTAGTAATAAATACTTGTGTTGCTTCTGCTAGATTCGTAGCTCCGCAGCTTGCTAGCGTATCATCTTCAACATCTAACACAAGAAATTTTGCATTTGGATTTACGCGTGCCAGAAAATCTTCGGCCTCGACAATGGCATCTGTAATGCTTACATAACAGCCGTAAGCATAAGCGGCATGGGGAATTCCATATGTTTCTAAATTTTGGACATGTTCATTGTACAGTGGGTCTATCTTCCTTGAGCCATATTGAACGCGGCAGATTGCTAGATCCAGTTGCGACGCAGCAATATCCCAATCGATATTATCATTGTATTTTGATAGATCTACGATATGTTTCGTCATGATTCAACATCTCCCTTTTTCGTTTTCATAATATAAATAATCGTTCTACAAGCATATTTGGCAATTGCTGTCTTAAAATAATTCTGATTTAAAGTAATCTCCACCTACTATCCATTCACACAAAAAAACCACACTGTTTCTAAACATTTAGAAACAGTGTGGTTTTCATTTTTATGCTAACGCAGATGCCTGATCTTGTTGATCGACCGGTACAACTGCATCTGTTAATGCTGCGTCTAATTCAGCTGTATATTTCCGCTTCTCTTCCCCGCTCCAGTTTAATGCTTCTGCCATGTAGCCAGTAACAGCGTCTTTCCATTCATATACCCAGTGAATATTGAAGAATACTGCTCCAGTGCGGCGTACGAAGAAATCGACTGGTTTTGTTGTCATTTCGAACTCCATTGCGTATACAAGTGGAAGAAGTACATCAAGCGGCATGTTATGGCGCTCTGCATCTCCTTTATATTCTTTCGCTAATTCGAAGAGTACATCGACGTTTGAACCGTAGAATTTTGCAAATTGCTCTGCTTGTTCTACTGTTAAACCGTATTTTTTTCCTTCTTGTGCTTTTTTCGCAATGAATGCCCTGAAGTGTTTCGAACCGCCCACATGACCGCCAGAGATTGGCATATGTTTCGTTGTACTTGCTGGGTATGAGCCGTGACCTTCTTTTTGCATTAAAGATGTTACATAATCTAGAACCATCTCTGCCATTTTGCGGTATCCTGTTAATTTTCCGCCGGCAATTGTGATTAAACCAGATTCAGAAGTCCAAATTTCATCTTTACGAGAAATTTCAGATGCGCTCTTTCCTTCTTCATAAATTAATGGACGAACGCCTGCCCAGCTTGATTCAATGTCCTTCTCTGTAATTTTTACGCTCGGGAACATGTAGTTAATCGCGTTAATAATGTATGTGCGATCTTCTGTTGTCATTTTTGGCACCGCTGCATCTTTATCATAGAATGTATCAGTTGTACCTACGTATGTTTTACCTCCGCGCGGAATCGCAAATACCATACGTCCATCTGGCGTATCAAAGTAGATTGCCTGCCCTAATGGGAAACGTTTTTGATCGATGACAAGGTGCACACCTTTTGATAACTGCAGTACTTTCCCTTTTTTCGAATTATCTTTTTCACGAAGTGTATCGACCCAAGGACCTGCTGCGTTAACGATCTTTTTACCGTACACTTCATATACGTTTCCGTCTAATAAGTCGACTACACGGACGCCGCATACTTTTCCATCTTTGTATAAGAAGCTGTCTACTTTCGCATAGTTGACTGCTTTTGCACCATGTTTGATTGCTTCTTTCATGACTTCGATTGTTAAACGTGCATCGTCTGTACGATATTCTACGTAGTAACCGCCGCCTTTTAACCCTTCTTGTTTCACAAGCGGTTCTCTCTTCATCGTTTCTTCGCGGCTAAACATTTTTCTGCGCTCGCTTTTCTTAACCCCTGCTAAAAAGTCGTATACACGAAGACCGATTGATGTACTAAATGCACCGAACGTACCGCCTGTATGGAACGGCAGCAGCATCCACTCCGGTGTTGTTACGTGAGGACCGTTTTCATATACAATGGCACGTTCCTTCCCAACTTCAGCGACCATTTTCACTTCAAATTGTTTTAAATAACGTAAACCGCCGTGAACAAGCTTTGTAGAACGACTTGATGTACCTGCTGCAAAGTCTTGCATTTCAAATACAATTGTTGATAATCCGCGTTTTGCTCCGTCTAGTGCAATACCAGCACCCGTGATTCCACCGCCGATAACAATCACATCTACCTCTTGTTTATTTACTTCATTTAAAACATTTTGACGTTGTTTACTTGAGAATTTCATGGTAATTCCTCCCTTTTATTACGAAAAAAAGAGACCACAAACATCACCATAGAATTGCTTCTATAGCGCGCTGTGGTCTCTCCAAATCTCCTACCGAATTATTAACTTATCATTATTATAACACTGTTTATAATTATTTGAAAGCCTTTGTTGCTTCAATTGCTTTTTTCCAGCCAGCATATAGCTCTTCACTTGTACCCGCTTCCATTGCTGGTGCAAAGCTCTTATCCATATTCCACTGCGCTGCGATTTCTTCTTGATCTTTCCAATATCCAACCGCAAGACCAGCTAAATATGCTGCTCCTAAAGCTGTTGTTTCGTTCACTTCTGGACGCTCTACTGGCACACCTAAAATGTCGCCTTGGAATTGCATTAAGAAGTTATTTTTCACTGCGCCGCCATCTACGCGTAATGTTTTTAACTCGATGCCAGAATCTGCTTCCATCGCACATAATACATCTTTTGTTTGGTATGCTAAAGATTCAAGCGTTGCACGGACAAAGTGCTCTTTCGTTGTACCGCGCGTTAATCCGAATACAGCACCGCGCACTTCACTATCCCAGTACGGTGTTCCAAGTCCAACAAATGCCGGTACAACATATACGCCGTCAGTTGACTCAACGCGCGCTGCATACGCTTCACTGTCACTTGCATCTTGGAACATACGCAGTCCATCACGCAGCCACTGAATAGCAGATCCCGCTACGAAAATACTACCTTCTAATGCGTATTCTACTTTTCCATTTAAACCCCATGCGATTGTTGTTAATAGACCATGCTCAGATGCTACTGCTTTTTCACCTGTGTTCATTAACATAAAGCAGCCTGTTCCGTATGTATTTTTCGCCATACCTTCACCGAAGCAAGCTTGGCCGAATAACGCTGCTTGTTGGTCACCCGCAACACCTGCAATCGGTACATTTTGACCGAAGAAATGATAATCAACTGTATGACCATATACTTCAGAAGACGGACGTACTTCTGGAAGCATGCTTGCTGGTACTGTTAACATATCAAGAAGTTCTTCGTCCCATTTTAACTCATGAATGTTATACATTAATGTACGAGATGCATTCGAATAATCTGTTACGTGAACGTTGCCGCCGGATAATTTCCATACAAGCCACGTATCAATTGTTCCGAATAATAACTCGCCGCGCTCTGCTTTCTCTCTTGCGCCTTCTACGTTATCTAAAATCCATTTTACTTTCGTTCCAGAGAAGTATGCGTCAATTAAAAGACCTGTTTTTTCGCGAACCATATCGCTATAGCCTTTTTCTTTTAACTCGCCACAAATTTCCGCTGTTTGACGAGACTGCCATACGATTGCATTGTATACAGGTTTTCCTGTTTCTTTTTCCCATACAACTGTTGTTTCACGTTGGTTCGTAATCCCGATACTAGCGATTTGCTCCGGTTTTACCTCTGCTTCACTTAAACAAGTTGCAATAACCGCTAAGATTGATCCCCAAATTTCTTGTGGGTTATGCTCAACCCAGCCTGGCTTTGGAAAATGCTGTGTAAATTCTTTTTGCGCAACATGTACAATTTTACCTTCTTTATTAAAAAGAATCGCACGTGAACTCGTTGTTCCTTGGTCTAATGAAAGAATAAATTTTTCCATGTTTATTTCCCCCTTATGCTACTCTTCTACTATTTGTATTTTTCCCGCTTTGTTTGCTTGTCATATAAGAGATTGCTAGAACAATCACCGTTGCAATCGTTACATAGATAAGTGCTGAGTTTTGCTTTCCTTCAAATACAACTTGATGGAATAATCCCGCTAATGATCCGCCTAAAATCGGTCCTACTACTGGAATCCATGCATATTTCCAATTCGATCCGCCTTTTCCTGGAATCGGAAGAAGGAAGTGTGCAATACGAGGTCCTAAGTCACGTGCTGGATTGATCGCGTAACCAGTTGTCCCTCCTAATGATAAACCAATACTTACGATTAAGAAACCTACAATGAACGGATTTAAACCGTCTGCAAACTTATTTGCTCCAATTGCTAAAATACCAAGTACTAGAATAAAAGTTCCAATGATTTCACTTAAAAGGTTTGCGAATGTGTTTGGAATTGCTGGTCCTGTCGCAAATACACCTAATTTTGTTCCTGCATCTTCTGTTTCTTTCCAATGTGGTAAGTAATGTAAGTATACAATACATGCCCCGATCATTGCCCCAATCATTTGTGCTGCAATATAACTTGGTACGTCGCTCCAAGGAAATGCTCCTTTAAACGCTAAGCCAATTGTTACTGCTGGATTTAAATGCGCTCCGCTAATTGATCCAACTGCATAAGCAGCTACTGAAACCGCTAAGCCCCATCCCATTGTAATAACGATCCATCCTGAATTTTGTGCAAATGATTTCTTCAAACTGACACCAGCACAAACACCGCCGCCAAGAATGATTAGTAATGCTGTCCCTATTAACTCCCCTAAAAATGGTGACATATAACCCCTCCATGCTCAAATTAAAACACCCTCAGTGAAAGAGAAAATTGAATGTCCATTCATTTTCAAAAGAAAAAAATCCACAAATGCACGCTTCTATAGAATCATAGAAACAATGAAATGTGGATCTCTTCTTTTCTCCGTCACGTTTATTAACTTGTTTATAATGTTAACCCCAATTGAAAGCGGTGTCAATTAATTTTTTTCATTTTTTTGTCACTTTTTATGAAAATGTTTCCATAATTCTTTCTTTGACGTTGTAATCGCTGTCGCACCAGCTGCTAGAGCCCTTTCCACATCATCCACACTGCGAATAAATCCGCCTGCTAAAATAGGTAACCCAGTCCGCTCTTTCACCTCCGTAATTACATCCACTAAAGCCCCTGGCAGCACTTCAATGTAATCTGGCTTTGTCTTTTCTAAAAGAGCACAACTCTTTTCCATTGCACTAGAATCAATTAAGAAAACACGTTGAATCGCAACAACACCTTTTTGCTTCGCTTTCATAATCACACTAGACCTCGTAGATAACACCCCGTACGGGTGAAACTCTTGGCATATATATTCCGTTGCATACGCATCACTTTGCAAGCCGTGAATTAAATCCACGTGTAAAAAGACTTTTTTACAATACTGCTTTGCAAGAGTAATAACACTTTTCAACTGAGCAACATGAATATCAAGAATAACGATATATTCATAGGAACTATGCAATAACTTCTCTAAATCTTTAATTTGCCGAACTGCTGGTAATATTTTTTGTTCATGAAATTCCATACGAAAAGCCCCTTTTTTTGTATCTTCCTATTTCTTATAGTACACAAATTAAGGAAAAAGAAAAGATGGGACCTTTTTCGTTCCAGCTTTTACGTCGTTTTTTTGTCGAATGGTCTTTATCCCGCATTAACGGGCAGTAAAAGCAGGGAATCACTGAGAAGAAAACTGCCCGTAAAAGCCCGATTGGTTCAACTAACCATCAGTGAGAAAAGCGTCACTGATGGAAGTTTCACTTTATCCCGTGTCGAATCGCCGATATATTGTAAAAAGCGCCGATAAATGATCTACTTCCGCCGATATATTGCGAAAAGCGCCGATATTAGCAGACACGAAAAAACGGGACTGATCGTCAGTCCCGTACAATGACTTACATATTAGCGCCTTGCGTTGAAACTTGCCACTCTACGCCGAATTTATCTTTGACTTGGCCGTATGCTGGACTCCAAAACGTTTCTTGAAGCGGCATTATAACTTGGCCACCATCTTGTAATTTTTCAAACACTTCTTGTGATTTTTCTGCATTTTGTATGTGAATAGCGATCGTTACTTGCGATCCAACTTGTTGCGGCTGACCTGGGAATGTGTCAGAAATCATCAAATCCGTATTGCCAATTTTTAAATGCGCATGTATAACGCGGTCTTTCGCCTCAACAGGAACCGGGAATTCCGGATTTTCAGGCATGTCTCCAAACGTTTGAAGGCTTACAACTTTTGCATCCAATGCATGTTCATAAAACTTAACAACCTCTTGTCCATCACCATTCGTCACTACATACGGGTTAATACCTAAAATCATCACAAGCACCTCTTTCTAAAATGTTTAACATATGCAATCGCAATACAGAACATACGTTTCTATTATTTTATCATATATTACATGTTTATGGAACTATTCTACTTCGTTTGTGCAATGAAAAAAATCGACATTTTTTTATAACCCCGCTCGAGTTTCGTGATACCCATCTTCTTTTAAAGTACTCATACCATAGACTCCTTATGTATAAATTCACAATATCCTTTCGCTTATACATGAAAATGTTCTAAAGGTAGAAATGCTTGAAATATAAATATAATTGAAAGGAGTGAGACAGGAATGGAAACCAGTACCTTTTTCGGACTGTTTTGGGGATGGGTGATTGTTATCATATCAGGAATACTTTTCGTACGCCCATCAGTACTGCGTGAGCTAAAAAAATTAGTAGTCGTAGACAGAGGATCTGGAATTATGTATGGCTTTCTATCTATTTTTTTAGGGCTAGGCACTATTATCCTGCATAATGTATGGACACTCAACTGGCAAGGATTTATCACAATCATTGCATGGCTCTCGCTATTAAAAGGAATTTACATCATTGCATACCCAGAACCATCTAAGAAAACCGACTTCGAAGTACGAATACTATCTACACGTATAGTACTTGCTATTATTAGTGCGTTGGCTCTATGGATGCTTGTAGTAATCTATATGAAATAAACTAGAAATCCGCATGTTCCTGATGCTACCCCGTTTAAAGGAGATGAGTAGATGAAGCTGAATCACTTGAATTTATGCGTAAATGACTTGTCAGAAGCGAGAAATTTTTTTGAAACATTTTTTGATTTTCAATTTTTAGAAGCGAAAGGAAAAGCTCTTGTAGTAATGAGTGATAATGATGGATTTATTCTTGTATTAAGCGATCCAAAAGCGTTTAAAGATGGAAAAGATGCGACATACCCAGAAGCTTTTCATATTGGCTTCTTAGTAGAAGAACCAAGTGGAGTTGATCAAGTATATAATCGCTTAATAGAGGGAGGTATAAGAATAGATAAAGAACCATATAAGGTGAGAGGAAATAGTTACGGCTTCTACTTTACAATGTTTAATGGATTGATGATCGAGGTTTCTTGCCTTGACTATAAAGATGGGAAAAGAATCTCAAGACTTAATAGCACAACATAACTTATAAAGCATCACAACAGAAAAAGGATGGTAACCAATCGGCTACTCATCCTCTTTCGGAGTTATTAAAGTAAAACAGAATCCTTATCGCTTTCTTGATTACGTCGCTCGCGCTCTTCCGCGAGGCGTTTCATATAGACTTCGCCTTCTTTTTCAATAAACTCATTATCCATTTCTTGCTCTTTTTTAGACGTATATAAGACCATATAACCACTCACAACAATTCCAATAATAATGAGATAAACCCACCATGGTAAAGTTTGCATTCGAGTTCCTTCCTTTCATCAGACAAGCTTTGTTAGTTTCACTGTATGAAAGAAAGAGAGATTTTATGACTACTATATTTATTCTATATGAATCCATTTTGATTTTCCGACATATAGATTGCTGCTATGCAGAAAAAAAGGAGCTTCCACCCGCTTTCTCCCTTTGTTTAAACTTCGCATGTGGCAGTCTTCTATGCATGGCCAGATGCTCTCGCCCACCTAAAAAAGATGATTTTATATAGTTGTAAGCACTAAAACAAAAGAAATAAGAGTAGTTAAAATACCTACTCTTATTTCTAGTTACATAACTATGCATCAGTTTACCTTCTGAACTTAACGATGAATCCAAACTGCTCCTGCAGTCTTATCATCCGCTTGACCTACTACTTCAAACTTCAGTCCAAGCTTCGGAACTTTTCGTCCTGCATCTGGAATTAACGTGTTCATGTATACTTTAGAATCATCAAACTTCGCCACACCTGGTAATCCTTTATAATCAAATACTCCGCGTGATGGTGAATTTACTTTCCACGCTGGTGTTTGATCAAATGAGAACGCAGCATCTGCAATTTGATAACGCGTACTACTTTTCACAGACGGCTGACCATTTAATGTTCCTACAATCGCTTCTGGATGAGAATCTACTACCCCAAGGAATCCTTCGCCTGGATGTACACCAACCCAGTTATCTGTAAAGCTTTGGTCTGCATACCATACAACAAGTCCTGTATTGTAGACTGGACCGCGTCCGTATTGCAACGCTTCATCAGAACCAGAATAGTTTCTCCACTCCAAATAGTAGTTATTTTTCTTATAGTCAATTCCATTAGAAACAGTAAAGCCTTTTAAAGTAAAGCTTGATTGCCCCTCTGCATCATCAGATAACACAACTTTACCATCTACTGTTAAAGCCGCATTATCAAGTGCAAATCCTCTGTAAGCTACAGCAATATCTGTTAAATAGTCAAATTGTAGTTTTACTTTCTTGCCTTTGAATTGACTTAAATCATAAGATTTATCAATCCACTTATCATTTGTTGTATCGACACCATTCTTGATGTCTTTGTCACCCATTCTATCAAGCTTTGTTTTCGTTCCATCTTCTGCAATCGCATATACATCAACGAAATCATATTTTGCTTCTAATTCATAGAATGCTTTGTAATCAAATTTTGCAGTCGTTGCATTTGTTAAATCGAATAATGGCGTTTCTAATGTTGTGTGGATGTCATTTCCTTTTGTACTATAGTAAAACTTCTGTCCAAAACCAGGTTCAATGTTTTTCACTTCTTTATCAGGTAAGTTCACACGAACAATTCCTGGACGTTTTGACTTCGTAACACTTTGATCTAAATACACTGCCGACCCGATACCACGAAGTTTATCATAGTCTACCTCAGTAATATTCGCCCAGTTACCCTTCATATTTTTTTGGAAGAACTCTTTATTTTGCGGAGAGAAACTTGTCGGTTCTGTTCCAGCAACTCTTCCAGCCCAGCTGCCGCCGCTCATAATAGACCAAGCTTCAACCGGCTCACCTTGTCCTGAATACTTTGTGTCGTACTCATCTGGTAAACCTAAATCATGACCGAATTCATGAGCAAATACACCAACCGCACCGTCTTCAGGCTCAATTGTGTAATCATACGCAGCCATCTTTCCATCCCATCTTTGTACAGATGATTTCGTGCCATCAATTGCATAAGGTTTTGCACCAAGTTTTGAACGGTGAGACCAAATTGCATTATCTTTCAACTTTCCACCGCCAGCTTCTTGACCAACACCAGCGTGAACAACCATTAAATGATCAATAATTCCATCTGGCTCATTTTTATTGCCGTCACCATTGTAATCGTATTGATCAAACTGATCATAATCAGCTAAATTAATTCCCTTTTCCACTGCTGCTTTTAACGCGTCTTTTACTAAATCACGTGGCCCTAAAGGTCCTTTATTATCATGACCGCTACCAGCATCAGAACCGTAATCAGCTGCTTTACCTGGAACAGTCAACCATTCTGTTACCGTACCGTCAACTGTATAGCTGCCGCCTGATTGCTCTTCATAATATTGCTTAAATGTTTTAATGTCCGTGCCATTGAATAATGTAAACGGCTCATCCCCAAACAGCATATTTTGATAATGCTCACGATTAAAATCATTTGAATACATATATCCTTGTTCTTGATCAATATTGTTATGTTTAAAATCACTATATTCTACAAGAAGCACAAGAACTTTATCTTTGCGCACAGAACCATTATAATGTGCTTGCTTCGCTGAAGAAGTTGGCACTTTCCCATTTAGCTTTCCAGAATTTAATCCAGGTACTTGTCCATTTCCTGCACCATTCTCTTTTTGATTCTGCTGCTCTTTCTCTTTCATCTTTTCATCTTTTACTTTTTTCATAAAGTCAGTAGCTTCTTGCGTAAGGCTGTCTTCTGGCGTTGTTTCCTTTCCAGGATTTTCGCCTTTCTTCTTCTCTATATATTTCTCTACAGCCTTTGCCGTTTCTGCTTGTGATGCAGAAGAATCAATAACCCCGCGTTCCTTCAACGCATTTGCCAAGCGATCCTCCGGTATTAAATGCTCATCTATGAAACTAGATGACGCTGATGGTGATTCTGCATAAGCAGCATGATCACCGAAAGCAAACATAGAACTTAGCATAGCCCCAGTTGCCAACACTGAAAAAGTTTTTAATTTTCTGTTCTTTTTCAACGTAGTCCCTCCCCTATTATGTATAAGTTGTCGACTTTTTGTGTCGACATTTCTATATTATTATCGATTGATGTAATTTTCAATATTTTTGTAATATACCGAAAATTACAAACTGACTTTATGTTAGAATAACAAAACAACTACAGAAATGATGGTTATTTCAAATCATTTCCACTTTTTGTGTTGAATAATAAAGGCATTAAAAGTAATAGCAGCTTGTAACTACTCAGCCATACATTTCATTTAGAAGTTTGATAAGGAGTATAATTCCAGCGAAAATACACTTACCTATAATTGCTTCCATGAAGATAAAAATGGACCTAGCCCTCGCTGCCTTTCTTTATTTTCAAACTTTGCGCGTGGCAGGAAAAGGCCCTGACCGCTTCTACAACATAGCCAGTCCCTCCCAGGCCACTTAAAAAAAATGCTTTTCTATCGGTTTTTCATAGAGTGACTGAGTAGTTATAGTAGCTTTTTCATTTATAGAAAACATAAAAGTAGCTAACAATCAATGAAAAAATTTTCAACCTCCACTGATTATTAGCTACTCTCTAACTTCTTTACTAAATTTTGAAATGAAAATATCGCTATACATTCACCTGTTTTCTCTTACCAACTTCAAATTGCTTATTACGAAACATAAAAGCAACTAAACTACAAAGCAATATAATTGGTATACTCGCTTTATATAAGTCTGTAAAACTTGCTGCCATCTCTTTTTCGGCGTAATGACTAATATCATCTGAGAATGTATCAACTTCTCTCCTTACGTCTTCTATTTTTCCCTCAACCGCTTTCGTTACTTGATTTGTAATTTCTTCCCGCTTCATTTCTCTGTATTCTATCGGAACTTCATTTAAAGCATTGTTTACTTTCTCTTGAATTATGTTTTCCTTTTGTTTCTGACTTAAATCAACATTATCAGTTCCTTGTTTCTTTTCTATATTTGATTCTAAGTTTTTATTTTGTATTTTTCCCTTTGTTACTGTTAATATTTGATCTTGTTCTGCTTTATCAACATGAAGATCATGCACTTTGTTTTCTGCATAGCTATACACATTTTCTTTATTAATAGATAAATTATGAGTCAAACCTGATACAAAAATAGCCACAGCTAATACAATTCCTATTTGTCTTAGCATGGACACGACACTTTGGGAGGCAGTTAATAGTTCTCCCTCAAATGAGGAAGCGGTTAATATAGTGATTGGCCCGATGATTAAACCGTAACCAACACCTAAAATTATACACGGAACGATAATTTCTTGATTAGTTGAATCAACGCCTATCATCTGTAAACAATAATAAGCAAAACTCATAACTATGAATCCTATTAATATAACCAGAACCTTACCAAGTTTCTTCATAATTAGTGAAGCAAACGGAGAAACTAAAAATATCATGGCAGAAATAGGTGTCACTAAAAGAGCTGCTTCAATTTCTGTTCGGTGTTGTATTTTTGTAAGGAATGTCGGAAGTAAAACAGTTACACCAATTAGAAATAAATTACTTAGTATAACTACGATAGAAGCCCCAACAAAGGTTCGATCTTTAAATAGCTGTAAATTTACCATCGGTGATGCAACTTTTCTTTCAACTAAAATAAATAAAATAAAAGAAGTAGCACTAATGATATAGCAACTCCATGAAAAGTTACTCAGCCATCCCCAGGCATTCCCTTTAACTAAAACAAGTGTAGAAAAGAAAATAGCACCACTGGAAAGTACTAATCCAGTCCAGTCAATTTTAGCTACAACTTGTTCTTCATTTTTTATTTTTAACATAATGAAACATAAAACAATACCAATAATACAAATTGGAATATTCACAAAGAATACCCATCTCCACCCTAAATTTTGTGTAATAACACCTCCTAGTACAGGACCTATAGCTGCTGATAATCCTTGTGTCACTCCTAAAAGACCGAGCGCAATATGCCTTTTTGCCAATGGAACGGCTGATACTCCAATTACCATACTTATTGGAAACAAAATAGCAGCCCCTATACTTTGAATAAACCGAGAAAAAACAAGAAAATCTCCCGTATTCGCAAACGCACATAACGCTGAACCCACTCCGAAAATTATTAAACCCATAATATATAATTTTGCCTTTCCAAATATATCAGCAATTCGCCCTAGTGGTATCGATAATACTGCAATAGACATCGTATATACATTCAATATCCAAGACATTTTCTCTAACGATGTGTTCACATCAGCCTGTATTGCTGGCAAAGCAATATTCATAATTGTCGTATCAATCATACATAGAAAAATACCTAAACACATTAAAAAAACAATTTTGATTCCTTTTGATTGCTCCATAACAATCCCCCCTTTCTCATATGTAACTTTACTTTTCATCTTCTTTTTTTTGCATTGTAAGCTGAGCTAATTTATTTTTTAATGTTTCAACTTGTGCAGTATAAGATGCAATCCCAAGATCTAATGAAATCTCTTCCGCAAATGTAATTCCTTCTTTCCACTTTTCATATTTCAAACGGAGATCTGTAATGTATGCTTCTTTTCTTTCAATTTCTTCTTCAATCCACTTTTCCATCGTATTCGTATCGCTATATTCCCCAAAATACATACGCATTAAAAAGTCAGAACGTAGAACATCCTTCTCTACATCTGTCTTCATATATTGATAAAATTCTTCTCTTCCTTCATCTGTTATAAAATACATTTTTTTATTCGGCTTCCCTTCTTGCATCACAACCTCTTTTTTTATTCTCCCTTCTTTTTCTAACTGTCTTAAAGTCGGATAAATCATTCCAAAACTGCCATCGAAAAAATGAGTGAATACTTCTTCAAAAACAATTTTTATATCATAACCAGATAATTCTTTTTCCATGAGTAATCCTAAAACAACATCTCTTCCTTTCAAAATATGCACCTCACATAATCAATATAATCAACAATCATATTAACATTGTTAATATGATTGTTGATTATATACTTTATTCCTTCATTTGTAAAATGTAACCATTAAAATACAATTTTAATGAGGGGTTTTTCCGTCAGGATTCCCTCTAAAATAAATGAATTCAGGTAACTACTCAGCTATACCTTTTAGAAATTTAGAAAAGGGTATGATTCTAGTGAAAATGTGTCTCTCTATTACTTATAAATTCATTTTTCCGCATATAGACTGCTGTCATGTAAACCGGGCAGGAAAAGGCCCTGACCGCTCCTATGCGTTGCCAGTCCCTCTCGATCATTTAAAAAAATGCTTTTCTGTCGGTTTTTCATAAAGTAACTGAGTAGTTACGAATTCATTTTAAACAAAAAGCCTTACTACATCAAAAAGTAGTAAGGCTCTTTTCCCATCTTGTTTAATTATGAAACGTCGGTTTATAAAACGAACGATTATCAAGCGCAAAAACACGCTCTGTATATTCACCTGGTTTTGTGCGACCTAGTGCACGGTCCATCATATTCATCTTCGCATCTAAGTTATCAATGTAATGAAGAATTTCTGCTTCTCTTACAAGCGGCGGCTTCGGACTGCCCCATTCTGCTTTGCCGTGATGTGATAAGACAATGTGCTGAAGAATTAATATTTCTTCTGCTTCAATTTGCAATTCATCTGCTGCTTTTCCAATTTCGTTTACCATGATAGAAATGTGGCCTAGTAGGTTTCCTTCTAACGTATACGTTGTGGAAATTGGTCCTGATAATTCAATGACTTTACCAAGGTCATGTAAAATTACGCCTGCATACAATAAGTCTTTATCAAGAGACGGATATAGCGCTGCAATTGCTTTTGCTAAGTCAAGCATCGACACAACGTGGTATGCCAGTCCTGAGACAAACTCATGGTGATTTTTCGTTGCAGCTGGGTAATCTAAAAATTCTCCTTGATACTTATTCAGCAAATGTCTTGTAATACGCTGAATATTCGGGTTACGCATTTCAAATATGTATTGTGTAATTTTCTCAACCATATCTTCTTTTTTAAGCGGTGCTTTTTCCACAAAATCAGAGATATCGTTTACTTCACCTGGATTTGCTACGCGAATTTGCTTGAGGCGAAGTTGAATGCGGCCTTTATAATTTTGAATATCTCCCGCTACTTTCACAATTGTTTCCGCTACATATTGCTGCTCTACTTCAGGTGACACATCCCATAGCTTTGCTTCAATATCTCCGCTTTGATCTTGCAAAATAACTGTTAAGAATGGTTTCCCGTTACTTGCGATTCCTTTCGTTGCCGACTTAATCATTAAAAATAACTCGACTTGTTCACCAACTTCGTACTGTGCAATTTTCTTTTTCATATCTTTTCCTCCACCGTCATCGATATAGTTAGTATAGCACATATACATTTTGATTTTTCAACATATAAATCTCTGCCATGCAGGGCAAAAAGTGACCTGCACTCATTTTTTATTTTTGTTTTAGCATTGCCCGGGGCAGGAAAAGGCTCTGACCGCTTCTATGCATGGCCAAATGCTCTCGCCCACCGAAAAAGAGAGAGGGTGTTTATATCGTTTTTTCAATTTGAATTTATACTACCTTACTTCTTTAGTCGTTGCATTTCATCTTCTGCAAAGAAAGATAAAAGATGCTTGTGACAAGTAAAGAAAATTACTTGTCGTTCTTTCGCTAACTCCTTCATGAGATGCACGGTTCGCTCTGTTCGCAGCACGTCAAAATGTACGAAACTATCATCAATAATAAACGGATACTGCCCTTCAAACGTATGCGCGAGCGCAAATCGCAGTGATAAATAGAGCTGCTCCGCTGTCGCTTGGCTTAATTCATGGCTATAAAAACGCAGTCCATCTTTTCTCTCTACAATAAACGGTTCATCTGCATCTGGCGAATAGACTTTTACATAGTTTCCGCCTGTTAAATAGACAAAATACTCTTCTGCTTTTTGCAAAATACGCGGCAGCTGCACTTCATGATAATACTTCTTCGTTTTACTTAATACCGCCTTTGCCGCAGCGTAAGCTGCCCACTTTTTCACCTGTTCACGCACTTGCGATTTTTTCAGTTCCCACTCATGAAGAACATCACTGTACGTCCGGCCTTCTTCTAACTGCGCGATATCGTGGCACAGAGCGGCAAGTGTATGCGTTAATTCTTTTTCCTCGCGCACGAGCCCATCTATTTGCTCCTGCTCTTTTTCCCGCTCTTCTTCATATCCTTCTAGACGATAACCGCTCTCCAATGCTGACGTCATTAGTCGTCCTTCTAGCACATCCATTTGCGGAATTAATCGATCAAGCTGCTGCTTTTTCTCTTCAATCTGCTCCGCTCGCTTTGCCGCCGCTAAAAACGCCTCTTCATCAGTTGCCGCGGCAATGCCCCAAAGCTGCTGACGTTCTTCTACTAGATGTTGCATTTGCTGGTGCGCTGCGGCATGCTCTTCTTCCCACGCCATAGCCTTTTCTAGCAACTGCTTTTTTTGCAATTGCTTTTCCTTTTCTTTCTGCACATCTTTACTTAACCCATACAAAAATAACGACGGTGTATCAACGCTTCTTTCGGTAACAACCGTTAGCTTCATTAGTTTATGTTCAAATTGAGAAATCATGTCTCCCTGTAATTCTTTTCGTTCTTGTTGCTTTGCGAGCTCCCGGTACAATTGCTGCATCTTTTCGATCCGTTCAAACGCCGGTAAGATGTGAGCGTATGTAAACTGATGTGGCAATGCGTATGTCTCTTTATACAATTTGACCTGTTCATTCACACCAAACAGATCACGTTCCCACTCATCATATTCAGAAAGAACACGGTCATACCCGCGCTCAATTTGCTTTAACTTAAATTCTTCGCGCTCTAATAACTTCCGCACTTCATCGTCTTTCTCTAGGCGATACTTAAGTTCAAGCGCTTCATCGCTTTCCTGTTCACCTGACCCTTTACTATACATCACATAAAAAACAACAAGGCCAATTAATAAAAAGACTCCTGCAAACAATAACTTACGACTATCCATGAAAACACCCACAAGCAACAGCAAAACATCCATAATGAACAAAACCATCGCCATTTTATTCATCTGCGGTGCATTGCGATTTCGCTTCTGACGAGACGCGGCACTTTGCACCTTTGGCAAATGGTGCTCCCGCTCCCGATCTGGCAATGTTTGCGACTGCAGCTTGTTCACTGTTTCTTCCTGTTCCTCTAATTGCTCCTGCGCTGTTTTAAATCGTTCATCTAACTGTTGCTTTCGCTTTTCTAACTCTTTTGCCTGCTGCACCATTTGCGTAATCGTTTCTTTCATCGCTAAGCTCACATTGAAAGAAAGAACGTCCTCACGCGCAAATGCAGTGCCGATTTGCTGCTGCAAATCTTGTATTTCTTCTTCGATATGTAAAATGCGCCCCGTCAAATCCCGTACTTCTTGCAGCGCTGCTTCATAAGACATGTGCTGCAAACGAAGCTCCTCTACGTACATATCTTGCTGAAGCAATTCTTCATTTACGTGCAATGCTTCTATTTCAGACTTTGCACCATTTAATTTCTGTTGCAGCGCCTCTCCTTGGATTTGAAGTGGTTCAAGCCGTGCTTTTATCCCTTCATAACGCGGCAACCCCTCAACAGGAAACGCATGCTCTGCATGTTGTTCTAAAAACCGTTCACACGTACGCCTTTCTAAAAAGAGCGGCTGCAACGCTTCTAACACTTCATAATCTTGCTTTCGTTTCCCCGCTTCTTGCTGCTCGGTGCGAATAATAGAAAGACGCTCTTCCATGCTTTTCTTCTTTGCAACAAGCTCTTCATACGCGGCAATTTTCCCTTGCCAATCTGCGAGCTGATCTTGCAGTTTTTTCAACTCCTGCAGCGCCACATTAATTTCCGGCTTGCGGCCATTTGGCTTAAAGCGCTGCTCCATTTCTCTCTCCAGCATTTTTTCCAGGCGTAGCAACCCGTCGCTGCCAACTGCACTTGCTGAAAATAAATAGTTGCCAATATCCCCCGCACCGATATGGTGAATGTTTTGCAACCCATGCATGTCAAAGGAAAAGACAGCATCAAACAACTGCTCATTCATACCCTTTAACAGCTGCTTTAAAATTTCCTCACCGCCTGTTTTTCCATCCGCAAAATAAACCGTCACTTCTCCGGCCGCCGTTTTCGGAAGACGCTCAATTTTTAATCGCCCGTACTCCTCTGTATAAACCGTAATCGCACCGCCATACTTCCCGCCTTCTTTCGGCTCATAGCGGCGCTGCCCTCTTGTGGGAAAACCAAATAAGATGCTCTTCATAAATGAACGAATCGTCGACTTCCCCGCCTCATTTTCTCCGTACAGTACGGTAAGCATAGAAAGGTTCAGATGGGTATTTTCTAATTTTCCATATCCGTAAATATGAAGCTTTTCAACTCTCATCCCTTGCTCCTTTCTTGCTCTAACAATTGCTCTAAAATAATATTCTCGGCACCCTTTTGAATCTCTTTCTTTTCTTCCTCAGAAAATGAATGAAGTACGTTCCTTGCAACAGGTGAAGTCCAAATTGTCCGCAGCACCTCATCCATATCCGAAAACGATTCAAGCTCTTGCAACACATTCCCGATAAAATGGTTCTCATTCTTCAACTTCTCAATTTCCGCAAACGAAACAGTTTCGTTCTTCCACTTCACAACATATACAAAATTACTGCGTTCCTCGCCAGATGAGACAATGTGAAGAATTTCTTCTACACGCCTCTCATCACGCAAATAAGAAGCAAGCGGACCTTTTCCTGTAAACGTCATCGTCACAAGCAACCCTTCCTCGTCTCTTCGCACATCGTTCATGCTCTCTTTACACGCATGAATAAGATCATCAACCGTTTCTAACTTATCAATAGGAATCGAGATTTCATCCCAAACAACATCATTCGTTCGGAAAAATGCTAGCTCTGCTCCTTGCTTAGACAAAGAAACAACGTACGCACCTTTCTCTCCTGTTTCTTTTCGGTGTCGCCCTTGAATATTACCAGGATACACAATGCATGGTTCTTCTAATAACACTTCACGTTTATGTATATGACCAAGTGCCCAGTAATCAAACTCTTTCTCCTTCAGTTCACGAATTTGAAACGGCGCATACCGATTATGCTCCGCATCTCCTTCTACACTTCCGTGAAGCATGCCGATATGAAACAGCGCATCTGTCATCTTTTTATATTGCTCTGTCATATTATCCGTCACAGCTTGCTGCTGATAACTAAATCCGTAAATAGAGGCAAGCAGCTCCCCGTTTCTATAAAATGATTTTTCTTCTATATAAGGCTCTGTGAAAATATGTACATTACTTGGAAACTCAATAGCTGCCCAGCTTCCGCCTAAATGATCATGATTACCGTGAATCACATATACCGGAATATCATACTGCGCGAGACGATTCATTTGCTCACGAACAAACACCTGCGCTCGTAAACTCCTCGTCTCTGCATCATACAAATCACCTGCCAGTAAAACAAAATCAACTTGTTCTTGAATCGCTTTATCCACAATACGCGCAAACGAACGAAACGTACTTTCCTTCATTCTTTCCCATATAAAAGCCGGCACATTCAGCTCCATCCCTTTAAACGGACTATCCAAATGCAAATCTGCCGCATGAATAAACTTTACTTTTTTCACAACGTAACGTCCTTTCTCCGTCCTACTTTGCTTGGTCAGCCGACTCACAATATATCGGCAAAAATGTATCATTTATCGGCGCTTTTTCTAATATATCGGCGAAAATACAACATTTATCGGCGCTTCGACACAATTTAAAGATTCCTCGACCACATTCGACACGCGAGTAGGCAAAGTTTCACTTTATTGTAACACTTTATATCACATATTTCTTTTGCATAATCGCTCATTTTATGACACAATAGTTATAACATTCTGATTATTTTTTGGAGGGAATTTTCATGGGCGTATACACACTAACAGTTTTCGAAAAAGACGGTTCCAAATTACTAGATGAATCATTTGAGGCTACGACGGAAGCTGATGCAAAATCAAAAGGCGAAACACTTTTACGAGACAAACAATTGTATGATCACACGCACCGCTGCACATCTTCAAGCGGAAAGCTTGTCTTATTCCAACGCTAAAAAAAGAAGCGTCACACCGCTTCTTTTTCACACTATATCTTCTTCACACCACAGAAACACAACTTCTACAATTCGATTACCAAATCGAGCGCGCTTATTCCACATACCTGTTTGAATCAGGCGCTTTAACTCATCCTTCATTTTATCCGTCCACTGCTGAATACTTTCTTTCTGATCGTACGGATAAATACTTGGAAACTCTTCATGCAAGAGACGCAGACTTTCCGCATCTAGATGAAAATGAAAAAAATAATTCGCAGTCAGAGAAGGCTCCTGCAATTGTAAAAACTGGTGGTCAATTTGCTTCTTATTACGATAAAACGTAATAATATTGACCTTCCCACTCGTAATCTGATCAATTTGAATTTCGTGTTTTTCAATAATCACGCTGTTCAGTCCACCTCAATATATGCTACTTCTAGTATATATGTCTTTAACCAATAAGTTAACCACTTTCCTATGGAAATTCATCATTTCACAAAAATACAATCAGAATGACTCCAAACAAGGAAGGAAGCGATCATATGCATTTCGGTAGCAAAGGTTGGTACGTACACGAACTAAAAAAATTAGGAATCCGTACTTATGAAGGCAGAAAACTAGAGTCATATCGTACGCATATTTTGGCTAGTTTACTTGAGAAGGCGAAGAGACAGTCGGCTTAATGAAAGGAAGCTCCTTCTTATACAGGACTAAATCAATAGTAAGCATTTTTATATACAAACGTGGGCAAATATGTTCGTATACTTGCTATTGATTCGGTTTCAAGCAACTGGCGAAATCGAAAAAGGACATCACGATGAGCTCGTTTATTGTTTGAAATTAACAAATAACTTAACATCACTTGTATGAGTAATACCTTTTTCTTTTACTGATGTAGCTTAATAACTTATCAATACCTAAATGGTAAAAAGTCATAAAAAATAAGGGGTGATACATATTAGTCATGTATAATATGTATCACCCCTTTTTCCGCAATCGCGCCCTATAAAGTGAAACTTTAATCAGTGGAGGTTTTCTTCATCCCCCACTGATTATCAGCCCTCACCAATCGGGCTTTTACGGGCAGTTTATCTCCCCCACCTAACTTCTTAAGAAAAGCGGAAGCGGCTCGCTCAGAATCGTAGGACGCCCACGCACAGGGCGGAGAGGCGCTTTTTGCCTCGTCCGAGGGGGTGAAACGACCGGAGATTCTAGCCGCTAGAGCTAGACAACAAAGAAATGCGGAAGTGGCTCGTTCAGAATGTGAGGGGGATGGAGCTTCTGACGTAGAGGTGTTTTTTACCTCGTAGGAAGAAGCGAAGCCACCGAACATTCTAGCCACTGAAGCTAGACAATGCTTTTGCCGAATTTTGAGGTGGGAGTATTACTGCCCACGAATAGCGGGATAAATTATGCAATTGCTAAAACCAATAACTTCCATAAGGTTGAATAAAAACCTCATTTACTTTATGACACGGTTCTCCGTTGTATATCTAAATGAGGTTTTTTCTCTTTTATAAATATCCTAACAACGCATTTAAGCAATCATTTTCCATCCTACTAAGTAGTATACGGGCTTGTTCGATAATTCTATTTATAAAAATTCGCTCCTTTTTTATTGACAGAAAATTCAAACTCATTATATAATTTTTGGTATTACCAATTTCTTTAACATGTATTACCATAAAATAAAGGGGACGATGGCTTGAAAGAAAAGGAACGCTCCTCAGATAAAATTGAGAATGGATTAATTAGATCCATATTGGCTGGTGTTTATTCTGTAGGAAGTACTTTACCGCCAGAAAGAGAGCTTGCGAAAGAATTTGGTGTTGGTCGCCCAACTATTCGGGAGGCGCTTCAACGTTTAGAAAGGAGTGGATGGATAACTGGAAGAAAAGGAATGCCAGCGATTATTAATGATTATTGGAGCAATGGGAATCTAACGACACTTATTAATATTGTTGAGAATCATCATACCATTACAGATGAATTTATTATGTACTTATTAGAATTTAGAAGTTCGTTGACTCCGACTTATATTCGTAATGCTGTTACGTTTAATCAACCTAAAGTGGTTGCTCTCCTTGCCAATCTTGAGCAGCTTGAAGATAGTGCAGAAAGCTATGCAGCATTTGATTGGGATTTGCAAAAAAGGTGTGCTGGGCTTGCTGCCAATCCGATTTTTCTACTCATTTTAAATAGCTTCGATTCCATTTATGTAGATATGGCGAAAAGATATTTTTCTGTAAAAGTTCATCGTGAGTTGTCCTTCAACTATTATCACGACTTATTAAAAGCTGCATTAAAGGGAGATGCAATTGAAGCGGAAAGATTGTGTAAGACAACACTGGAGAAAAGCTTGGCTCTCTGGAAAGATAGAAAAAAATAAAGAAAGCTGGAGGCGTGATAAATGAAACTAAAATATTTTAAAGAGTATTTTTCCTACCCTGATATATTGATCATGAGCTGTCTTTTCCTTATTAGCTTTGGATTTATGATTCTACATTTAACCTCTATCGGAATTTGGGGTGCTTTTATTTTGGGAATGATTATGTATTCCTTATCTGAGTACGCTACTCACAGGTTTATTTTTCATCTAAAGCCACCAAAGAATGCATTTTTATTAAAAATGCTTAAGCGCCTACATTATGACCATCATACAAATCCGAATGAATTACATTTATTATTTTTACCCTTATGGTATAGTGTGCCAAACATCGCAATTGCAGGAGCAATATTTTATTTTCTTTCATCGAGCTTTGTCATGACAAACGCATTTATTGCAGGTATTATGCTCTTTTTATTATTTTATGAGTGGAAGCATTATATCGCCCATCGCCCTCTTCAACCAATATCACCGTGGGGGCGCTGGATGAAAAAGGTTCATTTATGGCATCACTTCAAAAATGAAAATTACTGGTATGGTGTTACAAACCCAGCCTATGATTTTCTCATGGGCACCTTTAAAGACCAAAAGGATGTTACCCAAAGTAAAACTGCTAAAAATCTAGAAAAACGTGGTGACCAGAAAATAGAATTATAAAAAACAATCCACTGTCATCATCCTGGAAATGTCGAATGAATTTTGCAGCTTCGACATTTCTCAGGGAGTGACTGGCATTTTTACCCATCGAGTAGTAAGCATGGTAATAGATTGCATAAGGCTCGTTTGCAAGTTTTTCTTACCGAAAAATGCATCCGCCTTGTTCTCTATTTCTCTTAGCATTGCGGCATTTTCACGAAATGTTTCGCGGATTCTATCTACAATCTGCATCGCGTTTGCCCCAGTGATTTCTTTAGCGACTCGTTCCAGAAGAATCTTTATATCAACAGAAAATTTCCGCGTAAAGCTATGGCACCTGACAATGTTATTGCGGAGAAACTCGAAATATTCAGGCGTGAAAGCACGGCTTATACAGCCCCCTCATCCCTGCATAAGCAACCTTCAATTGCTCTCTAAGTTGTTTGTTATCATCTTCTAATTTCTTAATCTTCCGTTTCAGTGATTCAATAAGGGCATCCTTGTTACTCTCATTTATTTCTCGCTTAACTTGTTTTGAAGTAGGGGCTTGTGATTGTTGCTGCCTCAACGCTTCAATCCGGTTGCCAATGACTTGAATTCCCAGAATATATGACCTGCTCTTGAAAAGTAGTCCTAGCAATGCATATCGAATTACCATTCTTAAAACTCCTAACATTGCTCTTAAATTGTGAATTATTTGTTTCAAAACTCTTATATCCATTGTCCAAATTTTAACAAACCAATATGATAAACATATGCCCTTTTAGTCATATGTGTTTTTGATAATAATAAAAAAGAAAAATATGATGATTTTGCTACGCGTCATTATCAACAACAACAAGTGATATATCGAGGGTATTTCATTTTATTTATCCTTGTCATATTTCAAGCTACCGAAGGAATTTTATTTGTATACAAAGATTTAAATCTGATAATGGCATTGCATTTACTATTTATTTCCTGCTTGTTTGCTGTACAATATTAATTAACCATGTTAAGTACAAGAAGGAAAAGAGAAGAAAGAAATAGAGATAAATAAGGGGGACAAGCAGAATGTTTTTAGCTCTGCGTGAATTAAAGCAATCAAAATTAAAATATGGATTAATTGGGCTTATGATGATTTTATTATCATTTTTGGTCCTTGTGATTTCTGGATTAGCAAATGGTTTAGCGTATAATACTGTCTCTTCCATTCAAAATATGGATGCTAAAAAGTTTGTATTAGCAAATGATGAGGAAAATTCATTGCTCCGTTCACAAATTAAGAAAGAAGATGTGGATGATGTAGTAAAGCAAGTGGGGGCAAAAGATGCTGTACCATTCCATGTGAAAATTTCGACATATGAAAAGAAGGATAGTTCAAAAAAGGTTGATATTGCAATATTTGCAAGTGAACGCGAAACATTTTTGGAACCAAAGATTGTGAAAGGGCATGCATTAGGAACAGCACAAAATGAAATGATTGCTGACGAATCGATTAAAGAAAAGGGCATAGATATTGGAGATATGATTATCGATCCGGTTTCTAAAAAAGAATTTAAAATTGTTGGCTTTACAAGAGGTCAAAAATTCAGTCACACACCTGTTGTTTATGTGAATCAAGATGTATGGGGAGAAATTGCACAGCCGATCCAAAAGGATTACAACGCAATTGCTCTTCGTACTGATAAGGAAGTAAAAAATGCAAATGTAATAGAGAAAAACGAAGTTCTTCAAAGTATTCCAGGCCATAAAGGGCAACAAAACTCATTAAAAATGATTATTGCATTCTTACTCGTGATTGCAACACTCTTAATCGGTGTATTCTTCTATGTTATTACATTACAAAAAACACAGCAATTAGGTGTACTAAAAGCAATTGGAACGAAAAATTCGTATTTAGCAAATATGTTAGTTGTACAAGTCTTATTCTTATCTGTTGGCGCGATGACGATAAGCATCGTACTTGTAGAAGTGTTACAAAGAATTTTACCAGAAAGTATGCCGTTCTTATTGACAACGACAACGATTGTCCAATATGCAGGAATCTTTATTGTAATTAGTATACTAGGATCACTGATTTCCTTATATCAAGTATTAAAAGTAGATGCACTAGAGGCGATTGGAGGAGGCATGTAATGACATCGCTATTGAAGCTAGATAGAGTTAGTAAAGTATACGGCGAAGGAAACACAGAGGTAACAGCCCTTCATCCAATTTCACTTGATGTGAAGGCTGGAGAATTCATCGGTATTGTCGGGCCTTCTGGCTCAGGAAAAAGCACATTATTATCGATTGCTGGAGCATTATTATCACCATCAAAAGGTAATATTTATATTGGTGAGCAAAATATTACTCATTTATCAGAAAAGGAAATGACAGATATTCGGTTAAGAAAAATCGGGTTCATTTTTCAATTTGCTAACCTTGTTCCCTATTTACATGTAAAAGAACAATTACTATACATTGCCAAATTAAAGAAAGAAGACCGAAAAGAATCTGAAACGCGTGCGAATCACTTGCTAACAGTATTTGGACTATCTCAGAGGAAAAATCACTATCCACATCAGTTATCTGGCGGGGAAAGACAAAGAGTTGCAATTGCTCGTGCTTTTATGAATAATCCAGATTTAATATTAGCAGATGAACCAACGGCAAGCCTTGATTCAAAACGTGGGCGAGAAGTTGTCGAAATGATGAAACGAGAAGTAAAAGAAAATCAAAAAGCTGCGATTATGATTACGCATGATGAGAAAATTCTTGATGTATGTGATCGGATATTAACACTTAGAGACGGAAATTTAATATAGAAAGTATGTGAAACAGCACAGGAGGAATTCCTGTGCTGTTTTTGTGAATTATTATCTATAGATCAAATGTTATCATGGTTTTATTAAGTACCACACCTAAAGAAAAACAAAAAGCCCACCTCACTTTTCTTCCTTTTCTTTACGGACCTTTTCGACGTCTTCGAGCGTTACACCTTGGTACTGCGCTAGGGCGTTAACAAGCTCTAATAGATCAGCTAGTTCTTCTAACTTATGTTCTGGAGTTTCCGCTTCTACATACTCTGCTAATTCCTCTTGTATTTTTTTACAGATTTCGTCTATATATTCTTTTTCATTTAAGATTCTTGTTGTGCATGTCTTTCCTGTCTTTTCAATAATTTCTGGGATACGATCGCGTACTAATTTGTTATAGACTGGCATCGCAAGTCCTCCAATATTTTTCTATTTATTATAGCACGCACAAAAATCCACACTTTCCGCAAGTAAGACAAGCTTTCCTTTTCATGCTCCTACATATACTATTAAAAATTAAAAAGGAGAAGGTTCACCATGTATTACGGAACAAAAGGCTGGTACGTGTATGAGTTAAAAAAGCTTGGAATTAATTATTATGAAGGGCGGAAATTGGAAAGTTACCGAGCGCATGTGCTTAGGAATTTGTTGCTGAAGGAGCAGAGTGAAAAGGAAAATAAATCAAGTGCAGCTTCCATCAATGAAGGTTTTACTGCCCACGAATAGCGGAGTAAATTTGAAAAAACCTTAAAAAATTTAAGGTTTTTTCTATAAAAATGGAATGCTATATTACAAACAATAATTATTATCAAAACAACAAGGAGGCTCTTCTTCCCCCACCACTTCAAATTCTCCTTTTCCGTCTCTATGGAGCAAAAAGAACAAAATACCTAAACATAAATGCCATAAATGCAAAAACAGAGATTGTACATATACATGCTAAATGCAATATGATATAAAGAATTTTCATTTTCCCTTTAATAAAAAACGAATAGATAAACCCAAATAAAGGGTTCAATATTAAAAAAGGTAAAGAAATAGCGATAACTACTTTACCAATCATATGTACAATCGTTGAATCGAATCCTGATAAATTCAAGACACACATGAGTAAAATTAATACACATATAGTTGCAATTAAAGAGGTTACCGCAACCTTAAAAGGATTTCGGAAAAACTCCTTCATAAAATATATCCCCTTTTTCATATTTTCTGTCGATATTTACTCCTTCTCATATATATATTCCGTTAAATAGAAATAATTACCTTCTTCAATTCGTGGACTCTCAGTTATGTGCATTTTAAACAAACTTTTTTCCTTTTCCCCTCACTCAAACCCGAATTCCGCCGTCCGCTGACGCACTCCACATGACTTGGATAGTGATGTAGCAGTGTTTATATTAGTTTGGTATTAAAAATCCGTCTATACCGCCCTACATGAAATTCATATGATATATAACAAACAATATTTCATTTTTTTGAAAGGAGGCAGTTCATTGTCTTTAAAGAAATTTGTCGATGCATTACCAATTCCTCCTGTCTTAAAACCAGAAGGTACCCATAATGGAATCCCATTCTATGAGGTAACGATGGAGCAAGTTAAACAAAAACTACATCGTGATTTGCCGCCAACTACCGTCTGGGGGTACAACGGTATGTATCCGGGCCCGACATTCGAAGTAGAAAGAAATCGCCCTATTTTTGTAGAATGGAACAATAAATTGCCCTTTGAACATCTGTTGCCTGTCGACCAAACGGTTCATGGTGCGGAAGCATCCGTACCTTCTGTTCGGACAGTTGTCCATTTACATGGAGGCCGGGTTCGTCCAGAAAGTGACGGATATCCTGATGCATGGTTCACAAGAGATTTTAACAATGTTGGGCCGAAATTCGTAACTGAAGTCTACTATTATCCAAACTGTCAACGCCCTACAACACTTTGGTATCATGATCACGCCCTTGGAATCACTCGTTTGAACGTTTATGCAGGGCTTGCGGGCTTCTACCTTATCAGAGATGAAGAAGAGAAAAAGTTGAATCTTCCGAGCGAAAAATTTGAAATCCCGCTGGTCATCCAAGATCGCTCGTTCTATGCCAATGGTGAACTCTTCTATCCATCCCAACCAGGAAATATGGCGCCCCCAGCAACGCAGCCACCTCCACCAATCGATCCTACATTACCAAATCCGTCAGTCACACCTGAATTTTTCGGTAACACTATTTTAGTAAACGGAAAAGTATGGCCTTATCTTGAGGTTGAACCGCGGAAATACCGATTCCGCATCCTCAATGGCTCCAATTCTCGTTTTTATCGTATGCAGCTGAGCTCTGGGCAAAATTTTGTTCAAATTGGTACGGATGGAGGGCTTTTGGAAAAACCAGTCCAAGTATCCGAAATCATCCTTGCACCTGCGGAACGCGCCGATGTCATTGTCGATTTTTCAAACCATAATGGTCAAAATATTATTTTAACAAATGACGCACCAACCCCATTCCCTGACGGCGATAGTCCTTCTGAAGATTTGAAGCAGATTATGCAATTTCGCGTCAAAGAAACATGCCGCAAACCTGACAAAAGCAAAATTCCAGAAACGTTGAGTTGCTTAGAACACCTGAATCCTCAGGATGCTGTAATAACACGAAAAAACACTTTACTTGAAGCTACCGATAATTTTGGACGCCCCATGCCATTATTAAATAACATGGAGTGGGATCAGCCCATTACAGAAACCCCGTATAATGGAACGATAGAGATTTGGGAGCTGTACAATACGACACCAGACACTCACCCGATTCACTTGCACCTTGTCAATTTTCAAATTTTGAATCGTGCTGTATTTACTGGCGATCCAAATGGTTCTAACCTCAAAGTCGGACCGCCCATACCACCTGATCCAAACGAGAGAGGATGGAAAGATACGGTTCGTGCTAATCCCGGCGAAGTAACCCGGATTATCGCACGCTTTGGGCCATTTACAGGTATCTACCCGTGGCACTGTCACATTCTTGAACACGAAGATTACGATATGATGAGACCATACGAAGTTCTAGCTAATCCTAGCTTTAATCCATGCGAACGAGATCCAAAACAATGTAGCGATAACGCCTTTTCTCAATGTTTTGACTGCTATAAACAACGTAAAAATAAAGACCGTAGAAAACGCCGATGCGATGATGATTAATATTCGAATTTGGTAACATTTTTTAGCAACATTCTAAAAAAAGAAGAGAAATAACTATTCCTTAATTTCTCTTCTCTTTAATTTGTAGCAATATGAATTTGTAGCACTATAGTGGTGGATTTTCCACGCCTAAATGAATCCAATCTTCTTTTGGTGGACCATACACTCCAAATGGTTTTATTCCTGCTTGACGCATAAGAACTGTAACTTGTCCACGATGATGAACGATGTGCTTAATGAGTCCCATTAAGATTGCAGCGTTTGATTCCTGTCTTCCAAATGCTTCTTGGATTTGCTTTAAGGATTCATCTGTCCATTGTTCTTCAATAACTTTTGCTGCATCGAGACTTATATTTTTGAAAGTGTCAGCAATTTCCTTCGCTGAAGTTGGTACACTTTCTTTATTGTCTACTCCATCTATCTTCAACCCGAAATGAGCTAAGTAGTTTGGAATATTTGTTGTAAAGTGCCATGCAATTCTTCCTAAAGTACGACCTTCTGGATAAACTTGTTGTTGTAACGATTCATCTGTCAAACCATCCAAAACTTTTTGAGTTAGCATCGCTTCCCTATTCCATTCACTAATAAAGTCTGAAATTGTTACATACATAAATCATTCCTCCACAATTAAATTTTTTCTCAAAATACAATGCAAAACATTCGTTTCTATATCTCAATTCCCCTGCTTGAATTAGAACTTCTCGTTGATAGACTTGCTTTTTTTATGTAGTAATTTATCCCTACGCTCATCTTTGTAACCAATAGAAACATACGTTCTTATAATATCGAAAATTCAGGAAAACTTCAAATAGACGGCAATCATTTAAAAAATTAAAAATGAGGTTATTACATTTTTAATACTAATGAAAAAACAAAAAAACCATTCATAATAAAATGGTTTTGAACATTATTACTTGCTTCCTCATCATCACAATCCGCTTTTCCTGTGCACATACTTTTTATATTGGAGCTTGTTCAAAAAACACATTTTTTGAACAAGCTCTTTAAAATTAAACAAACACTCTCTTCATTTCTTTCGCAATTTCATTCATCAAATCTTCCGCCTGCGGATATAAACCAATTTTGTCCATAAACGCATGATCTGTACCGTTGTATTGAATCAGCTTCGTAGGAACGCCGCTGCGTGCAAGTTTTGCCGCGTAGGCTTCGCATTCTACTTTTAAATAATCAAATTCGGCCGTTGCAATTAGTGTTGGCGGCATACTGCCGAGCTTATCTGAAAGGAGCGGAGAAACGTGAGGATCAGTGATTTCCGCTTTACTTTGCAAATAGAGACTGAAAAATAACTCGCCGCTTTCAGCCAACCCTTTAATCATTGGAGTGATGAGCTCAGAATAGTTGCGAATCTCATATTGGTCGATGCTCCAGTTGAAATCCTCAGTTTGAACGCCAGCCATATTCACTGTTGGGTAAATAAGCGCTTGAAACTTAATCATATCTGTTCCTTTTTCAATATCCATGAGCGTGCACACCGTCGCTAAATTCCCACCTGCACTGTCTCCAGATACAGCAATTTGCTGCGGATTCACATGCATTTCGTCAGCGTGCTCATACACCCATGTTACCGCTTCGAAACAATCTGTCAGCCCTGCTGGATATGCATGTTCAGGCGCTAAGCGGTAATCAACGGAAATCACAACGGCGCCAGCTTTTTCTGCCAATGATTTACACGGATTTTCCACGACATCCACACTGCCGCCTATGAAACCTCCGCCGTGAAAGAAAACAACTGCAGGCAGAATCCCTTCGTTAGCAGGCGTGTAAATTCGTAGTGGAATCGGTCCATTTGTGCCATCAATTGTTTTATATGTCGTTTCGACTTTACTTTTCGTTACGTCGTCATTGTTCCACCCCATCATAGCTCGGATTCCTGTAACAAAACCTGCCGTATCTGAAGGATCAAATGATTCACTTTCCATCGCAGCCATTTTTTCTGCCGCTTGTAAAGTCACTTGGAGAACCCTAGGATCTAATTCGCAGGTTGCATCAGAGTCAGGAATTCGTTTCACAATAAAATCGAAGCCTCTTTTTTGGATAGTTTGCACATCCTCACTCATTTTCGAAACTAGATTCATGTAAGAAGTTGTATTACTCATCATTACCGTCTCCTTTTTTGATTATTTTAATTTCTCCCATATTTCGCTGTTCGCGAATCTTCCATTACACCGTTCCAATTGAGTCCAAAGGCGAAATCATATTCATTTCCTTCAGAATCAACGTGGCATTCCATATCATGTGCAACATCTTCTAACTGCTGTTCAACTGTTCTCATATTCGCCGGCATTTGCATCGGCAATAAGCCTGATGGCTCATAAACTCCTGTTAAAACATCCATAATCACCTGATCCTGAACGCCAAAGTTCGCTACAATCGCATCAACTTCCGCTTCGAATTCTACGACAACCATTGGATTCGACAATAAAATTGATACGATGACCGGCTTTCCTTTCATCATTTCTTTCGTTTCAAGCACCATGTCCAAGTCAGATGAATTGTGCGTTGTCACTGTTTTCCCTTTATACGAACGGTTTAGTACATCGTTTTCTCTAGGATCGCCGGCAATACTTTGTTCGCGGGCATGCACGGCTGTATACGGCTTGTACTGAAGGCTAATTGGTACATAACCGTTCCCTCCATTATCGGCATCTTCCTGGCTGTACCCCGCACCTGACTTCGGACTTTGGATAAACACAAGACCGAAATCTGCTTCGTCTGGATCATTGGTAATATCGAAATATTTTGCCACAACGTCAAGATTGACTGGATGCTCCAGTTTCTCCGGCGTTGACATACCAAACCAATCCTTTCCAGCTGGCAAATATCGCTTCGGAATGTATACTTTGCTTTTTTGCTTCATCGGCAACGTCTGTCCTTTATTTTTCAAGAGGACGATTGACTTCAACTGCGCTTCATAACCCGCTTTTACAAACTCTTGATTGCAGACGATTTTCTTGCTTTCCTCAGGCAATAGATAAGGATTTTCGAAAAGGCCGAGCCTAAACATATTCATAAGCAGACGAACTGCTGATTGTTCGAACCGTTTTCTCATATAAGCCTCTCCGTGCTCACATACACCTAATTGGTAAGCTTCTAAAACAGGACCAACTTCGTTATTCCCTCCAAACTGGTCCACACCAGCCATGAGCAGCTTATAGTGACGCTCGGCAACGCTCAGATGCTCAACGCCCCATGACTTACCGGTCAAAAATGTATCTTTAGCGCCGTCCTCATCAGCAGTAATTAGCCAGTCGGTGCAAACAACGCCGTCATAACCATATTGCTCTCGCAGTAAATCAGTAATTAAATAAGAACTATAAGAGTTGCCGACATTCTCTCCGTTTACTTGATCTTGATCGAACGAAATCGTGTAATACGGCATAACCGCAGAAGCCTTGCTTGTCTTGCCTTCTAGCTGAAAAGCCCCCTCGACAAACGGCTTCAAATGCTCATCAAAATTGTTTCCTGGATAAACAGCATACTTTCCGCAGCCAAAATGCGCGTCTCTGCCGCCTTCACCGCTGCCTCCTCCGGGCCAATGTTTTACCATCGCATTTACACTGTCCAGTCCCCAGCCATCTTCTATTTCTCTCGTACCTTCTGATGTTTGAAAACCGTCCATATAAGCGCGGGCCATATCCGTAGATAGAAGTGAATCCTCACCAAACGTGCCATTAAATCGGAACCAGCGCGGGTCAGTCGCAATATCAATTTGCGGCGACAGTGCTGTTGTCATGCCAAGCGCCCTATACTCCTTCGCGGCAACTTCTCCAAATTGACGTGTCACTTTAGGATCAAATGTTGCCGCAAGTCCAAGCGTTTCTGGCCAAAATGATACGCGAGAATCCGCTCCTGCACCGACGTTAAATTCAGAGCTGGCATCAGAACCGTGACGCGGGTCTGAGCTATTGTTTGCTGGAATGCCTAAACTTGTCCCTTCCGCAGCAGCCTGCAGCTTGTTGTTCCAGCGTGCAGCCGTTTCTGGATTTTCAACTGTTGTAATAAGAACATGGCGGAGATGATCGTTCGTCAAAAAGGCAATTTGCTCATCCGTCAAATCCCACGGCTTAGCGCCGCTCTCTTCATAAGATTTTCCGCCATAAGTTCCCGGAAACCAACTATCGCTCGCAGCTGGAACTGCTTGATGCCGGCTGTACAGCATCAAGCCAGCAATTTGTTCGATAGACATGCGCGCCGCAAGATCTTTCGCCCGTTCCTCAGCCGATAATCTCCAGTCCTCATACGGCTTCAAAACTCCATCTTTACTTAAGTTTTTAAAAAGCAAACCGTTCTGCTCAATGATGCGGACCCCTGATAAAGCGGAGCAGCCTAGTAGCGGCCCGCCTTCGTTACGGACGTATTCAACTAACGGCTCACCTGCGTTTTTTTCCTTGGCTGACATAGAAGATCCCTCCATTTCTTTAAACTAAATTGATATTTATCACTGTATAGCATATAAGTCACATATCTTCAGAAAGCGTTTACAGTTTTATTATAATGAAAACCGCTCGTCTCCGAAGAGACAGCGGTTTATCGACTTTTATTTCCATATTTAATCTGTTTGTGTAAGCAACATCATTCATTCCATGAAAAAAGGTTAAATTTTAACACAATTTGTTACCAAACAGGAATGAGTTCAATCAGCTCGACTCCATGCGGCTCCAACATGGAAATACAAGTGTAACTGTTATCCACTTTAATATACTGACTCGTCATACGAGGACAGGCGCCCGCTTTCAAGTATTCCACATCTTCTAAAGAGATTGATTTCGGCGCTCCCATCTCAACCCAACGGTCGTAGCTGCTCCCATGCTTTCGGCCAAGCGTACGAGTAACCATTCGATACTTGCTGCTCGGTAAACCTGTCAGCTCCAGCTCTAATTTTACCGTCTTTACGTCCTTAAAACCGTTATATCTGTTCACTGCATCGATAAAGGAAATATCACCAAGCGCGTAAAAATCATCGAAATGACAATAATTAAAGGTCAGCACTTGATAACCGTCCCGTCCAGACGTCACGATGTAACGGTCACCACGCTCAATAAGTCGATCACCCAATTTCGCCAGTAATTCATAAGCAATCATCCCAGCCTTAGGTATGCCATATTGAGCAATCAGGCCAAGCCCACCATGAAACAAATCCGGCGGCGCAGCCGTTTCTTCAATGTTGTCGCTTAGCACCCAATAGCCAAAGCCTTCAATGCTGTCCAAGTTTTCGATAATATTTTTGACGATATAGGCAGCTTTGTACAACGTATCATTTGTTAGCTCGCGATGATACGAAGTCGAATTCCACTCCGTCAAATACAGATTGGTCCCGGACATCTGATATTTCTCAAGCAATCTTTTCTCATTTGCTAATCGATCCTTTAGAAAATATGGATTCGGAGATCCACCGCCAAACTCTTCAATCAGTTTCCGAAACGACTCCAATTCATTAAATATGTTACATTGCTCTAAATTACTCACCATTTCATGCGGGTAAAAATGAAGCGGAACGAAATCGGGCATGCACTGCCGCTCATGGCAAAACGCGAAAAACTCATCGTAAAACTTTTCCCCGTCAATGGTAATGATTCGGCCGGGTGCCCCGATTTGAAGACGAGGCGATATACGTTTCACAGTTTCATAGGTACGGGCATACAACTCCATATATTCCTCCATCGTCCCCGGCCAAAACGCCTTCAACTCCGGTTCGTTCCAAAATTCGAATTTCCAAGATTCTACCTCTTCCTTGCCGTACCGATTCAGACAGTGGCGTAAAAAGCGATCGACAAGCTCACACCATGTATCCATAGACTTTGGCGGACTCATATAGCTCTTTACATAAAAAATCGTTTTGTCTTGATCCGCAGCCAAGGCAGATGGCATAAAGCCAAGCTCAATAAACGGCTTCAGCCTAACAGAAAGAAGAAAATCAAATAACTCATCGACCAATCTAAAATTGTATACCGGCTGCCTTATCTCATTCTCCGTGTATACCATCATAGAATCATCAAATATGCCATGAAACCGCAAATAGCGAAACGGGCAGCGCTCCTGAACTCGTTTCAGCTGCCACTGCACATCCGCATGCAATCCTTCTTTTGCTTTTCCAATCGTAATTAAGTTCTTCCATGTATGCCTTATCGAATTGCTGTGAGCGGATACACCAACCTGATATGCCTCCGTTTCTAGCGCCGTAATCTCTTCTGCCTGCTGCGAAGGACTTCTCTGTAAATATTGGCTAATAATTCCGAGTGCGCTCGATTGATTAAACGTCAAATAATTGGCAGATTCCCGTTCCTTCTTCTTCCCAAAATCCGGACGAAAATGCCTCCGATATTCACTTGGCGTTACGTTATACCTTGCTTTAAAAGCAGTATAAAACGACTTTGCATTCGGAAAACCGTGCTTTAAGGCAATATCAACAATAGACATTTCGCCGTTGTAAAGCAGTTCCTCCACCGTATGTTTCAAACGAATACTCGTCAAATAAGATTGAAAATTAAGGCCGATGTTATCACTGAAAAACTTAGACAAATACGGAACAGACAAAAATTCGCGCTCGGCAATTGCCTGTAACGTAATCGGCTCCTTATAATGCTCATCTATGTAAGTAATAATCCGGAGCATCCGCTCCATATACTTCTCATTCATAACGCCAGCAGATGCAGGAACCTTAAAGTGTTTTAAAAGAATAGAGAGCACTTCCAGCATTCGAATTTGCATATCAATCTCATACGCATCGCCTTTCTGATAATTGAGTTGCACCATCTCAGCAAGCAAATGCCGCATCTCATCTAAAGCATGACGCCGCTCCTTATCCCCCGAATAACAATTGAAGCTAATCTCATCCGCCTGTACTATATGTTCCTTCAAATAACTGAAAGGAATCAGAAACGTTACAATAATGTTCCGATCAAGGCCAATCACCTCATGCACATGACATTGGTTGATAAGCAGCACGTCTCCCTCAGAAAGCGTTCGTTTCTCATGACTTAGCCGAACCTCCACAGTACCGCGCAGCACCAAAATAATCTCTACGCTATTATGCCAATGGCTCGGTACATAATTCACACTGTTTAGTGAAACATCAAAGGGCAGACTGTCATTCGTCTCAACCAACTCGTATACAGCATTTCGCATGAAGCTCTCCTCCTTTTGGAACGGTACTTTTGCTTATTTTTTAGAATGGTAGTTTCTTTTTAAGTATTGTGAAAGATTCATATTGCAGTACTTTTCCATATATTATACATTGGATAAAAAGTAATTTTCAAAAGATAACCTATAAAGAAGGAACCGTCATACATAAACATCTTTCAGGGGAGAGAGAAAACGATGAAACTTAGCAGATTACAAAAAGGAGATATAATCGGGATTTATTCCCCTTCATCACCAGCAACTTATACAGCACCGAAAAGATTTGATCGAGCTAAAAAATTTTTAGAGAACAAAGGGTTTCATATAATAGAAGGAAATTTAACTAGAAAACATGATCACTATCGGTCTGGAAGCATTAAAGAGAGGGCTGAAGAACTAAATGAGTTAATAAGAAATCCAAACATCAAATGCATCATGTCAACCATTGGCGGGATGAATTCTAATTCAATATTGCCTTATATTGATTACGAAGCTTTTATAAAAAGCCCGAAAATCATGATCGGTTATTCTGATGTGACTGCCATCTTACTCGGGATATATGCCAAAACTGGAATCCATACATTTTATGGCCCTGCATTAATCCCTTCATTTGGTGAATTTGAACCATTTGTTAACTTTACATACGAATATCTTAGTGACGTGTTAGAAGAGAAACAAACATTACCATATATGATTAAAAAGCCGCCGTATTGGACGGACGAGTTTATCAATTGGGAAGAAAAAACGAAGGAAAAACAACGTATAAAAAATGAGTGGATCTGTGTAAATTCTGGAAAAGCAACAGGACGATTAATTGGAGGGAATTTGAACACCTTAAGCGGTATTTGGGGTAGCGAATATATGCCAGAAATAAAAGAAGGAGATATTCTTTTTATCGAAGACACATCAAAAGATGCCGCTACCATTGAAAGAAGTTTTTCTTTACTAAAACTCAATGGCGTATTTCATAAAATCTCTGGTTTAATTCTTGGCAAACATGAGCAATTTAACGATTGTGGCACAAATAAAAAACCATATGAAATTCTATTAGAAGTTTTAGATGGCATTAACATACCCTTTATTGCGGATTTTGATTGCTGCCACACCCACCCGATGTTAACCGTTCCAATTGGTATGAAAATAGAGATGGATGCAACGAATAAAACGGTACGAATTCTTGAAGAGTGGATACGTTAGGTCTATTCAATAAAAAATAGATTCATATTCTCTCAAGTATATGTATTACAAAGAAATGTAATACATAAGAAATAATCTTCTTATTGAACTGTACCCTGTAAAATGGACAGTTTAATAAATATACACGCTGAGCGATTTCGCCATATAAAAAACCGACTCCAAGAAGGAGCCGGTTTTGTCTTTATTTACTAGCAACGTGGAAGATGGAAAAAATTAATAATTGCATTTAAAATAGCATCCCATACAGGTGTTTGCATCATAATCCCTCCTTAAATATTAATAAATCTATATATTTATATTGTAAAATTATTTGGAGATTTTTTCAAACTTTTTTTGTTATTAATTTACATATGATTCAACTTCACACTTCTTATCTCCTATATACCAATGGGATAAAAAGGTTCATCACCATAACATGTGGTTGATTTTTCTGAGATGAATTCGTTTTAGTACACGGAACGGAGAGTGGTGACTCCTGCGGGAAATAGCGAGGAAAGTGAGACCCCGCAGGCTTGCCGAGGAGGCTCGCTCTCGCCCCGCGGAAAGCATCCACTCGGAGTGCAGTGTACGCAACCATGACTTTTGGTGATGAACCGATAAAAAACAAAAAAGGAATATTCATCCAAATCCATATATACTGCAAGTAACGAAACAAACAAGAGAAGCAAAAGAATGGCTAAGAGAAGACAATAAAAGATTTAACTATAAGCCTTATAGCTATTTTTGAACTTATGTAAGCGAGAAAAGCAGACCTAATATGGTATATTGTTATAGTTTTTTCCTTTTTGTTGCCCAACATACAGAGTATAATCGCAAAACTTTAAGAGATATGCAATATTGCATATCTCGATATATTGATGTTGTTTCAAGTGTTCATTATAATTTATCTATATAAATCAATTTTAATTTTCCGACATATAAGTTGCTGTTATGCAGACTGCAACACCACCTGTACTCGCTTTTTCCCTTTGTTTTAAAACATCGCATGTGGCAGAAAAAGGCCCTGACCGCTTCTATGCACGGCCAGATGCTCTCGTCCTCCCCTAAAAAGAAAGAGGTTTTTATGTCGGTTTTTTAATTTGGATATATATAGTATAAAGATTTGTACGTAATTACTTTGATATTTTTGTAGGAAATTATTTAGAAAAGAAAAGTAGAGGGGAAATTTATGAAAATTTTAAAAGGAATGCTCGCATCTACAATAGCAATTACAACTTTTACTGGAGTAGGACAAACTTCTAATATAGTAAGTGCTGCTTCAAACGATTCAGTAGTACAAAAAAAAGAAGCGAATGTAGAAAAACAAGAAGAAAAGCAAGTTATTGTAAAGTTTAAAAATGAGATCAATTTACCATACGAGGATGGGATAGAAAAGCGAATAAAACAGGAAAAAAATGATATAGTACTAGAAAAGTTTTTTTCTGAATTCCCAGATTTAACATTAACACGCTTATTTACATCTGTAAGTCCTGACGAAATTCAAAGTCTAAATAAAAGTGCTGAAACCGATAATAATACTTCATCTTCTAACTTATTAAATTATTATGTAATTCAAGTTTCAAAGAATGGACAAGCAGAAGTATTAGTAGAAAAGTTAAAACAATCATCTTTAATAGAGGATGTATACATAAAAGAACCGGAAAATGTAACACCACCGGAAGTACAAATGCCAAACTTATTTCTTAATCCTTATGATGACCCTAGATTTGAAAGCCAAGGATACCTAAAAGAGGCACCATACGGTATTAATGCGCCTTACGCTTGGGGGATCAAGGGAGGCGATGGAGAAGGTATAACATTTACAGATATGGAGTATGGCTGGCTATTAAATCATGAAGACCTAGAAAAGCAAAATATCGAACTTATATCCGGAAAAAATGTAGAGGGTCACGTTGCGCACGGAACATCTGTTTTGGGCATTGTTTCTGCGGAAGATAATCAAATCGGCAATATTGGTATTGCACCAAAAGCCACAGTAAAAGTAGTATCTCAAATTAGGGATGATGGTAGTTATAACACAGCGGATGCCATATTAAGTGCTGTAAAACATCTACATGCCGGTGATGTTTTATTGTTAGAGGCACAATCATCTTATGAAGGATATCGTGATAAATATTTACCAGTTGAAGTGCAACCAGATGTATTTGATGCGATTCGCACTGGAACGGATAAAGGAATTGTAATCATCGAGGCTGGAGCAAATGGTTGGAATGACTTAGATGAATTTAAAAATAAAGATGGAAAAAAAGTCTTGAACCGTAATAGCAAAGATTTTAAAGATTCCGGTGCAATCATGGTCGGAGCTGCTGTACCAGCTGTTCATCACGGACGTTCATGGTTTTCAAATTATGGCAGTCGAATTGATGTATATGGATGGGGTGAAAAGGTAGATACAACTTCTGCAGATCCAAATAGAAATGTTAAAAATTTATATACGTCTAGCTTTAATGGTACATCGAGCGCTTCACCAATTATTGCCGGTGCAGCCGTTTCCATACAAAGTATTGCGAAGGAGCATTTGGGTCAATCCTATAAACCAAGTGAGTTAAGAGACATCTTAAGTAACCCAAATACAGGAACACAATCTGGAGAGCCAGATTATGATAGAATTGGTGTTTTACCAGATTTAAAAGCTATATTGTTAAAATTAGGATTTCAACCAAATGGAGAAGATTCAAAATACCTAAGAGAAAAAGAACCAAATAACGAAGATTCAAAGGCAAATCTAATAGATTTCAATACGACTATTAAAGGAAATCTTAACGACAATGATAAGTCAGATATCTATACTTTTACGATTAATTCACCGCAAAATATAGATATTTCCGTAGTAAATGAAAAACAAATTGGAATGACATGGACACTTTATCATGAATCAGATTTAGAAAATATGGTAGCCTATGGGAAAAATAACGATAATACCATTAAAGGTGAATATAATGCGAAACCAGGAAAATATTATTTGCATGTCTACAAATATGAAAATAAAAATGGGTCGTATTTATTAAATGTAAAATAGGTTTTATGCATACACTCAAAAAATGAACTCCCCCCAATTGTTAGACACAACTAATAATTGGGGGGAGTTTTTTATGGCACTTCAATACCTTCTTTTGGATTTCCTACTTGAGTCTTACACTATTAATCTAAAATTATTTTTTTACCTGTTGGGAAAGCATACAATTTCTCTTTTAAAACAGTATTTAGGATTTTATATCCTTTCGAACCAGTGCAATGACAAGAATATATAAATACAAGTTGACTTTTAACATCTAAGTCGCTGCTATGCAGAACAAAACATGGCCGCTACTTGCTTTCTCTCTTTGTTTTAAACTTTGCACGTGGCAGGAAAAGAAACTGACTGCCTCTATGCATGGCCAGTTGCTCTCGCCCACCGAAAAAGAAAAGGGTTTTTATGTTAGTTTTTCAATTTGCATCTATATATAGTATTAATAGGCATTTGCTTTAATTCATTGGCAATAGAAATGATTTCTTCCTTTGTTTTCTCAAGTGTAACTTAAATTCTATTTATTCTTTTTATTTTCAACTTCTACACTTTTTTCTAAATCAGCAAGCCAATAAAGATCACTATAATTTTCTTTTTGGCCAATATCCTGTAACTTATTATTACTATAATTAATAGATAATATTAAATCTGGCATCGCATCAAAACCATTTTCTGCTAATTTATCATACCTTGAACCATATACTGATGCCGCAAGACTCACATAATTACGCTCATACGGGTTTTGACGCATATGATTCAAATAGAGTTCAAATACATCTTGACCATCAGAAGTTAAAAACTTACCATCTTTACGCTCTAAATCATGTAAATTATACCCCGTTCCTGATCTAAGTGTAGAAATTAAACCATATTTACGTATTGCCTCTGGCTTCATTTGTTCAGATTTAAAATCACTACTTTGAAAAATATGCGAAAATAATTCCTCACCATTATTTTTATCATTTAAAACTTTTTCAATTTGTTGCAGCAATTGTATATTCTTACTACCTTTCACCGTAACTTGAAAATTATTCGGATCAACACTAAAAGTTAAGTTCTCATCATCTGGGATATCAATATTTTTTTGAATAAATAAATTTTGAATCTGACGATTTACTTGTTCACGCTGAAAAGCTTTCTCTTTATGATTTTCAACTACACCATTAATAGAATCTGAATTTCTAAACAAAGAATCCCTTATATCATAAAAATCAACTTTACCGTTTCTCAACATATTCATTTCTGCTCGCCATGCAATATCTCTCTCTTCTTTACTTAAATCATGACGAGATTCTGCTGAATAATAACTAAGATATTTATTATTAATATGTTGTTCAGGATTAGCATATAACATGTTTTCCTCATGAATCTTGCTATACTTTTCTTGCATTAAGCTCATTCTCTTATCTGATTCACTCTCATATTTATTATTATGTTTAATTTCTACAGTAGATTGATCCTTTTTTTCAGATTCATTAAATTTAGTATTAGTAATATACGATGATGTATAATTTGTTATTTTCATTAGGAATATTCCCTTTCTTTCCATGATATCCCTTTATTATATAATAAAAACCAAATATTTAACTTAATAAATTTCCAAAGATGTTATAATAAGGAATTGAGTTTACCAAGATTCACCCAAAATGAGAATAATAATGCAAAACATGTCACCATTCCAATAATAATTTTTTTCTTAGCGTGGGTTTTATGTTAGTACGTTCCCACATCCATCAACTTAAGGATGTGTAGCGGTACCCCTCTATACAAAAACAGAAGGCGGATATACATCCCCCCTCTTGTGTCCAACCCATATTATTCTTGCTCGTCCATAATTTTCTCAAATGCAGCAGATACTTTTTCAAATTCCTCATCACTCTCAATGTATGAGAAGTCACTACCTTCTTCTACTTTTAAAAAGAAGATATCAATGTCTTCCTCTGTTTCCGTTTGAATGTCTTCTACAAAGCCAACAGCAATGTATTCTGCTCCTTCGACATTCATCGTTCCGAGCACTTCAACTTCCTGCTCCTCATTATTCTCATCGCTAAGGGTAAAAATTTCGCCTACTTCAATTTCCGACATATTCATTCTCCTCCTGTTATACTCTAAAAAATAGAACGTTCAAATCGTATACTTACTAATATATATTTCCATAAAAAAACAAATTAATGCGTAAAGAACAACAATTTCTTGCTGCTTCAGCGCAAGAATCCAACTAAAAGGATATCATCTGTGAATATGAATGTATACATTTTGGGCTCTCATCACCCTTTCTCATTAACAAAAGAGAATAGTAACGTGCTTTTAACTTCAAAAATAGTCTATGATGGATGTGTGACTGTACCCCATATATAGCTTTATATTCACTCAACTCTTTTTTGTGGTGTAATTATTTATTTAATCGTTTCAATAATAACTCTCGTAAGCTTTCCGATAGTGCATCCACCTCAATAATCCTTTCTAGCGCTTCTTTATTGTATCTATCGTGAAATTTAACATGATTGACTTGTGAAATCGATACCTTTTTTGGATGCGATGCAACAAGTTGTAAATAATCACTTGACGACACCTCCCCTTCTTGTAGCACTCGACATAGGAAACCTGTATATCCTATTTGTTGCATTTCAAGCGCTAAAGTAGGAACGTCATATTTTTTTGCAAGCTTATAACATGGATTTCTTGGCTCGGAAACCTGTAGGATTGCTTCTCCGAAAGCGAAGATATCTCCAATATGAACTTTTTCTTCAGTCAACCCGTATACTGTAATATTTTCTCCAAAGAGTGAATCATTTATCATGTTATGGATTATATTGCTCCAATGAGCGTAATGATCATAAGAATATACACATAAAGCTTTATCTTTTCCACCATGATCTTTATAGGCTTGTTCATCTCCAGCTAAACCTGTTTTCGTTAAAAAAAGCCTTCCTTGAACAGGGCGCTTTCTTATTGCTGTTGAAATAATAGTTTTTCCATAGTTTAGATTTTCAATTTTACCAATATTGACAGACTTTACTTGAAAAATCGTTCCAGACATTTTTCTATCTCCTTTTATAATTCATAATATCATCTGATATTTTACATGTTATTTAATATTTCAGCTCCAAATTTTGCATAGCATATGCTTGTGCCTCTTCTGCATTTTGATTTAAAATAGCCTGAAACAATTTTTCATGAATAACGACGAAATGTCAAAAGGTAGATGGATGGTAAAGTAGAGTCCGTTTTCTTTATTACTGGAATAATTTGCTGGTATCGGCATAAAAATACTCAAAAAATGAACTACACCTCAATTGTTAGGCACAACTGAGGTGTAGTTTTTTATAACCAAATATACGATAACTTCGAACCTTCTATTCACAAAATAGAATAACGTTTTTTTCGTAAACTAAAACGCTATTTTAATCTCTTTTTTACAAACAAAATAAAAAGTACCAGACTAATAAACCCAGATACAGCACAAACAATAAATAACATTTGATATCCCATAATTTGTGAAACAAATCCTAAAAGAATAGATCCTAAACCAATCCCTAAATCAAAAGCAGTAAAGAATGTAGCGTTCGCTACTCCTCTTTTCTCTGGTGGGGCTAATCGTATCGTTGCTACTTGAAGAGCAGGTTGTGCCGATCCAAATCCAATTCCGTACAAAATAGCTGTTATAACGAGTCCAACAAGCCCTTTTGTCATCGCTAGGACGAATAGTGCAATTATCATTATAAAAAGCGCAGGAACAATAATGATTCCTTCTCCACGCTTATCGGATATTTTTCCTGCAATCGGTCTAATGACTATAAGTGTGACAGCATAAACTAAGAAAAAAGTACCAGCATTCACTTGAATCTTTGCCGCAAACAGTGGTAAAAACGTTGTTATGCCACCAAAAGTAAGGGATAAGAAAAATGTCACAATGGCGATTGGTAAAACCGTTTTTTCAAAAAATGAGATTGGTTGTTTTGATGTATGTTGAACAGCTTGTATTTTTGTACCAAATGCAAGTATGAATGCAATAAGTGCTAATGCTGTGCATAGTAGAAATAAATAATGAAATGAAAATGATTTCGCTACCCAAAGACCTAATATTGGTCCTAAAGCCATGCCTAACGTCATTGCAAGTCCGTACCAACCCATTCCTTCTCCGCGACGAGATGGTGGAATCACATCGGTCACAGCCGTTCCAATCGAAGTTGTCGCAATTGCCCAGCTGATTCCATGAAGGATACGTAATGCCACTAAAAATATAATACCTGTTACCCAATCGTAAAAATACATTGTCACTGCAAAAAAGAGTAGTCCGCTTATTATAAATACGTGCCTGCCATATCGATCCATTAATCCGCCAACAATCGGGCGTAAAATGACTGCCGATATTGTAAAGACGCCGATAATAAATCCAACTTGAGATTCACTTCCACCTAATTGTTTAATAAACATCGGTAGTGTTGGCATTAATAAATAAAAACCACTAAATAGTAATAACGCTGTAATTGTCAGCATGATATAGTTTTTTGTCCATAAACGTTCCATTGTAATGTAATCCTTCTTTCTATCGGTTCAATAAGAAAGCAGTACCACCGCTATATAAGTGTTGGTACTGCCATGATGTTTTGTTCATTAGAACGTACTTGCTACTTTAACCGCCTTTTCAAGCCCTGCAGCAATAATTTCTTCTGTTTTATCTGGGAATTGATAATGACCTTCAATCACTACTTTCTCTATATCTTTTGCACCGAAGAAGCCCATCATACTTACTACATATTTAACAGCCATTTCCATTTCAGCTTTTGGTCCTTCAGAATATACACCGCCACTTGCGTTTAATACTGCGATTTTCTTATCTCCAATCAGACCTACTGGACCTTCTGGCGTATATTTAAACGTTTTGCCTGCGCGGTTTAAGTAATCAATATATGTGTGTAGTACAGCTGGAATTGTTAAATTCCATAACGGGAAACCAAATACAACTTTATCAGCTGCAAGGAATTGATCTAAATATTTATCAGCAATAGCTACTGCTTTTGCTTCTTCTACTGTTAAATCGAGTCCTCTACTAGCCTTAAAAGTGCCGTTAATCATATCTACTCCTACATATGGTAATTCTTCATTAAATAAATCAAGCTCTACCACTGTATCATTTGGATGCGATTCTTTATAGCTCGCTAAAAAAGCCTCATATAATTTCACGCTAACTGCTTGGTCAGCTGGTCGATTGTTTGCTTTTACAAATAAAACTGTTGTCATTATCTGTTCCTCCTGTTATCCACTCTTATGTTGTTATATATTTATTCACTAAAAAAGAGATCATATTGTCTTTACAATATCTTTTTAAAACGATACTCCATGTCTCCGCCTAGAGCTTCCGGTGTATCACCAGTTTCTCTGAAATCATGTGTATAAATTTGTTCGAACGAACCAAAATCTACTTGCTTATAAAACTCAAAACATGGGAATCCATCATGTTCTCCTTGAATCTCAACAGTACCATCTTTTTTAACATGTACAGTTAATAGATAATCAACTGGAGGTGCATATACATTTAATGGGTTGCTAGCACTTGCACTCATTTGGAATTTGACGTCATCTGATCCCCATACAACATGAGTACACAAAATACCTTCCGTACTCGCTTTTCCTGTTCGTTTCCTAACGGAACCATCTGGAGTTGTAACTCTTTCTGTTGTGATGCCCGTATTCGCATATGTGAATACTTCTTTTTTGTAAAAGTCTACAACTACCTCTTGTTCAACTCTGGAACGCATAGCGTTTACAACATAAGGTGTAAATTCACGTGAGTCACCTTCGAATTGGATTATATCCCCTGTTTGCATATCCTTCTTCGCTTCAGTCCAAGGCATTGGAATAAATACACTTGCTCTAACTTTAACGATATCAGACATAAGAAACCTCCAATAATTTATTAATTTTCTTTTGGTGAATCCTATTTCTTTCACAATCAAATATAGTCAACTTGATTGACCATATTACACATAGTACAATGGGATTCGAATAAAGTCAATTTAATTGACTTTATTTAAGGAGGTTATGTACATGAAACATCAAGTGTTTAGCGAATTAGATCTTACATCCCTTTTATCATTATCCTTTAGTGCATCGATTAATGAACTACATGAGAAATTAAGTGAATTGGGATTTGAAGACATTAGACCTGCACATGGTTTTCTGTTTAAATGTATCACCCCTAATGGCGCAACAGGTATGGAACTAGCCGAATACTTAGGAATTACAAAACAAGCTGTGAGTAAAATGGTGGATTACCTTGAGAAACATGGTTACGTAACGCGCCAAACTCATCCCACTGATAAGAGAGGAAAAATTATTGTTTTAACTGAACGCGGTTGGTTAGTCGTGAAAGCAAAAGAAGAGATACTAGCTGAAATTGAAGGGCGTTGGATCGAAAACATAGGCGCTGAACGAATGCAAATGCTCAAAGAAGATTTAACAAAACTAGTTTATGAAGCAAATGTAGATAAATTACCATCGAGATTAAAACCTGTCTGGTAAATATACAAGGAAACAACTTACGAAGCAGATACCCCTAAAACCCAAAATGCGATTCTTTCGAAAAATTTTTGAAAGAATCGCGTTTTTTCAGTGGGTACTTCCTCAAACACCCCTTCCTCGATTTATCCCGTCTCATCTTACACTGCTACCGTTAAATTTATACAGAATATTCAGAATTAACTTGATAAATATACATTACCCCTTTTTTCGACAAACTTAGACAATTACAATCTACTTAAGTTTCATAATTCCGATAATTACACGAGGTGAAAACATGAAAAAGACAAAAACAATAGCTACAGTCGCACTCTCAACAGGATTAGTTTTATCAGCTGTCGCACCATATGCAGAAGGTTATGCGGAGGAAAAAGACCAATTGCAGGTTCAAATGCAAGAAGATACATTCCGCACAGGTGAGCTTACACTACCATCAGAAAAGGCACCTGAAAATGTCGTGAAAGATGCTCTGAAAGAAAACACAGAGCAAGCATTATCAACAAAGTTTCTTATCTCATTGCCAAAGGTGGTACTCATAACGGTGTAGCTGCAAAAGGAATTGGCGAGGATAAAATGTTTGATATTTTCTACTATGCAAATGCGGATGAATTAAACATGTCTTCTAATTTCTCCGAATTAAGAGCGGCATGCATAAAAGTTACAACAACTAAATATGGAGCAAATTCACCTGAAGTACAAGCAGTTCAAAAAGCTTTTGAAGCAGCAAAAATTAACTAAATAAATTTGCCTGAGGTAACATATGATTCACACCAGCCTTTTTATTTCAAAGAATAGTAGATTCATATTCCGTTACCTCAGGCACATAGAGTTAATAAAAAAGAAACAATCCCTATTATTATTAACGATTGTTTCTTTTTTTACTAATACTCAAATGGCAAAATAGACATTAAGTCTACTACTTCTTCGGTTTCTTCTTTAGAATTCGTTTCGGCTTCATTAGATTGCAAAGACACCCCTGTTAACATTGCGAACGCTACTAAATTTCCCACAATAAATTTTTGCATACTCTTCTCCCTCCCCACATGTTGTTTTAAATATAGCACGGACAAATATTTGTAAAATATGCAATATTGCATATGCCGTTTGTATTTTCATACAAAAACAATCGTGTTAAAATGAATATTCCATCAAACCGTCTTAGTGGTTAGTAATCACTAGCCCCTGAGAAAAAAGCCCATTTTTAATGGGCTTTTTCATATGTCTAATCCAAATGCATACTTTAGAACATCTAGCTTCGTTTGCAAAGCAGTTTTTGTCATAAAAAAACTGCGCCTCCAACTGTTACATACAACTAACAATTGAAGGGGCAGTTCAATATTTTAACTTCTCTTATTTACAAATTATTTAATGAAGAAAGATACGATTACTAAAATGATAAACACAATCCCGCTTAATAATTGTCCGATTCCAGAACTCTGTCCATTAAATAACAAGTTGAAAAGATTTTTTCTCGTTTGCGTTTTTCCTACGAATGCATCATATTTTTTCATTTTATATACACCCGATAAGATTAATGCCACTCCAATAACGATACCTACTAATTTTAAAGCCATTCTATTTTCCTCCACCTATTTTGTATATATTGAATTTTTTTCAATCATTTTTTAATTGTTGTTACATTCATGAACAACACGCGCCTATCATTTCTAACAAATTTATTATCGCTTCTTATAATGTCATTATTACATTTAAACGATAAACCAACTATCGAATCATCTTACATAAAGATTACAGTTCTGTAAGAATACCAATACACTCTTTACAAAGGTTTTATTATAGACACATATGTTAGGAAGTTCATCTTACCTTATATTTCTTTCATTTCCCTTTCATAAATGTTACAAAAGTCTTTCATTAACTTGGAATAACATTTGCAAAAGCATTAACAAACTAAAAAAGAGAGAGTTTATTTCGGTATTACCGCCGCTCCCAAAAATTTCATTTGACACCTAAGTGCATTACGAATAGAATGGTGTAAAAATACACCAAACGAGAGGTTTGATACTATGAATCTAAAAGGCATAAGTAAAAAATTATTACTCATACAATTATTTCTTTTCATACTGAACCTATTTATTTTTTCCTCAAGAATGCGATTTTTACCATGGTTCATTGAAGATAGCGTCGGTTTATTCGGAGTTCTTATTACCGGTCCTTTATTATTATTTATCGGTGTAATTATGACGTATGTTAGGAAGCAAGACGCTCATTGTATAACAAAAACACAACAAGCTATTCCTTTTCTTGCAGCGATTTTTTCAATCTGTATTATTACAATTTCATTCACGGATTTCGTAAATATCGTAGCACTTGTATTTACTGCTCTAATGGTTGTGATTACTGTCGTACTTGTTATACAAGATTTCCTTAAATCTAATAAATAGTAAAAAACAAATCGGTTTACCATTTGATATAGACTGCAATTCTGAAACAATTGATTAGAGGGCTTGATGTTTATTAATATAAGCAATTAAGGGTTGTGACACATCAGCATCAAGTTAAGAAATTCTTGATTGCCCAAAATGAAAAAAGTTAACCCTTACAGTTAATTAAGCGTAGAGAAAACCCATTTGTTATATGCAGTTGCTGAAAAATGATCTGTTTTGAATAAACAACAAAATTTTTATCACTATACAGAAATTAAAAAGAAGATAACTCTATATTAAACTGTCCCCTATAAAATGGACAGTTTAATAAAAAACCATAAAAACCCCGAATCATGGACTTTTTTTAAGTGTCCACGATTCGGGGTACAGTTCAATCTATGCTTTTGAGACCTTTTTATTTGAATTAAAAATATTAAGGATAAGTAATTGTAAAATCAATTATTACATAGTCGTCCTCAGCATCTGGGCCGGTAAACTTAACTTCAGTGTCATCTGGTCCAACATTTACTGGATTATTTGGATCAGCAAGAACATCATCTGCACTTGTACTATCGTCTTCTTTTACATCCCCATAGAAAGTATAGTTGCCGCTGCCAGGTGCGTAAAATTCTACGTTATTTATTGAAGCTTGTTCTTGGCGGTTTCCATCATTCGGTTTACTCCATATTTGAACTTCATTAGACTTTAAGACTGTTACGTCATTAGAATAAAACTTAATCCATCCGTATGGTTCTATTTCAGTACCAGGATCACCATTATCATACAGATAAACTGTTCCATTCATAATAAGTCTTTTCCAATCTTGAACATCTATATTTTGTTGGTTATACCATAAAGCCACTATTGCTTTTACATTTGTGTTGTTCTTATAAATAGCATTAACTTGAATACGAGAGGTATTCGCAAAGCCAGATCCAGCGTTATATTCAGTAAAGTTTACCATTTGACTTCCATCATTCCCTGTTTCATAACGTGTTCCAGTTCCATAACTTTTTCCATCAACTATTACTTCATAATTACAAACATATTCAGGATCCAATTTGAAATACACAGCATTTATATGACCATTACCATCTTGTTGCCAATGATCAAGTGTATGTGCCTTTTGAATTACTTGCTCAGTTATATTGCTAGTTAATGATACGAATTTTGTTATTGTAATATCATCAAAATAAATATCTCCATTGTTAGAGTTTATATAAACTTTATTCGCAATAGAGGTATCATCAAGAACTGTAAATTCAAAATCAAATCTTTGCCAATCTGTAGTTAATGTAAAATTATCATACCTTTTATGATTACTGTCATTATTCATGACTCCCATCTCGATGGAAGTATTTTCATTAATAGCTTTTACATATAGACTTAAAACATACTTACCGTAAGGCTCTAATGGAGAAGTCAGAATACCAATAGCATTCGTGCCTTTTAAACATCCCCCTTCGACTCCAATACTATCTTGATGTGTTGCTCCTGACCAAGTAATGCCGTTACTTGTAACACTTGCAGAACCGTTACAATCAAAGCTAACACATGGAACTTTTATTAAAATGTTCATACCTGTCTTTAATAACAAATCAAACATTTTTTTATCTGGATTCTGATCCATTTGATTCTTGAAATCATCAGCTGTATCTTGATCATAAATCATTTGTACAAGTTCTTCGCAAATTGGAATGTTTTTATAGAACTGTTTATCTCCATCAATTGTTGTTAGGAAAGCGATTTGTATCGCATCACCTAAAGTAATTTCTGGTGTACTATCCGTTGAATCATTGTAATTTCTTGCTGCTACTCGTCTCTCTAACACTCCATCTCCAGTATCTAGAATTAAACATGCTGTACACGCTTCAATTTCTGTAAAGTAGCCTGTCCAAGAATCGGCGCCGTCGTTTACATTCCCACTCGTTTGTGTAGTTTCTATCATCATTTGTTTTCCTGATTGAAGCTTCATGAAACTATCATAATGGATGGTAAAATCCTTACCCGCTCCTACTTCAGTTAATGCAATAGGAGATAAGCTCATATCTGGATAAGTCCCTCCAGGAGTTAAAGAATTGCCAATATAATTAGGTTGTGCTGTAACTGTCATAATTGTGTCGTCATCTATAATAAAATTATTTGTCGGTGTAACTTGATAAATAGGTGCTGAACCTGTATTAAAATAGCGGACGTTCGCATTTATATAGGCAGATTCACCTGTGTTAATATGCACTTGTTTTGTATTACTATTTTCCGTCGTGTTTGTGGTAGAAGTAGTATGAGAAAACCCTCCGATAATGTGACCGGTGAATTTTGGGTCTTTACCACCTTCTGCCCCAGCATCTATTGATACACTTCCAGTATTCGATTCGGTCTTACTGGTAGAAGTAGAGTTCTCTTGAGAATTGGTATAATCTGCATTTACAGACAGAATCAGCTTTTCCATACTAACTCCGACTTTAGGATAAGCTGCTACTAATGGATTTCTAGTTTCCAAAGAGTTTGCTCGGTCCATTTGTCCTGTTACTTTTTCTAAGTCTGTATATGGGTCACCAGCTGTACTTGCTTGTTTAGGATTGGAGACATATTTTGTATATGTTCCCTCATAGGATGAATCCCATTTGATAACATTTGTGCCATCAAACGTATAACCATTTATCTCCCAATCATCTAATATTCCATCATTATCAGTATCAGTAGTCTCATCAGTTACATCACCAAATAAACTTGTTTGCGGATAAAATTCTGTATTTTTAAAGTCAGGTGTCAACAAACATTTTTGAGGTATGACTTCTTTTATACCAGAATATGACCAGAACAATTTACAATTTACGAATGGAGTATGAGCTTTTTCGAAGCGACATTCCATTCGAATTTGATAAGTTCTTCCCTTTTCTAATGTGATTTTTCTACCCATTACAATGAGTTTGTTATCAACTTGAATTAAGATTTCATAATTCAATGGGCTAAAAAAAACATATTCATCTGTTTTTTCAGGTTTTAAAAACCCTAACCATCTAGCAGATTGAATGCGTTTACTCTGAACTCTAGGTAACGATGAGATATTTTCTTTTTCTAACGATAAATTACTACTTGCTTTTTGTGTGATTACTAGAAGATCATTAAAATTTTGTCCTTCAAAATAAAAGCCTAATAAACCATTACTAGAAAAAGCATGTGTACTTTCTTTTTCAACGATTTTTAATTCGTCTTTCATTTTCCAGCCCCTCTTTCAATGATAATAGTAAAATCTCTATTATTATAACAAACAGAAGGATCAAATTACATAAACTAGTAAATTTTAACAAAATATCCATATTCCCTGACTTCTAATACATAATAAGTTAATCATTTCCTCCTGAAGTAGTATAATATAGTAAATCACAGATTGAATATGAACTTGAATGCATTATGTCCCTCATAGAAAGGATACAAATCATACTCGTAACAACCTATCTCTAGCAATACGAAAAACAAGTCACCTCAAAACGTTAACTTGATAGACTATAATATCACCCAAAATAGTAGAATTAGTATAAATACCCTTACACATTCATTAACAATTTAATAGATTGAGAATATAAAGTAGTATAGTACCTCAAAATATTAAATAAACGAATAAGGAGTGTGATATGATGTCATTTGGAATTGATGTGAGTCACCATGAAGGGCGCATTGATTGGAATAAAGTAAAGAATGATCCGAATCAAATAAACTTTATGATTGCAAAAGTAACAGAAGGTTCTGAGCAAGGTACCAATTTTGTCGATCCGACCTTTCAATATAATATCAATGGTGCAAATAGTGTCGGCATCCTGACAGGAGCTTACCACTTTTTTCGAGCAATCTCTGTTAATGATGCAAGACAAGAGGCTGCTTTCTTCATTAAAAATTTACAGAACGTCACATTAACTGCACCTGTATTTGTCGATGTAGAAGTCAATGATGCAAATTTAGACCCGGATACATTAACAGATGCTGTGAATGCATTTTTAGCAGAATTAAAAAATGCAGGATATACAAGTACCGGCGTTTACAGCAATCTATATTTCTTTCAAAATAACCTAAACCCTTCCCGTTTACAAAATACTTTATTATGGGTTGCACGTTATAGTGACCGCGGTCCAGGAATGGATTGCGATATTTGGCAATACACAGATACTGGAAGTGTACAAGGAATTAATGGGAATGTCGATTGTAATACATCCTATGTAGATTTAGCCAACGGTAATAATAATAATAGACCTAACAGCTCCTATATCGGAATTGCTACAATTGCAGGGGATAATGTGAATTTACGAGATCAACCTTCTATGAATGGCAATGTCATTGGAACATTGTATCGTAATGAGTCCTATAAAGTATTTTACGAGCAAAATGGATGGTTAAACTTAGGGGGAAATGAATTCATTTATTATGACCCTAGTTATATTTGTTACTGTAACTATATAGGAGTTGCTACGATTACAGGAGATAATGTGAATTTACGAGATCAACCTTCTATGAGCGGTAATGTGATTCGGACATTACATCATAATGAAGCTTATAAAGTATATTACGAACAAAATGGATGGTTAAACTTAGGGGGAGACCAATTCATTTACTATGATGCTAGTTATATAGATTATGAATTACTTTCTTCATGTTCCGATTGTTAAATAGTGGACAACCTCTAAGTATATATATCCGAATTAAAAAACCGACAGAAAAGCATTTTTTTAAATGAGCGATTTCGCCATAAAAAGAACCGACTCCAAAAAGGAGCCGGTTTTTTCTTTATTTACTAGCAACGTGGAAAATGGAAAAAATCAATAATTGCATTTAAAATAGCATCTAATACAGGTGCTTTCATTACAATTCCCCCTTAAAATATTCACATTTATATAATAAAATACTTTAGGAATTTTTTTAATTCTTTTTTTGTTATTATTTTACATATTGTGCAATTTCATACTTCTTATTCTTAATATACCGATGGGGTTTAGAACACATGCCCATCAACTTAAGAAAAATAAATGCCTCCAAAACGAAAAATGAGCTGACTTCTCAGAGTAACTACCTGTAGAGAAAGAAAATTTTCATTTAGGGGGGATTAAAACCTTAGGTTGATGGGCATGTATAGCCAATTGATTAAGTGTAGCGGGAGACATATACCGATATAACTCTTCGGCAAATAAAGACAACTCTTGTTTTGGATGCATATTCATAAAAAGCACGTCACCCTTTCTCATTCATATAAGAGAATGGTAACGCGCTTTTAACTTCAAGAATAGTCCAAATCCTTAAGTTGATGGATGTGTGGCAGGACCCCATAAAGTAACTGAGTAGTTATAGTTATTCTTTAATTTTAAATTGCGAAAGCAATCCTTCTAACTCCTCAATTTGTTTCTTTACTTGCATAGATTGATTTGTTATTTCTGTAATCGATGATGCCTGTGTTTGAATTGCTTGTACAGTCATATCCGTATCTTTTTCTACTTTTGTAGAAGTTTCTGATACTGCTGATAATGAAGCGTTAATTTCTTCCGTCCCAGCAGCCATTTCTTCTGTTGTAGCTGAGACTTCTTGAATTTGTTGCGTTATCTTATGAACGTCTGTCATGATTGTTGAAAACGCTCGATCTGCCTCATTAGCAGCATTGCTTCCTTGTTTTGCTTCTTCTTGCCCTTTTTTTATAATTTGAACAGTATCTTTTGTATCTTGCTGGATGGATTTAATTAAATCATTGATTTCATTTGCGGACTGCTTTGATTGCTCAGCTAAGTCTCTCACCTCGGCTGCAACAACCGCAAACCCTTTTCCATTGTCTCCTGCACGTGCTGCTTCAATTGCAGCATTTAAGGCAAGCAGGTTTGTTTGGTCTGCAATATTTGTAATGGCATTTAAAGCTTTATCTATGTCTTGCGTACGCATAACAAGACGCTCTATCACTGCGGATGTTTCTTCAACAGTTTTATGCACGTTATTCATTTGCGTAATAGATTGCTGGATTACTTTACTTCCACTTTCTATACGATCTGTTGTGGCAACAGATACTTCTGCAACAGCTGATGCGGATTCAGCTACTGTTTGAACCCCATCTGCTACGTCATTCATTGCGCTTGAACTTTCTTGAATACTCGTAACTTGTCCTAATATTTGTTTGTTCACTTCATGAATTATTTGCATAGCTTCATTAGAGATTTGAGATGCTTGGTTTGTATTTTTCAACATGCTTTCAGTTGAGGT